>JAWXCH010000062.1:0-32280 GCA_034440595.1 Planctomycetota bacterium | reverse complement strand
GCAAGCGTCTGGCCGAAATGGGCAAAGACGTTTTCCTGTTGATGGATTCGATCACACGTATGGCTCGTGCGTTCAACAAATGGGTCGGCAATACCGGCCGGACGATGTCTGGTGGCGTTGACATCAAGGCGCTCGACATTCCGAAAAAGCTGTTCGCGACGGCACGTCTGTTCGAAGAGGGTGGTTCGCTGACGATTGTGGCGACCGCGTTGATCGACACCGGCAGCCGCATGGACGAACTGATTTTTCAGGAGTTCAAGGGTACCGGCAATATGGAGCTGGTACTGGACCGCAAGCTGTCGGATCGTCGCGTATATCCGGCGATTGACATCAGTCAATCGGGCACGCGTCGCGAAGAGAAGCTGCTGGAACCGGACACCTTGCATGCGGTAACCATGCTGCGGCGAACGCTTAGCAGCATGCATCATGTCGATGCCATGGAACAGCTCACTTCACGCCTGGCAAAATTCAAGTCGAACAAAGAGTTCATCAGCTTGATTGCCGGTGCCCGAGCGGGAATTGATTGATGCGCAGAGCGAATTAGCATCATCGCACCCGCACACGACATACTAACCCGACGCGCCAGCGAGGAAAATCACCAAACCGTGCCGCGCCTCTCTTGCGCGTCGGGTTGGTGTATAGTTGCCTTTCGCAAAAAGCTGCGGCACCGAAACGGTGCCTCCTACTGGCGCTGCGCCGGCCAGATTAGTTGCATGATCCCTGTCATGCTGACAATGGCTATCACGCTGAAGACAATCGATGCGACTGCGGACATGTTCCACACATCGATCGGACCAATCAGCGAGCCAAGCATGAGCCGCAATACGATACAAACGACACCGACGACGTAGAGCGACATCACCGACAAGATCAGTGATTGTCCCAATAGGATCGGTGTGATCTCGTGCGAGAATGAGGAGATCCTTCCGCGCCGGAGGCCGACGACCCAGGCCGCGCGAATCAGTGTTGTCGCGGACAGTATGAACAGAGTCATACCGAAGAACCGTGACCAGGTTGCCACGGCAAAGCAAACCGAAAACAGCGTCATCGCCAGCATTAGCGTTGCCAGACTGAACGACCGGGGCTGAGGGGCTTCCTCCTGGTCCAACTCTTTGGCCGGCGCTTCTTCCAGATGATGCAACTCTAAATACACGGCTGCACGTTCGGCTGCAGGTTCCAGTCTGAATTCCTGCTCGGTCGTTTCGGAAGAACTGCCGGCAAGCGCTGGCACGCCCGGTCGAGTAGTTTCAATCTGCGCCGGAACGAGATGCACCGGGTGGAGATCGAGCGTCTTGGTCGCTCTGGGTGCGCCTAGCATTTCGCTATTGCGACCACCGCACGCCGGGCAGTAGGGGAGTGGCTCCGTCAGACGATGCCGACAGTGCTTACACCGAATATCGACGCTCTCGGTTTGATTGTTCATCTGCACCCCCGTCCGTCGATTTGAATGTGTCTTCCGCTGGACATGCCAAGATTCGATTGTCGCCCTACGTCCATTGTATCAACATGGTCCATTTTACCAACTTTGTTGAATGCTTGAACCGGAGTCTTGGGCGGGGTTAACCGTACCAGTGAAAACCGCAGTCGGGCCGTTTGGCAAAAAATTTTTGACATAGGGTAGTTCAATATGCATGATGGTTGCAGTTTCAGGTCCTTTTCCGCCCGCTGACTGATCGCCAGACGCTGCGGAGGGCCAACTGGTTAAAATATACCGAGGGGGCAACGTGTCCACGAATCACGGTCCATCGAGCAACATCGATTCGTCTACGACGGCCCAAAAACGGGCGGCAGGCGACGGTCGCACTGGGCAGCCGGCACGGCAGGATGCAGCAGGACCGCTGCTGCGAAATCTGCCGTCACGAACCGAGACATACGTTCTGGCACAGCCGCTCGTACCGGCGGCCATTGCATTTGCGACCGGGATTGCGATCGACCGAGTAGTTCCCATGTCGGTGTCGGTCTGGCTTGCCATCGGTGCAGCGTCGTTATTTTGCTTTGCGTTTCTGGCTCGGTTTCAGAATCGTGACAATCAGCCAACACCAACGAGCGAATGCCGCTGGCGATTCCCGGTCAGATTCATCGGCTATGGCCAGATGGCATTATTGTTCCTGACGATTGCAACGCTAGGCGCTGCTCGGCACCATTCGCATTGGTTTGAATATGATGCCAATGATCTGAGCCATTTTGCTACAGAAACGTCAGAACCGGTGGTGCTGGAGGCATACGTTCGCGGTACGCCCGAGTTCCGCGCCGCACCACCGATTGATCCGCTCCGATCTGTGCCACTCGAATCGCGGACCATTGTTCACGTGCAAGCCTGTCAATTGCTTCACCAAGGCAAGTGGATCGATGTCTCTGGCTTTGCGCAATTGACGGTGAATGGACAGTTACTCAATGTAGAAGCGGGAGACCGCTTGCGGGTCCTCGGGCATTTTTCACGTCCCACCCGTGCCGGCAATCCGGGCGAGTTTGAGTTTGCTGTTCACTTGCGTAAAAATCGCGAGTTAACGCTGATTCGTAGTGAATCACCTGAGGCGGTTACCATTGCTCAATCCGGTAATTCCTGGAACCCCATGCGTTGGCTGTACCGTGCTCGTGCCGCCGGCAGCAAGTATTTGTGGAGCAAACTCTCGCACCAGCAAGCGGGACTGGCTGCGGCCATCTTGCTCGGCTCGCGCGAGCAACTCACCGAGGACCAGTACGATCGCTTCATGGAAACCGGCACGATTCACATCCTGTCGATATCCGGGCTGCATGTCGGGATTCTCGCCACCGCGCTGTTTATGCTATTGAACACCGGAGTGCTAAGCCGAGTTCCGGCCATGATCACCGTGGCAGTTGTCACTGGTTTGTACACACTGCTGAGCGGCAGCGAGCCGCCGGCAATTCGCGCGACGCTGCTGGTTTGGATTGTCTGCGGAGCGATGATTCTCGGCAGACGCAGCCTGAGCTTTAACTCGCTAGCGTTTGCTGCCATAGTGGTGCTGGTGCTCAATCCAAGTGACTTGTTCCGTACTGGAACCCAGCTCTCGTTCATTGCCATGCTGGCGCTGATGTGGCTGGCTCCGCAGAGACTGGATCGCAAACAGCTTGATCCGCTAACACAGCTCATTCACCGGACGGAACCGTGGTATATGCGCGCTGGTCGTTGGCTGGCCAAATATGTCTGTGAGTTGACACGTGTAGGATTTGTCGTCTGGCTGGTGACGACACCGCTGGTCCTGGCACAGTTCGGCCTGATTTCGTTCTCGGCCTTGGCCCTCAATGTTGTTCTCGCGCTTCCTGTGGCCGTGGCAATGCTTAGTGGCTTTGGCGTGTTAACCATCGGCTGGTTAATTCCTCCACTTGGGACGGTTTTTGCGGCCGGCTGCGATTGGTCACTGTGGTCGATTGAATGGATGGTTGATCGCGCCGCCCATTGGCGCGGCAGCTTTCTTTGGACTTCGGATCCAGGCATCTGGTGGCTGGCGATTCTCTATGTATTGCTGGCCGCTCAACTCGTTGTCCGCGGACGCTGGAAGCCATATCTGACCGGCTGGCGACCGATTGTTTTGTGGATTGCGGTTGGCGTGGCTGTGACCGCCATCGGTCCGGCAAATCGAGATGATTTGACCTGCACGTTTCTTTCCGTCGGTCACGGCAACGCCGTTGTGATAGAGACGCCCGGAGGAAAAACGCTGCTTTATGACGCTGGCCGGCTCGGATCTCCTGAGGCAGCCGCCAGAGCAGTCGAATCGTACCTCCGCTGGCGCGGGATACGCCGGATTGACGCCTTGGTAATTTCGCATGCGGATATCGATCATTACAACGCAGTTCCACAGTTGCTCACCAGGCTGCGCGTCAGCGAAGTGTATGTTACACCTCGAATGCTGCAAGGGAATTCTCCCCCGCTGCAAGTTCTTTGGCAATCGATCCGCCAGGCAGAGATTCCGCTGCGGACACTGGCAAAAGGAGACACCATCGACCTGGAGGAGGGCTGTCGGTTCGAAGTGCTCCATCCGCCTGCGGCAGGAGTGGACGGCAGCGACAACGCCAACAGCATTGTGCTGAATATTGAGCACGCCGGTCGCCGCGTCCTGCTGACGGGCGATATCGAGCCTCCGGCGGTCCAAACGCTACTCGACCGGCCGCGGCTGGATTGCGATGTGATGCTTACCCCGCACCACGGCAGTTCGCTTAGCAGCCCTGGCGAATTCATCAATTGGTGTACCCCAGAGTGGGCTGTAATCAGCAGCGAACGGCCACGGTCAAAGGACCAGTTTGCCGAGTATTACGGTGCCTTGGGGAATCGGGTACTATGTACCGCAGTAACGGGTGCCGTGCAGTTTCGGATTTCAAGCGAATCGATTCAATCACGCTGCTGGCTACTTGACCGCTGGTCGCGATATTAGCTTCCTGTGCATTAGCCAAAAACCCTCGGCCCCGTTCCACTTGTTCTACCTTGATCGCCTCTAAACATTGCCAATGTCCGACTGGTCTCAAAAAGTTGTCCTGATTACCGGCGGATCGCGAGGGCTAGGTCTGGAACTGGCAAAAGTATGGGCCGCTCAGCAGGCCAAGGTCATTATCGTGGCACGAGACGCTCAGCAACTGGAAACTTCCGCGGCGGAGATTCGCAGCCAGATCGCTGCGGCACAGGTGCTGACAATGGTCGCCGACCTGACCAAGCCGGATAAGGTGACTGCGTTATTCCATCGCGTGGAATCTGAAACAGGCCGACTAGATGTGTTGGTCAACTGTGCCGGTATCTCGGCGCGTGGCCGGATTTTGGAAACTCCCCCCGAAGAATTCACTCGTTTGCTGGAACTGAACCTACTGGCAACGGTCCGCTGCGTGCAAGCGGCCAGCAAGTTGCTGCTTGCCAGCCGCGGATCAATTGTGAACATCGGTTCACTAGCCGGTCGCTCGGCCAGTCGGTACTTGGGTGCCTACCCGGCCAGCAAATTTGCACTCACCGCCTATACGCAGCAACTCCGACTGGAATTGGCCGAGGAAGGGGTTCATTTACTGCTGGTCTCGCCAGGGCCAATTCGCCGCGCTGACGGCGGCAGTCGCTATCAGCATTCAGGATCCAGTGAGTTGCCTCCCGATGCTATGAAGCCAGGGGGAGGGGTCAAACTCAAGGGGATTGATCCGACATACCTGGCAGAGAAAATTGTTAAATCTTGCCAGCGGCGGCAGCCTGATCTGGTCGTCCCCGGCAGAGCACGGATTCTATTTGCCATCCAGCAGCTTTTTCCGAGATTCGGCGACTGGATTCTCAGCAAAATGACGTAACTTCCGGCTCTCTAAGTGGAAGTTCTCTCAACTCGACCCGGTTGGCGCTGCGACGATTGCCAGTTAAATTGCTAAATTCGGCGGGGAACGAACCGATTGCAGATCGCTTGTGGCCAGGCGCAAACTGCTGTTTGGCTGTTCACATTTCCGCCGTAGCACGCGCTGTAGCATTTACCTGGCTACTACCCTGACAGTTTGAACTTTACCCACCATCACGAGAACCGCTATGTCTGCTTTTGCTGAGATTTCCAAGATCAAGTACGAAGGCCCGAAGAGTAAGAATCCTTTGGCTTTCAAAGAATACAACGAAAGCGAAATGATCGAAGGCAAGAGCATGAAGGATCATTTCCGCTTCAGTGTGGCCTATTGGCACACGTTTCGCGGAATGGGTAGCGATCCATTCGGGCCAGGCACCGCCGTTCGACCTTGGGAAGGTCCAGAAGACAACGTCGAAAATGCGGTCAATCGGACGAAGGTCGCGTTTGAGTTCATTGAAAAACTCGGCGTACCATATTACTGCTTCCACGATCGCGATGTGGCTCCTGAAGGCAAGACACTCGCCGAATCCAACAAGAACCTCGATGCCGTTGCCAAAGCTCTGAAGGCCGAACAAGAGCGAACCGGCGTGAAGCTGCTTTGGGGAACCGCCAACCTGTTTAGCAACCGCCGCTACATGCATGGTGCGGCCACCAGTTGCAATGCCGATGCCTTTGCCTATGCCGCCGCACAAGTCAAGAAGGCGATCGAAGTCACCAAGGAGCTAGGTGGCGAAGGTTACACTTTTTGGGGTGGCCGCGAAGGGTACGTTACCCTGTGGAACACCGACATGAAGCGTGAACTGGACCATCTGGCCAAGTTCATGCACATGGCGGTCGACTATGCCAAGGAGATCGGCTTCACCGGGCAGTTCTACTTCGAACCAAAGCCAAAAGAGCCGACCAAGCACCAGTACGACTTTGACACGGCGGCTTGCGTGAACTTCCTCCGCTCGTGCGGGCTGGAAAACAAGGTCAAGATGAACATCGAGGCCAACCATGCCACCCTGGCAGGGCACTCGATGCAGCACGAACTGGAGTACGCAGCCGTGAATGGCGTACTCGGTTCGATCGACGCCAACTACGGCGACTTGTTGCTTGGCTGGGACACCGATCAGTTCCCGACCGACATTTACCTGACCACGCAGATCATGCTGGTGTTGCTCAAGCATGGCGGTTTCTCCACCGGTGGCTTGAACTTTGACGCCAAGGTCCGCCGCGAGAGCTTTGAGCCGGTCGATCTATTCCATGCTCACATCGGCGGAATGGACGCCTTTGCACGTGGTTTGAAGATTGCCGCCGCGATTCGCAAAGATGGCGAACTCGACAAAATCGTCAAGCAACGTTACAGTTCGTGGGACAGCGGCGTAGGTGCCGAGATCGAAGCTGGCAAGCAGAGCTTTAAAGCCCTGGAAAAGTATATGCTCGATAAGGGAGAGATCACTCCAAACGTCAGCGGTCGCCAGGAAATGATCGAGAACCTGATCAACACCTACATCTAGGTCTTGCTAGATTCTATAGACACAAAACTACACAAGCCGTGCTGCCACAGCACGGCTTGTTTCGTGCGCAGTGTAATGCGAGCTACTTCTTGGCATCGCTTGACTTGGCATTCTCTTTCTTGGGGTCGGCCTTCGACTCGGAGGAGCGGCGTTTTGATTCTACTTCCAGCACTTTTTTGAATTTAGTCGCGTCCTCAGGATCAGGCATCGCAATCGTGAACAACTTGTGGCCGTCCTCTTTATAGACCGTGGTGTGTTTTTGATTGATCGCGCGGCCACTGGCGTCGCGCGTTTCATAGGTCATGGTGTTGGTGTTCGTTTCGGGATCGAACTCTCCCTCCAGCGTCGCCGCGACCGTGGACATGTTGTCGTACCAGGTGCCGACATATTTTTTCTTGAGCGAATCGTAGCCAAAAATGCCGTGTCCTTTGAATTTTTTGCCGCCGAGAAAATTGCATTCCATGGTTGACTCCAGCCATAGCCCATCCAGGATCGGCCGGTTCGTCTCGGTTCCTTTGAATTCCTCCACCGCTGCTCCGCTGATTGCCGGAAAGACTCTCATCACGACGTCCCAAGTTCCTTGCTCGGCGGTGATCATCGCTTGAACTTCCTTGGAAGGCTGAGTGGAACCGCTGTCCGGTTCAGATACGCTCGGTGTTTTCGTGTCTGCTGCTGAATTCTCCTGCGCATGTAGAGTCGCAGTCGGGATATCAATTGCGGCAGAGATTGCCAGTATAGCAAACACGTAAAAAGACTCTCTCATAGGCCGTCGCCATAAAAAACGATTCATGGAAATCTCCCAGCAAGAACTTAACCGATCCGGTATCCCGTCAATGCAATGATAGTACACCGCGCCGTGCAGGGAAGAGGGGTGAGAAACCGGCAAGCTGTGGCCACGGTTCTAATAATTGAACCGCACACCACGTTTGGCCAGCTCTTGCGCATAGTCGGCGGCAGTCGTAAACAGCACCGCATCAAAACCGGCGTCCAGCGCCCCATCGACATTGGCCTGTATATCATCACAGTAAAAGATATCGCCCGGCGAAACACCGGCCAGCCGCGCTGCCTCAACGTAAATCGATCGGTCGGGCTTGGTACTGCCAATCTGAAAGCTCAGTGCCAGTACATCGAATGCACCTGGAAAAATCCCTGAGTAGTGCTGCTGCACGTAATTCCAGTGGCTCTCGCTGATATTGGAAAGGATACCGAGCCGCTGCCCCGCGTCCTCTAACTTGGCCACAATCGGCAGCATCGCGTGATTCATCTCAAAGATGCTGCTGCCGGCATGTTCCAATCGGTCGAGCAGGGCAGTGCTACCGGTTGACTGACAGAACGCGTCGTGAAACTCCTGCCGCGAGATCTGGCCACGTTCAAACCGTGCCAACAAATCCCCCTCAAACACCAGCTTCCAGACCTGCTCCATTGAGATGCCGGCCACTTCGGCCATTTGACGGGCACCAAGCTGATGATCAAAATTGACCAGGACGTTGCCCAGGTCGAAGTAGAGAAATTTTGGGGGATGCATGGCAGGTGTATCGGGCAGCAAGCGGGCTAGCTTATTCAACGTTCTCAATAACCGTCACGGCCTTTGGTCGCACGACATTCTTGACCAGGCCTATTTTCTCCCACAGGCAGATGGTGAGAAAGGTAATGTCCAACTCCCACCATTTGTGCCCGTGCGCCGCGGCTCGCGGCTGCGCGTGGTGATTATTGTGCCATCCTTCGCCGTTGGTGGCCAGTGCGAAGATCCAATTGTTCCGGCTGTCTTCGCGTGTTTCGTAGTTTCGGTAGCCCCACATGTGCGTGACGGAGTTCACAGCCCAGGTTACATGCCAGGTGTAAATCGTTCGGAAAGCGACCCCCCACAGCAAGATACTCAGACCGAACTGCAACCCTCCCGCTGCATCGCCTGCCCAGGCCCAACCGATCAGAAACGCAATCGCAAAAATGAGGATTGCATGAGCGACATAAATCCAGGCCCAGAGGACATTACGCTCTAGCCTCAAATAGAACGGATCCTGCAGGACATCGCGTGCGTAGCGCTCATAGGTCGATACCCGGCTCAGTTCCTTGTTCTCGACAAAAAGCCAACCGACGTGTGCCCAGTACCAACTTACACGCGGGGTGTGCGGATCCGGTTGTTCGTCAGAGTGCTGATGGTGGAGGCGATGGATGGCAACCCAACGGGCTGGGGTGTCTTGCAGGCAGCAGACTCCCAAAAGAGCCAGCGTCCGCTCAAACCAACGGGGACAGGTGAATCCACGATGCGTCAGCAGGCGGTGGTAACCAGCCCCAATTCCCATTGAGCAAAAAATGTAGTTGCCGAGCGGCACCAGCACCACGCCGGTCCAACTGAATAGGTACTCGACAAAAGCCAACGGCAATAGCAAATGCAGGCCAACAACAGAAAACACGTACGGCCAAATGATCTTGCCCCCTGCCGTTGCTTGCGGGCGGGGAATTCGTACGTTCGTAGCCGAAGCAACCGAACCGGAAAATGCTGGTTCCGAAGTCGCAGTCGCGGACGTTACGGGCTTGGAATCCGTGCCAGAGCCGGGCTGGTTTTGCTCGAGTAGCATGTGTTACCTTGAACTGATTCGTCGTTGTACCCCGACGGACGGTCGAAGTATGTTGGATTTACAGCCGCCTGATTACCGGCCATCTGCATGAGCGACCGAAGTCGACCCGGCTGGCCAGGATGCACTAAAATCGGCTCCATCGGTTATACCATGACCGCCGAGGTGAGCCGCTACGAATTTCGGCAGCAATTGGATCTTTTCGGCGGATTTTGCCACTTTTCGGCATGTTCGACCGTCCATCCCCCGAACCTCTCAGCATCGACCCTGTCGCTCCACGTACTTCAGTAATTTCCGCCAGTACTTAGACTTCTGGCAATTCCAGTCGCAAAGAGGGGGAGTTTGAACCCTTAACTAACCGCTCGGCTGGATAAAGCTGGCGGTGGAATATAACATAGGCGGTCAGTCAGTTCCTTCTTTTGAGTCAGGGAGATCCGTTTGCATGCCTAGTCCTCTCAACAAGTTCAGTAGCCGTATCACACAGCCCAAATCGCAGGGAGCGTCGCAGGCGATGCTCTACGGCACCGGTATGACCGAAGAGGACATGCAAAAGGCGCAGGTCGGGATCTCCAGCGTTTGGTACGAGGGGAACACCTGCAACATGCACCTCAACGTGCTGGCCGAAGAGGTCAAGCGCGGTGTGGTCAAGGCTGGGCTGGTCGGCATGCGGTTTAACACCATTGGTGTCAGCGACGGCATCAGCATGGGGACCGAGGGGATGAGCTACTCGCTGCAATCGCGCGACATCATCGCCGATAGCATCGAAACGGTCATGCATGCACAGTGGTACGACGCCAATATCTCGCTCCCTGGCTGCGACAAAAACATGCCGGGCTGCTTGATCGCAATGGGGCGGCTCAATCGCCCGGCGCTGATGGTCTATGGCGGCACGATTAAACCAGGGCACTTGACACATGCCGGGGCAGGGCACGCCGAAGGGGAAGCGCTGGACATCGTCTCCGCATTTCAGTGCTATGGCGAGTACATTTCCGGCAAAATGGATGAGGCCACGCGCAAGGACGTAGTGCGGCACAGTTGTCCAGGTGCCGGTGCCTGTGGTGGCATGTACACCGCCAACACAATGGCCTGCGCGACTGAGGCCCTCGGAATGTCGTTGCCGTACAGTTCCTCTATTCCGGCAGAAGATCCCCTGAAGGTCGAAGAGTGCCACCGCGCCGGTGCCGCAATTCGCAATCTGCTGGAGATGGACCTTAAACCACGCGATATTATGACACGTCGCGCGTTTGAAAACGCCATGGTCCTGGTCATGGCTCTTGGCGGATCGACGAACGCCGTACTGCATCTCATTGCAATGGCCCGTGCGGTCGATGTCCCGCTGACCATCGATGATTTCCAGAAAGTGAGCGATCGGGTTCCGTATCTGGCTGACCTGAAACCGAGTGGTCGCTGGGTGCAAGAAGACCTGCACAACATCGGCGGTACGCCGGCGGTCATGAAGTACCTGCTGGAAAAGAAATTCCTGGATGGCGATTGCATCACGGTCACCGGCAAGACCATCTCGCAGAATCTGGAGAAACTTCCTGGACTTAAGCAGGGGCAGTCGATCATCCACACGGTCGAAAAGCCGCTGAAGAGCAGCGGCCATATCCAGATTCTTCGTGGAAATCTGGCCACTGGGGGCGCAGTTGCCAAAATCACCGGCAAGGAGGGACTGCGGTTCTCTGGTCCAGCCAAGGTCTACGACTCGGAAGAAGATATGCTGCACGGGCTAGAGCAAAAGCAGATCAATAAGGGGGATGTCGTCGTTATTCGCTACGAAGGCCCCAAGGGTGGCCCTGGCATGCCGGAAATGCTGACGCCTACCTCAGCAATCATGGGGGCCGGCCTGGGCAAGGATGTTGCTTTGCTGACCGATGGGCGATTTTCAGGGGGTTCCCACGGATTTATTGTTGGTCATATTACGCCAGAAGCCCAGGAAGGGGGGGCATTGGCTTTGATTCAGAATGGGGATTTGATTACCATCGACGCCGGCAAGAACCTGCTTGAGGTGGACTTGAGCGAGGACGATCTGTCAAAACGCAAGAAAAGCTGGCAGGCTCCAGCCTATAAGGCGACTCGCGGCACGCTGTTTAAGTACATCAAGAATGTCAAAAGTGCCAGTGAGGGCTGCGTAACCGACGAGTAAGCATCCGGCAGCGAGTAGGCTCGTAAGCGACTAGCTGATCTCGATCCAATCTAACAACGAGCGAAACCAATGGGCACACCGGAAGACCTCGCCAGACCGCTAAGCCTCCGTTCGCCGGGGTCGGATTGGCCTCAATTGATCGCTGTGTCGGCGCTGGTGGCGCTGGCTTCACTGCCGCTATTATGGCGGTTGTGTAATGCTGGTCAGGATGCCCTCAATACAGACCAGCCGAAACATATTGAACTGGCGATGGAGATTGCCCAGACAGGAAATCCCAAGCTACCTCACCCGCTCTTTTTTTGGGTCGTCGGCACGATAACGCCAGATCACCAGTACGCAACGGCAGTCTACACCACCACGGCACTATTAACGGTATGCGTATTTTTGACTGTGCTGATCACCGCCTGGATACTTAAGCAGACCCTTCCTTCGATTAGCTGGTGTGGTCTGACGTTACTTTGCATTGCACTGACGGTGGCGATGCCGTGGCCAAACTGGTGGAATTTGCCCAACATCTATTTAGGACAGGTTTCACCGAATTGCTGGCATAACTCCACGACCACGTTCACCATGCCGTTGGCAATCCTCCTCTATCTCCTCTGTTTAAGTACGCTCACTCGCCCGACGGTCCCTCGAATGGCCGCAGTCGGAGTCGTCATGTCGGTGACCATGCTGGCCAAGCCAAATTATGTGTTTTGCCTGGGACCGATCTACGCGGTCATGCTGGCTTGGCGCTGGTGGCAGGAGTTGCAAGCTAAACGCCTGACGATTGTCGATATCATCACTCAGTTGACTGCTGGCGTCCTGTTGCCTCTCATGGTATTCGGGTGGCAGATGGACCGGCTATCGCAAGAAATCCTCGAACAGGGCAGTTCCTCCATCGTGTGGGATCCGCTACATCTTTGGAAACTGTGGTCCCCTAACATCACGGTCTCGATCCTGCTTGGCATTGCCTTTCCACTCTATGTTGCAGCGCGATACTGCGAATCAGCCGCTAAAGACATCGGCTTTGTCTTATGCTGGTTGGTCCTGTTGGTCGCTCTGGCCATGTTCGCGCTGTTTATTGAGTCAGGATTTCGCAAAACGCATGGAAATCTGTGGTGGGGCATCTTGTTTGCGGACCATATGCTCTTTTTGGCCACCGCAACTTTTCTACTAAGGCAGCCGCCAAGCTGGGATCGTATTGTCGCCTGGACGCTACTGGGTGCTCACGCGGGAATGGGCATCTACTACGCCGCGCGGTGCATTAAAGAACCTCAGTTTGCCACGCTGCACTAAGAAATCGCTCGTCTGGCCGAAGCGAGGCTCAACCTCCGTTTAGCATTTGTTCAGATTACGAACGAAACTGCATCCCATATCCTCAGGAACACTGGTATCCAAGCCCTAGCAAGCAAGCTGGACGCCACGATTAGCCCCATAATCATGAATGCCGGCTGATGGCAGTACTGGTAGTAGACTGCCAGATACCGCGGAGCCAGCACCACCGGCCAGATGGCACTGCCATCGAGAGGTGGAAACGGCATTAGGTTAAATACGAACAGCAGCACATTTAGCATGAAAACGATGCTGCCAAACATGAAAATTCGATCCACTGGAGTCGCCGGTAGTTGATGATCGACGGCTTTTTTTAGCACTTCAAAACCGCTGAGTTCAATTCCTGCCGCACTGGCACCGATTCGCAGTGCCAAACCTGCAAGCACTGCTAGTAACAGATTCGCCAGCGGGCCAGCCAGCGCCATCTTCAGCGCTTTCATCGGGTACCGGACACCCCAAGCCGGATCATACGGCGCGCTGGCCCAGCCGATCACATAGCCGTTCATCAAGTAGAACAGGATCGGCACCACCACCGTTCCAATCGGCTCGCGCTCGATGTGCGGTAGCGGGTTAAGCGTCACCTGGCCGGCTTCGTGCGCAGTCGAGTCTCCCATCAAGTGAGCGGCCAGTGCGTGAGCCGCCTCATGGCAGGTGATCGCCAGGATAAATGCCGCGTACCAACTGAGGCCGAGAACGAGGAACTCCGGAGTAACGTGATCAAAATTCAAGCCTGTGGGTTCCTTTCTCCAATGTGCCGACCTAGTCGCTTTCGCACCGCAGTTCGTAATCGATAACTTGTCGCCGCTATTCAATCAGAATCTGCTCGCCCTATCAATCACCGCGATTCACTGCTAGCTGAGGCAATCGCACACCGTTTTGTCTCGATTTAAGACAGCCGGCTCACTTTGAGACAGAAGCTGGGTAATCTGGCATTGTAACCCACCGCTGTCCGTTTGCATGAAACACTGCAACCTTATTATTCACAACGACTTAGCGATTCGCTGGATTTTTATTAAAGTTTTGATCCCACCACGGCATCGGCATTGCTTTAAGAGTGCAGTATTGAAGTCATCAAACGAACGATCAGAACTACGAACAAGTTGAAGCAGGAGGGAATCCTATGTTGATCCTAAGTCGAAAAGTCGGAGAACGAATCTTAATTGGCGATGGTATCGAAGTGATCGTGCAGCGTGTGGCAGGTGACCGTGTGACGCTAGGGCTGGCTGCCCCTCGCGAGGTCAAAATCCTGCGCGGCGAACTCGACTACCATCAGCCTTTAATTAACGAACCCGTGGCGGTACCTGTTACGCAACCGAGTGACGCATCGCTAACCGCCACGGGCCGTTTCCACCCGCGGAATCGTCTGCCACGCTAACTTCTACTGAGATGCAAGAAGTGCTAGCGTGACGGACAATTATTTCGCAGTTGTGCCACTCGGATGGTTTTGACCCTGACCATCCGAGTGGTTTTTCTATGCGCGATGATAGCACCAGCAGAGGCTAGTTGCTGCGCGCATCGCTCCTCTGAAGCCAATGGAACGTTAAGGCCGATACCTAACGAATAGTCGCCGTTGAATCCGATCGGCGACTGATAGCATCAAACACACGCTGGCATAGCGATCGGGATTGACCTTGGTGGAAAACCGCCGTATGGTTCGCCCCAGTCAGCACTTGATGCACTCAACTGACATTCGTCTGCAAGGTACTCACTCGGCCATGCTAGCAAACCATCGACCGGCAATTTGCCGCAGCCACGAAATACGTGGGCTGCGACATTCGGCCGCGCCGTCATCGGCGACGGTCGCTGTGTCGTTGATTTTGCTAATTTGCACTGCCGGGGGCTGCGCCTCTACCAACTGGGTCAACGTTCGCGAGGTTCCCCGCAACCCGCTCTCCGACCGCCTGAATCTGATGGCGCGTGGCGGCCCGAAGCCGACGGAACGGACGATGCAGTTTCTGCGTCGGTACAACCTGACTGCCGAACTGTCCCAAGAACCAAAGCAGCAACTTCAGGACATTCAGGAGGTTCTCAATCGCGATCCTTCTCCGGAAGGGTGCCAGGCCTTTGCCGAGCTGGCGTATATCGGTGGCGTAAAATTAGAAAGCTCCGGCAAGCCCGAGGCGGCGGTCGACCTTTACGGCGCATCCGTCGCGCACGCGTATAAGTTTCTGTTTGATCCTTGCTTTGCTCAGTTTCGTAACCCGTATGATCCGATCTATCGCGAAGCCTGCGACCTTTATAATGGTGCGCTGGAAAGCTCGCTGCGTATCGTCAAAAAGCATGGACAACTGCGACCAGGCGCACATCATTCGATCGAGTTGGCAGGTCATACTTGGGACATTGAGGTTATCGTCCGCAATGGACCGTGGAAAGATGATGAGTTCGATCGCTTTGAGTTCGTCTCCGATTATGAAATTACCGGGCTGCAAAACCGCTATCACAACTACGGCCTTGGCGTACCACTGATTGCCGTACACAAGAAGAGTGCCGAAGGTCGACCCACCGATCGCTATTTGCCGCCGGTGCTGAGCTTTCCGATGACGGCGTTCCTGCGAGTGGACGATGACAACAAGACCGTGCAGGAGGGGGAAGTCAAAAAACATCGCGCGGTAATCGAACTATTCGATCCTTTGACCGCCACGGACATCGAGGTCTGCAACCGGCGCGTTCCGCTAGAGACCGATCTCAGCACACCGCTGGCATTTTTTTTGAACGATCCAGAATTTGCCAAAATTGATCTATCCACGACCGGGCTGCTCCGTCCAGAAGAAGCGTCTGAAAAAACGGGACTCTACATGGTCGAACCGTACCGTCCGGACAAGATTCCCGTGCTGTTTGTACATGGCCTATGGTCCAGCCCGATCACTTGGATGGAAATGTTCAACGACCTACAAGGGCAGCGCGAACTGCGCGACAACTACCAGTTCTGGTTCTACCTGTACCCGACCGGTCAGCCTTTCTGGATCAGCGGAACCGGAATGCGCGAGGATCTGGCCAAATTGCGAAATCTGGTCGATCCAAGAAATCAGCTCCCTGCGATGGACCAGATGGTGCTAGTCGGGCACAGCATGGGGGGACTCGTATCGCGAATGCAGACGCTGGATAGTCGCAATGATTTTTGGAATCTGGTCAGCGACAAACCGTTCCAATTGGTCAAGGCCGACATTACAGCACGCACCGATCTGGAAAAAACCTTCTTCTTCCATCCAAACCGTGCTGTCAAACGAGTTGTGACGATCGGCACACCGCATCGTGGCAGCTCGTTTGCCAGTAGCACCACACGCTACGTTGGCAACAAGCTAATTACACTACCGGCAATGTTCACGCAGCGCAAGCAGCAGTTACTGGAAGAAAACAAGGACATATTAAAAACCGACAGCAAGTTATTTACCATTTCGACAAGCATCGATTCGCTCGATCCTGAATCGCCGTTACTGCCTGCCATGCTCGCTGCGCACCGCGCACCGTGGACACATTACCACAATGTCGTCGGTCGTTTACCGCGTAAGGGCCTCAACCGACTGGCGGCCGACGGCGACGGCATTGTCGAGTTCAGCAGTGCTTCGCTGGAGGATGTGGAATCACAAATAGTTGTTCAGGCCGACCATGTGAACGTGCATCGGCATCCGCTGGCAGTGCTGGAAGTACGGCGAATCTTGCTGCAGCACTTGAACGAACTACGTGCCGCACCACGGGTTCCGGTCGATGATGGACAGCCTCGAACCGCAGCCAACTGGCAAACAGTTGGCCCCTATCAAGGACTGGGGCAGTCAGGCGAGTTTTTCCAAGGTAATTCGGCACCAAAGACGGGTCACCCTTTGACAGGTCACCCGCAGGCAGGTCCCGCTATGACCAGTTCCGAGACCAGCGGCACTGCACCATTGCAGTCCACGGCGGGGGCACCGGTGGTCGTGACGCCAGGGCAATATCAGCCACCCATTAGCCCGCAGTTCGATCCGCAGTACACGTCGCCATTCAATTCAGCACCGCCGCTATCGCGCTAGCAATTGTGCAATCGCGATGCTTAGCTGCTACTTGATTAGCAGCTCTTCAATCCCTGGCTCGGCGGGTGGAAACTGAGGGTCCATCTTCTTCAGCGTATCGTGTACGATTTTGCTGATCACAAAGTTGCGATACCACTTTCGATCGGCAGGTACGACATGCCAGGGAGCAGCCGCCGTATTGCACCGCGTCAACGCATCGTCATACGCAGCAGTGTACTCGTTCCAGTATTTGCGCTCTTCAACATCCTGCTTGTTAAACTTCCATCGCTTGTGGGGATCATCGATACGGGCTTGCAACCGCTCCTTCTGCTCCTTGCGGCTGATATGCAGATAAAACTTGAGGATGGTCGTGCCGCCATCGACGAGTGACTGCTCAAAACAGTTGATTGCGTCATACCGCTTTTTCCAGATTTCTTCTGGAACCAGCTTGTGTACTCGAACGATGCCGACATCCTCGTAGTGCGAACGATTGAAGACGGTGACTTCGCCCGCTGCCGGAACCGCCTTATGGATTCGCCATAGAAAGTCGTGCCGCGACTCCTCGTCGGTCGGTCCCTTGAATGAGATCACACGCAAACCGGCCGGGTTGATTTCATGGAGCGCCTTTCGGATCGCGCCGTCTTTACCAGACGTATCCATCCCTTGCAGAACCAGCAGCAGGGCACGGCGATTCTCGGCATACAGCCGATAGGTCAGTTCGTCCAAAGCGGCTGCGTATTGCTCAGTTAGCGCTTCGGCCTCTTCGCGCGATACTTCGCCGTGATCGTCGGCAGCCAGGTCTTGTAAACGGATTGAGTGACCCGGTGGAAATGAAATCGGTTGCGTCATCGTTGACTTTCTGTAGCGAGCGTGCGATGAGATTTGCCAATGTACGAACGACCCCTATTGTGTGATCGCGCAGGTACAATTGCAAACTCCTCACCTCTCCCGCTGGGAGAGGTCGTCGCCCCAGCGACGGGTGAGGGAGTGCAAGTAGAGGCATGCTACCAGTTGGTAGTCTGGGTGGCGAATTAAATCGGCGGTAAGAAACCGCCACTAGTTCCACGCCGGCCTCGATCGGCGCGCAGTGCGAACCAATCAAAGGCCGGCGCTATGCCTGGCACGGCTACTGGGGTCAGTTCAGATAGAATCTGCTAGATGAGGCATGGACGCTAAATCATGCATCGCACGAAAAACTTGTCTGAGAACTTTTATATATCTCAGGGGCCAATCAGCCAGGCGAACGCCGCTGATAGTCGCTAGGTAACAATATCGCTACTCAATAACTCAGCTCGCTGCCCCGGTTCCGGCGAAGCAAGCCAATCTTGCTTCGCCAACTGGCCATATTACGATCTCAATCATTGTCCGGCTGAAACCGCCGCAAGCAGCGCCGCTTCCGTTCGTTCCGTAGGACGACTCATGTTGCTAAACCTGTTGTTCGGAAGACGACGCGCTTGCAGGCGAGCCCCCAGGGGACTGGACGATGAAGACGATTCCACGTTGCGACGCGTGACCTTTGCACCGCAAGCCTTCGGACTGAGCTCAACCTTCAGCGTGCTTGTCGGCAGTGAGCTAGTCGGCAGCGAGATGACTTCCTCGCCAATCGACAATTCAGCACGAAGGACACGGATATTTTTAGGAGCTTCGATTCCGATACGGACCGCCTGCCCGCGAACCTGAAGCACGGTGATTACGATGTCGTCGCCGATTCGGATCTGCTCTTGCAACTTTCGGGTAAGAACCAACATGGCACACTCCTTTGCGTGATGATTGTTGAGTTTTGCGAACCAAGTTAACGGTTGAGGCTTAATGCACCCGCTGTGCCAAGAAATGGATGGTAGAGGGTGTTTTTTAGTAAGTAATGAGCGTTCAATGAGTTATAGCCAATGGAATTATTTTGTACACTAGTTGTAGTGTACAAATTTACAAAAGCTAGTGGACAAGAATTACAATCCCCGCGATAGGGATATCTTGCCAGGAGAACCTTTTGGCCAGCTTTGGGGGGCAAATGGAGGCGCGAAGCTGCTCAAAAATCGGTGTGCCGGCACCAACTAGAGAAAATAGTTAAGATGCAGCGTCTGGTACAAGACCGGGGCAGCTCCGCCGAGGCAGGCGAATAATGTTGCGCTGCCGAATTAAGGCCAGATAAGCGCGCAAGCAGCGAAGAAGATCCTCGCACACAGAAGCTACGGCGTTTCCCGTCTGGCCATCTGATCGCGTAACTGCGCCGCCAGTTCGTACTTCTCAGCGGCCACGGCATCGGCCAGTTGTTCGTCCAAGGTTCGGCCGACGCGGTAATGTTCGCGCAGGCTTTCCTTTAGTTCGATCAGCCGTGCCACCAGTTCGTCGTCTTCGTACTTTTCGCCAGCGTCGTACATTTCGTACATCGCACGAAACCGGTCCAGGCCAGCGTTGATTTCACGAATCGCCGCCTCTGGACCGTTCTCTTCCAGCTCAGCCAGCCCACCCGCCTGTACGCGATGAAACAAAACGAACGGGCGGTACTGCTCGTGCGTCATGGTCCACTCATCGTCGGGAGAATGACCGCGGACAAAGTCCATGAACGCTAGGCTATGGTCCGCATCGGCCACGGCACGGCGGTATTCCCGCAGCGACAGCCAGCAAATTCGACGGTGATAAAACTGCACAAACTCCCGATCCGCCTCCTGACAGCTTTCGGCATTCAGTTCAAAATCAGGATCGATCCGCGACTGCGCTTGCAAGTACTCAAACAGCGTTTCGGCACCGTGCGGGCGTGAACCATCGGGACGATGTTCGGTTTCTAGCTGCAAAATCCCCATATCGACGCGCATTTGCAGCACCTCGCGGCCATCGGCGGCCTTGACCAGCCGCGCAAGGACTTCGCCCGATCGATAGGGCCATTCGGCAAGAATGCGATCAATGTCTTTTCGACGTGGAGGCATGGATGCTCGTCTATGGTTGGGGAAACTCGATTTATTACCTCAGTAGCCTAATAGCATTGCTGAATTGAACGGGTCGAAGTCAGCACGATGCGACAGCCACTGGAATTATACCAAGCAATGGCCGCTGTGTGCATGATGTCGGGCCGGGGTCTGGGACTTTTCCAAGTGTTGACAAATGGCTTTAATTCGGCTTGACGGGCCAGCGTAGGATTTGGCCAGATTGGAACATTTCGACGGAAACCGTTTATCTGGCAGACTTCTGCCAGAACTCTGCTCCATTTTGTGCGGCATGCAGGGAACCCACACAAGCCAGAAAACCTGGCCGGAAAATTCGATTGCGCGGCCTTTTTCAGCTAGAACGCACAACCATTGCAATGAGGAACTTCAATCGTGCGTTGCCTGATTGGCCGGTTGCTCAATAATATAGATATCGTACGGGGGAGCAACAATCGCCGATCCACGCCTGCGCGGTCGAACAAGGGCAAGTCGACTCCTGACAAACGGTGGGCAATCGTGGCCTTATCAAAGCGCCTGCGAATTGGCAGGACACCTGCACGAATTGAAATATGCTTGCCGGAACTGTGGTTGAGTAACATTTGGTTCCGGCGTTGCCGGTCATCCTCCAGGAGAATTGCGTCATGTGTGCGAAGACTCGCGAACAGCAGATCTCCGAAGCCGAAGAGCTTCTCGGCGATAATGCGCAGGACGTTGGCTTTGCCAAAGGACTCTTTTTTGGTCGCTACTTGCATCACAAGCTACCTGCCGTGGCGGATCCCGCTATGGATTCGCAAGGTATGCAAATGGCGGAACAACTGCGCGAATTTTGCCAGCAGTCGATCGATCCAGTGGCCATCGATCGTAATGCGATCATTCCCGACGAAGTCATTCGCGGGCTAGGAGATCTCGGCGTGCTAGGTGCCTGTCTACCGGAATCTGCCGGCGGTCGGGGACTGTCGCAGTCCTCGTACTGTCGCTTGATTGAAATCCTGGGTGGACACTGCGGCAGTACGGCACTGTTTGTCAACGCTCATCACTCCATCGGCCCACGGTCGATCGTGCTGTTTGGCAATGAGCAGCAGCAACAACAGTGGTTGCCAAAGCTGGCGACGGGGGAATGGATTAGTGCATTCGCGCTGACGGAGCCTGAGGCGGGAAGCGACGCAGCCAATGTGCAATCCACCGCGACTCCGACCGAAGATGGCCGTGGATACTTGATCAATGGCCAGAAGCGCTGGATCACCAATGGCTCGATCGCGCAGGTCCTGTCGGTGATGGCACGCACGCCTGTCGAGGGAACAACTGACTCAAAAATCACTGCGTTTATAGTCACGCCCGACATGCAGGGCTTCGAAGTCACCGAAGCGCGGATGTCGAAGTGCGGGGTTCGTGGCACCGCCACTAGCCGACTTGCGTTTAAGGACATGTTCGTTCCAAACGAAAATGTGCTGGGCGAAGTTGGCAAGGGATTGAGGGTAGCGCTGACCGTGTTAGATTTTGGTCGAACGACCTTTGGAGCGAGCTGTACCGGCGCGGCAAAGTTCTGTGTCGAGCGTGCTTTACGGCATGCGAACAGCCGAGTGCAGTTCGATCAGAAGCTCAAGTCGTTTGAATTGGTCAAACAAAAGCTGGCCAACATGCGAGCCGGCACCTATGCGATGGAAGCGGCGACCTATCAAACAGCAGCGCTGATCGATAGCGGGGCAGGGGACTACATGCTGGAGACGGCGATTCTCAAAGTGTTTGCGACCGATGTCTTGTGGGAAATCATCAACGACACGATTCAGATTTACGGCGGAAAAGCCTACTTTACCGACGAGCCGTTTGAGCGCATGATGCGCGACGCACGGATCAACATGATTGGCGAAGGGGCCAACGATGTCCTGCGGGCGTTTGTCGCGTTAGTCGGCATGCGAGAAGTCGGAATGGAGCTGCAAGGAGTGCTTCAGGCGCTGTCGCATCCGCTGAAGAACTTCAGCCGACTCGGCAGTTTCGCCGGCAAGCGGATTGAGTCGCTGTTTCGGTCGCCAGATGTTCACCTCCATAGCGCGGAATTGGAACCAGAGGCCAAGGAGCTGGGCAATCTGATCCATCTGTTTGCCTCGAACGTCGAGAAGTTGTTGCGAACCTATCGCGAATCAATCGTCGACCGGCAGTACCATCTTGGTCGCATTGCCGACGCGGTGATCGAGATCTACGTCAGCGCTTGTGTGCTCAATCGGATGGATCGGGATATGCAAGCTTCTGCATCAGAGGCGGCACATGGTGCTGTTCACCATTCAAGTCAAACAAACGGCCACAACACATCGCACGTCGACAGCAAATCTTCATTGGCTCTAGGACGGTACTTTTTGCAATCAGCCGATCGCCGCGTTCGCCGTCGACTGGCCGAACTGTGGGATAACATCGACGACGCAACAACCGCCGTAGCCGATCTGCTGCTGTAGTTATGCCACGTCCAAACTAACCATCCCGCCAGCGGCGCCCCTCTTTTTTCTGAGAGTGCTCTTTCTTTTTCACCTTGCCACGCTCAACGCTAGCGCGACTCGGTTTGGTTTTCTTGCGCCGAACCGGCGGGCGGGCAACCGTTAACAACAATTCGCGAAGTTTTTCCAGGCAGTCCTCCTCATTGCGCCGCTGATCGCGATAGCGCTGGCTGGTGAGAATCAAATCCCCTTCGGTCGAAACCCGCGACCCATACCGTTCCAGAAATCGCCCGCGAACGTCCCTCGGTATGCTGGGACTACTGGCGATCGGCCAGCGCATCACCGCTTTGGAGTTGACCTTGTTCACGTTTTGCCCCCCCGGGCCAGAGCTGCGAACAAATGTGAACTCCAGCTCAGAAAGTGGAATCTGAATGCGGGCACTCACCGACACACTAGCGGCCTTGTGTGGATTTCCCGTCTTGCTCAGCGGTACATTTTCTGGAACGCTCATTCAGCCACACCGACATGGTTTTCAAAGGGAGCAGGATCTAATCAACTATCGTATCGGTCTTGTCGCCGATAGCACATAGACGGTCTATTATACGATACTCGATTTACCCCTTACCAAAAATCCTCTCTGATTGGAGCACGAATGCGACGCATCTACATTACTGGCCTAATGCTGGCAATGGCCGTCGCGCTGGCTGCCTGGTCGTATAGCGGAATTGCCCAGCAACCGACTTTGAAACAGTCAACTACGACACAAGATCGCCCTGCAGGTTCGGCGGCAGTTCCCGACCTTGGCACGCGAAAGCAGGGGACCGACTGGCCATTCTTTCTGGGGCCGACTGCGGACAGCAAATCCACCGAACGTGGAATCGCAAAAGAGTGGCCTAAGGATGGACCGCCGGTCGTGTGGCAAAAACAGCTTGGGACCGGCTACGGAGCGCCGACGATCAGCCGCGGACGGTTGTTTCAATTTGATCGCTTTGGCGATCAAGCGCGGCTGACCTGCTTCAATAGCGAGACGGGCCAGGAAATCTGGCGGTTTGAATATCCGACCGACTACGAAGACATGCTTGGTTACAACAACGGCCCGCGCTGCTCTCCAATTGTCGATGACGACCGCGTGTACATTTTTGGTGCCGAGGGGATGCTGCATTGTCTGAATGTCGTCGACGGCAAGCTCATTTGGAAACTGGACACGTCCAAGAACTTTCACGTCGTGCAGAATTTCTTCGGCGTTGGGTGTACCACGGTCATCGAAGGGGATCTGCTCATCACACAGATCGGTGGTAGTCCAGAGAAACAACAAGCACTTCCACCAGGGCAGTTGGATCGGGTCAAAGGAGATGGCAGCGGAGTCGTGGCCTTCGATAAACGAACCGGCGAGGTGAAGTATCAGATTAGCGACGAACTGGCCAGTTACGCAGGTCCTACTCTGGCGACAATTGACGGGCGCCGCTGGTGCTTTGTGTTTGCTCGTGGAGGTCTGCTTGGTTTTAATCCGGCCGATGGCAAGATCGATTTCCACTACCCGTGGCGGGCCAAACTTCTCGAAAGCGTGAACGCCTCAAATCCCATTGTCTTTGGGCGGCAGGTCTTTATCACGGAAACCTACGGGCCGGGAAGTTCGCTGTTAAGCGTTCGCCCGGGCGGGTACGACGTTGTTTGGAAAGACCCGGCCAATCCACGCGCCGAGAAATCGATGCAAGCGCATTTTAACACGCCGATCCACGTGGGAGGGCACATCTACGGTTCCAGCGGGCGACACCATTCCAATGCAGAACTGAAATGCATTGAAGCAGAAACAGGCAAGGTGAAGTGGAGCAAACCGGATTTAACGCGATCGTCACTACTTCTGGTGGACAATCACTTTATCTGCCTGACCGAGGATGGCGAACTTCTGCTATTGAAGGTCAATCCAGAAAAGTACGAAGAGTTGGCTAGAGTCCGAGTGCTCGATCCCAAATCTGGCGAGCGATTGATCGAGTACCCAGCCTGGTCCGCACCGATTCTATCTCACGGGCTATTGTACATCCGTGGCAAAGATCGACTCGTCTGCCTGGAACTGATTCCTGAAATGCGGTAGTGCAGAATACCTGCAACGAACCATCCGTTTACACCGTCGGATCAAACGCTGTCGCACTGCGTGTCGCCAATTGCAGCAGTCGTTCAAACATCTCGGACGAGTGCCGCAGCAGCTCTCGGTAACCTGTCGGGTCAAACTCAGGTCCGAGAATCTCCACGTCGTAGTCTCCCGCGTAGCCAGCGGAAACCAGCGCGGCAATGGTGTCGACCAGCGGCAACTGGCCTTCTCCCAGTCGCGTACGGATCTGCTCGGAATCGACCGGCGGCCGGCCATCGGCCAATTGAACGATAGCAATCTGATCCACCAGCTTTGGGATCCGTTCAATCACTCCTGGATTCCAGGCCAAATGATACGTGTCAAAAACAAATCCCAGTTGAGGACTGCCCACTTCCTCCAGCAGCGACACCGTCTGATCTAGATTGGTCAAGAACGTCCAGCCGGCAGCGCAAGAGCCGTGCATCGGCTCGATTGCCAGACGCACGTTTAACTCTGCCGCCAGGGGAGTGATTTCCTTTAACGCCGAAATCAAAAGTCGTTTGGCGTGATTGGAAGTGTGACCGCCGCGGCTGCCGCTATAAACCACCAGACAAGGGGCACCTAAATCGGCAGCCAACTGAACTGCCTCAATGGCGTCTTGAATACTTTCGCGATGCGTATGCCCTTCGCTACCGGTAAAACCCCCAGCCCACATCAGGTTGGAGACCGGCAACTGCATCTCATGCAACAGATCCTGGCCACGCTCTTCGCCAAAATCAGAGAGCTTTTGCCGCCAGACACCAATCGCGGATATACCCGCTTCGCAATAATTGTGAACGTCCTCTTCAAACGACCAGCGAAATGTGGTCATTTCGTTCATGGACATTCGATGCATCCGAAACTCCCTTCGATGAACACCCATGTCTCTGCCTACACTGAGCAGCGATCTACGTCGTGCGTTGCTCAGTATGAGATGATCTTCCCAAACTGTAAAGCAAAGAAGACACAACTTTCAGCGCCCTTCGATATTGACAACTGGGCGGGTTGGCCAATGCACATCAAAATGACAGCAAGTCAGTTTGGATTCCAGAATAGAAGAGCGCTGCTGCTCGCCAAATTAAGCTCAGCCCATGCTGCTGGCAGAAGTTGAAAGCAACGCGGCCGTGCTGCTTCGCCGGTACCTGCTAGCATTATGCTGCAGAGCCAAATGACGCTGCCCGCTCAAATCATTTCAAAATACTGCATTATTAAAGTGATCAAACACGGCTAACGCAGCAAGGACTAGCTGGCACGGACTGGCTCGCGTTGTTTTGCCTTCTTGCCAGATGCAGGCGCTTGCTTCTTCTTTTTCTCAACAGGAGCCTTATCGCGCAAATCCCAGGCCTCAATCCAACGTTCACCCTCGGGCCGCAATCCGAAATCCGCTAGCAGTCGCTTTTCCATATCTGGCATATGGCCAGCACCGTAAAAGATTCCGATCTTCTTTTTGCCAGCTTCAATCTGTTTCTTCAGCACGGCCAGCGCGGCTTCATTGCGACCTTCGATCAATGCCGAACCTTTGGGACCACTCAGTGCCATCGTCACGGTGTCCAGGTTCTCAAATTGCCGCGCCATCAACCGCTTCAGTTTCAGCGCGCGATTGCTGTCGAACAGCGCCATCAATAGTTCCATGTCCGATGGTGCCTCCCCACTAGCCTGCTGCGCCATGGATTGGCCCATCATGGTGGCCATCATGGTCCAAATGCTCTCACCACGATCACTCATGGCCTTGGCAAATTGTTCGGGCGACATATCCGCATGGACAAAGTTCTCTTTCGTATAGTCCACTTCACTCAGTTGAAACTCAAGCTGCAACATGTCCTTCATGCCATTTTGCAGGCCCGAGACGAAACCAGTTGGTTTACCACCTCCCTTGGGGACCTTGGTTCCCTCAGGCGCTACAAGTTCATACAGCAATGCGTCGTAATCGCTGAAGAGCTTATTGAGCTGCGTATAGTAGCTGGCCTCGCCAATATGAACGGCGCTGATCAGTTCGACACTCACTCCATCTTTCCCGCCCTTACCAACGTAGCGAGCAACTGAAGTCTCCATGGCGACCGGATCGCCCCCATCGGTCTGCACCACTCGCAGGAACTTGCCTTTCTTCTCGGCGCCCTTCTCCTTTGCTTTTTTTCCCGCCAGATCAACCTTTGCAGCGGGCTTGGCCTTATTTTTTACCTCTTCAGGTGCTTTTGCAAATGCGGGCAACTGCGCACCAACTAAAAAGGCACTGACGAGAACCAGTGCAACAGACCAGCGAAAATTTGCCATGAGAAGCCTCTTCATTCCAATCCCTGTGGATCTTCAAAAAAACCGAGCAGCAGCCCGATGGACCGATGCTAGCGACACTGCAAAACTACTCAGCAGTATATGCGACCTATATTCCACGGACAACAAATCGCCTTTATAAGAGCACCTGAAAGCCCTCCGAGGTTTGACCGCTGCCTGGTTTAAGGCCCGTTGGTAACCAGGAGCGATGGAACCTAAAATGGGGGCAACTGCTCGGCCCGCAAATCTGGCTACTGCTCAAGAATACGACAATCCACAGCGGATCTCGATCGTTGCGGCCATCGTTTACCACCCTGCCAGCCGACTCCACGCTAGCGAAAAAATGGCAATCTGGCGGATTCTCCGGCGCTAGCATGCTGCCAGGCCGACCTCACCTGTCCTCCTAGACATCCCAAACCAGCACAGACAGGCCACGAAAGCCGAATTAGTTGCCGGCACATCTTGCCTGCTTTGCCAAATTGAGCGGAACGATCCGTATTTTCGGCAGAGTTTACCGTTCTTACTCAACTAGTACGGTTGGCAATACCGATACTACCGGCACAGACAAAACTTGGGCGTTTCTCCGTTTTGAAATTGCCCTGAACTTTTCGAGCAGGCCAAGGTGGATTCAACCATGTCGTTCACAATTTCCCGGACGTGGCTTCTCTCGGTAGCACTCCTGACTGCAGGAGCGGCCGCAGCATTGGCCCAAGCGCCTGTACCGAATCAGCACACTCCCTTTCAGCCTGCCGAAATTCCATACCAGATCGAGGCACGCCCGTTCGCGAATCCAGATCTCAGTATCTATGGCGACGGGCCTTCGGCCAATGAGGGTTTATTCTTCAGTTACGAACGCGCGGCCTGGGTATTCAGCTCGCCCCACCGTCGCCCGATTGGCAATCCGGCATACGACGGCTTAATTGATGCCAATGCAACAGTTATTGACTCCACGGCATCGTGGGACAACGCCTGGATTGAGAACGATTTTGTCTGGGGAAATCGCTATGAGCTGGGTTACGTGAACGACGACAAGGGTTGGATGGTCAGCACGGCGCACGTTCACCAGCAGTATAGCGAGCTAATCGGCACATCGTTTGTCACCGTTCCGTTTGGAGATCCAACTGGAGCTTTACAAGGTTTTTATGCCCCGAACGGAGTCGATATCGACTACAACGGCAACGGCGTTTTCGGAAATACGCTGCCGTTCAACTTTGACCTGGGCAGTCCCAATCCAATGCCACCACCACCAATCATTCCTCCGCCGGATGGAATTCTGGATACCTATGTCGGGCCGGACTTTGGCGACTTTTTGACCTACTTCCCGATCTTCTTTGAAGAAGTCACCGTCACCAACCGGTCGCGCTGGTCGAATGTGGAAGTGATGCACATCGACCGCTGGAACCCGCTCCACAACGGCGGAGTCCTTGAATGGCTGGTCGGTGTGCGGTATTCGCAGTTCACCGATGAGTATACCTTCAACGGTTTTAATCCCAGCTTTCTGCCTGACCGCGTCTACCAGATCGGCCAGTGGAATACCAAAATCAATAACAACCTCGTCGGGCCGCAAATCGGACTTCGCTGGAATCGCCAGGTCGGTCGGTGGAGTGTCGGTGCTGAGTCGCGATTCGCACCAATGGTTAACATCCAGTCTGGCCGACTGGATGGGCGGTTGACCAAACTGGTCGGGAACGACTCGCCGTTCAGTAATTCCAGCGAATTCTACGACTCCGATACAGCACATACGTTCGCACCACTGGGAGAGTTTCGCCTCAATACGGGCATTCAGGTGACACAAGCCATCTCACTCCAGATGGGTTACACCTGCACGATTGTCGGTGGAATCGGACGTGCAACCAATCGAACAGACTACATCGTGCCTCAAATGCAGTTGTCCTACGACAACACAAAGGAGACGCTGTTCGTGCAAGGCTTCAACTTCGGTTTCGAGTACAATCGCTAAACCGCGATGCGATCGGCAGCATGCTGTCGTCATTCAGAAGAGTGCCAAAAAAACGTATCGGCCTGAATCAACTAAACCCGCGAAAGCAATTTCGCGGGTTTCATTTTTTGCGCTGGACTCTGAATCGATCGCACAGACAGCACGAAAACGATGCGATAAGCAGCGCATGGTGCCACCGCCGTGGAGTGTCATTAAGAAAGACCTGCCGGTTCAGCGAACCGGGCCGCAAATTGCCTTAGAATTGCCACCCTAGGCCGACTGCTACTGCGCAGAAAGCAGCGCGTAGAACAAGTAGAGTTGAGCGGCCACTTAATGTCGCCGTCAATTCACTCTGCTAGCAGGAATGCTCATAGATTATCATCTGGCACCAACCGCTGGCACCAATGACCATCAAATCGCGTGGCGAATAACCCGTTACTTCGCAACTGCCAGGCGACGCAACTCGTCCAGCTCGCTACTCAGGCGATGACGCAATGGGCTTTCAGCTCGCAATTCCTCGATCAAAGCCTCGGCTTTGACAAAGGTCGCCTCACTGATCTCGCCACCCTTGAACAGATTCCGCCAACTGGTCGAAACTTCTTTTTCGGTTAACAAGCGTCAACCCTCTTAAAAAACCATGCTTTAGTGACTCTCCTTATTCTATTCTGTGCCGCGTTGCACGCAAGACGGCTTAGGTAGTTTTGCCCAGGTGGAAATGGGCAGGGTGCCTGTTGCCAGGGGCTCCTTCCCGCTGTTTTTCCGGGCAAATAGCAAGATTACAACGATTCAACGAACCGATTACGGTTTCTAAGGAGTTCAAAATCATCGCCTTTGAAGGTACGGATTGCAGCGAACGACCACAGCATGCCATGAGAATAATCCGCATTATCTACCAATCGGAGGCCACGGGTTTGCAGCCGATACAGCCATTGCCAGCACTGAACATTGTTAGCAGAGGTACCTTACACGCGATATTTTTCCGCTGTGACTGCTCGTCCTGATTGGTTGCATGCAACTGTTTTCGTTCCTGAATCGAAACTCCTGACTGTGTTGCTCCACGCTATCTTCAAAATCGCTGTCCCGGATTCGCGTAAAATACCGCGCCCATTTGCAGGTGAACCGGATACAATGATTTCCTGCTGGACTGAACGTTCCCTGGCTAATGAGGCGTGAGCTACCTGCTCGGCCAAATCCGGTTGCCAATCGTCACGATGACTCCTATGCTACGAGCGTTCACAAAATCCCTTCCTTTACCTTTTGACCCGCGCCCAGGAGCGTTGGCCGTGTCTGTGAATGTCGGCCAAATAGGCAGCCCACCATCGACCGTTACGATTTCCGAGGTCCGCACTAACCGGGACCGCAATCGCTTCGTTCGAGTTCCCTGGCTCATTTACCGCAATGATCCTGCCTGGACCCCGCCGCTGTTGCTCGAGCGAAAAGCATTCATTAACCCGCGCAAGCAACCGTTCTACCAACATGGCACGGCAGCACTCTTTATAGCCGAAGATGCCGGCCAGGTAGTCGGTCGCATTCTGGTCTCCGACGATCCCCGCTACAACGAGCAGCACGGAACCAATGCTGGCTGCTTTGGAATGTTTGAATGTATTGATGACACGGCTGTCGCTCACTCGCTCTTGAACGCAGCCGCAGATTGGCTCAAAAAACGAGGTCGAACGCAGATCCTCGGACCGATCGACTATTCGACCAACTATGCGTGCGGCCTGCTAATCGAAGGGTTCGACACGCCCCCCCGTGTCATGATGAATCACAATCCTCCCTACTATGAGCAGTTGCTCGCCAGTTGGGGACTGCAAAAGGCCAAGGATCTCTGGGCCTGGTGGTTTCGTCCCAACCAGCAGATTGAGGCCTGGCGACCACGTGTCGAGCGACTGGCCAGTCGCAGTGGTGTGGTCATACGCTCGTTTCGACGCGATCAAATTTCTGCCGAAATCGGTCGCTGCAAACATCTTTATCTCGATTCGTGGCGAGACAACTGGGGCTTTGTCCCGATGACCGATGCCGAGTTCGAGGACATGGCTCAGGTGCTATGGTACCTCGCGCATCCCGAGTTGCTGCTGGTGGCTGAGGTCGATGGCCAACCGGTCGGTTTCTCGATTACGCTGCCAGACTTCAACGAAGCTATTCAGAACCTGGACGGCCGTCTGACGCGCTTTGGCCTGCCGATCGGCCTCTTCAAACTGCGGAACAACCTGAAGCGCATCCGCACTGCACGCCTGCTTGCACTGGGAGTTCTCGAACCCTATCGTCGTCGCGGAATCGCGGAAATGCTCGTTCTGAAGACCTTTGAGGTCGGCATTCTTAAGTTTGGATACGCCGGAGCCGAACTAGGCTGGACGCTGGAAGACAACGACATGATCAACCGCACCATCGCCAGCGTCGGTGCCGAGCCATATAAGACCTATCGCATCTACGAAAAGGGGATTTAGTCCCTCCGCCATTTCCACCTCACCCCGTCATTCCCGCGAACGCGGGAATCCAGTTCCTCCTCTTTAACTTCTCCTGCTTGCGGGAGAGGTCGACGCCCAAGCGGCGGCTGAGGGTGCTTTCAGTCGCCTTTCGCTCCGCCGAAAGAGTGCCCTCCGTGCTCTACTTTCTACTCTCTCCTTTCTACTCTCTAGGGCGAAGCCCTGGCGGGAAACCAGCTCTTTGCTATGTAGCCCGACGCGCCAGTGAAACAACTCTACTTTCTACTCTCCCCCAGCTACTCTCTAGGGCGCAGCCCTCCGCTTCTCGCCCCTCGGCACTTCTGTTAGAATCCGAACCTGGAAAAGCCCCCGGCGTCTTCGATATCCATACCTCCTCTCGCAGTAATCAGCGCGTGCCGTACGAGTATCTCACCACGAACGAAGAGTTGGCACGGTTTTGCGATGAAATCGCCACCGCCAAGACGATCGCGTTCGATACCGAATTCATCTCCGAACACACCTATCGCTCAGACCTTTGCCTGGTGCAGGTCGCCGTCGAAGACCGTCTAGTCGTCATCGATAGCGTAACGATCAACAACATGCAGCCGTTTTGGGAGCTACTCGTCCAGCCCGGCCACGAAACCCTCGTACATGCCGGTCGCGAAGAACTCTGCTTTTGCTTGGATGCCACCGGCAAACGCCCCAACGATATGTTCGATATCCAGATCGCCGCCGGGTTAGTCGGTTACGAATACCCCGCCGGGTACGGATCGTTACTATCCAAGCTACTCGGCCAGCAATTGCAAAAGGGTGAAACGCGAACCGACTGGAGACGCCGCCCCCTCAGCCGACAGCAAATCGAATACGCTCTGGATGACGTTCGCCACCTGCAGGCGATGCGCGACAAACTCTACGCTAAGCTACAGTCCCTGGGTCGCCTCTCCTGGCTGGCTGACGAAATGCTAGCCTGGCAGAACGATGTCGACTATTCCCGCAATCGCGAACGCTGGCGACGCGTCTCTGGCATCGCCGGGCTATCCATTCAATCGATGGCCATAGTGCGCGAACTTTGGCTTTGGCGTGAAAAAGAGGCCGAGCGCCGTGACTCACCTCCCAAGCGTGTCCTGCGCGACGACCTGATCATCGAACTTGCCAAACGCAAGACGGCCGATCCACGGCAGATCGGCGCCGTCCGCGGCATGGAGCGAGGCGACCTACAACGCAACTTGCCCAAGTTGGCCGAGTGTGTCGAGCGCGCCTTAAATCTGCCTGATGCCGAGTTGCCGCGCACCGAACGACGTGAAACACCAAACCAAATCAACCTGCTCGGGCAGTTCTTATCGTCCGCGCTGACCAGCAT
>JAWXCH010000061.1:0-7047 GCA_034440595.1 Planctomycetota bacterium | reverse complement strand
CGTTCAATCGCGACGCCGGTAAGCAAATCCCGCGCAATGTGCCACCCAGCTTTCTCGCCTCCGCCGGTTCCGGGGACCGCGAGCACGCCGTCTGGGCTACCGAGTATTTCATCCCCATGCTGAAGAAGGGCGTTCCCAACGTGGAAATGCATATCTACGGCAACGGTGTCCACGCGGGGGGCGTCACCGATCGCGGTGGAATTCCATTCGGCACCTGGACCGATCGCTATTTCGACTGGCTGAAGGACCTCGGCTTCCTAAGCAAACCGGGCGTGCCCACCAAAGCGGCGGCGGATGTGGCCCGGCATGCGGGGTAAGTAACCGCAAGCGGCAGAGAATCGTCATCCCGCGCGCCCTTCGTCATTCCCGCGAATGCGGGAAACCAGATCTTCCCGTCATTCCCGCGAATGCGGGAATCCAGTTCCGCTACTTTCTACTCTCACCCTTCAGCTCTCTAGGGCGTAGCCCTGCCTATGCCAAAGGCATTACATTCCATAGCCCAGGCGTCGCTGCGCAGCAGCGCAACCTGGGTTATCTTTGCATGTTAACCGGTTCCGCTGAAAGCGTTACACACGAGACAGAATTCGCTCCAAAACCATTGTTTTAAGATATTTCTTGCACTTCGCCACTCTCGCGACGATGATGGAGCCAACTTCGGCGTGCGATTGGTTTTTTGATTTGTCTTTGTGTTCTTGAAGGGGTCATAATGGATGCTCTGCTTCCACTGTTGTATGTCTTAGTCGGCTTAGGGATTGGTGTCGTTGCAACGTTGCTAGTTTTTCGCTCGCGCAAGGACATTACTCGCCAATCGGTACAAAGCGAGTTTCAAGCAAGTCTGGCCGTGCTGGAGGAGCGCGTGCGCACGTCCGAAAATGCGCGACAGACTGCCGATCAACAATTGGCAGCAAGGGTATCTGAATTGGGCGAATTGCAGAAGCATTGCACCGGACAGCAAACGGAATTGGCCAAGTACCAACAGGCATTTCAGAATGCCAAGCAACAATTTCAGCAGCAGGCGACTGACATCAAAGCAATTAAGGACGCCAGCACGACCGCGCAACGCAGAATTGACGAACAGAATGGTCAGATAACTTCACTTTCTAGTGACCTGGCTCAGGCAAGGCAAGCGGTAGAATCCGAGCGAGAGCAGTCTGCGATCCGGCTCACCCAGATCACTCTGAACAACCAATCGATTAAGCAGCTTCAAGACATCAATACAGCCCTGGAACGCAAGTTGGCCCAATGCACTGAAACGCTAGAACAGGAACAAAAGCAATCGCAAGAAAAACTTGCCTTGCTGGAGGATGCGCAAGCGAAGTTACTCGACTCTTTTAGAGCACTCGCTGCTGAGGCACTCAAATCCAATAATCAAAGCTTTCTAGCACTGGCAAAAGAGAACCTGCAAACTTTTCAGACGGAGGCCAAGGGAGACCTGGAACAACGCCAGGCGGCAATAGATAAGCTAGTAACACCGGTCAAGGAGTCGCTCGACAAGGTCGATGTCAAGATTCAAGAGCTAGAAAAGGCAAGAGTGGGGGCCTACTCCGGTCTGACTCAACAAGTCACCTCACTGATTGACATGCAAAAGGACTTGCGAACCGAGACCAGCAACCTCGTTCGTGCGCTCCGCAGTCCAACCGCACGTGGTCGCTGGGGAGAGATCCAGCTCAAGCGCGTGGTCGAACTGGCCGGGATGCTGAATTACTGCGACTTTGAAGAGCAACACCATGCGGTATCTGGGGATGGCCGAATTCGCCCCGATTTGTTGATTCGCCTGCCCGGTGCCAAGAATATCATCGTCGATTCCAAAGCGCCGTTGGCCGCTTATCTGGATGCCATCGACGCGACGGACGACGAAACGAAACGCAGCAAGTTGGCCGATCATGCCCGGCAGGTGCGCAATCACGCCTCGGCATTGGGCAAGAAAGCGTATCAGGAGCAGATCGATAGTGCCCCAGAGTTCGTCGTGCTATTTCTGCCGGGCGAGATATTCTTTTCCGCCGCCTTGGAGCATGATCCAACCCTCGTGGAGTATGCGTTTGAACACAAGGTGATCATTGCCTCACCGACAACGTTGATCGCACTCCTTCGCGCCGTAGCGCACGGCTGGAGCCATGAAAACCTGGCCGAAAACGCCAAGGCGATCAGCGAGTTGGGACGCGAACTGTACAAGCGCTGTTTTGACATGGGGGAGCATCTGGAGGCCCTCGGTAAGAATCTCAGGAAAGCGACCGACTCCTATAACAAAACTGTCGGCTCGATGGAACATCGCGTGCTGGTCACCGCACGCAAGTTTGCCACGCTGGGCATTGGCAACGGCGAGAGTCAACTTGCCGAACTAGAACCAATCGAATCGATCCCACGCTCACTCCAAGCGGCGGAGTTGCTGGGGCAGAGTGAATCGGCAGGTAATTAGCCGGTCAAATTGGAAACCGTGTAGAGGGACATCAGGCATCTATCCGCACTCAGCCGGGAGCATTGCCATGCGACATTCAGCGGTTCGGTCGGTGGTTTGCAAACGACCGAAAAAAACGGCCATACACTCGTTCAACTCACACCTTTTACACCGCTTGAAATTGCTTTTCATCCAGAATGGGTGGCCCGGAGTGGGGGACGTTTTCCCGCGGAAGTCGAGCTGTGAAGCACGTTCCGTTTTCCCTGGAGGAGGTGACAACAAGGGTGCCGCCGTGCGATTCGGCGATTTTGCGAGCAATGTACAAACCCAGGCCGATGCTGCCGGGACGGTTTGCCTTGGGGTGTTCGGCGCTTGAACCGCGCACGAGTGGCTCAAAAATCTTGGTCAGTTCGCCCGGCGGGATGGGTGGGCCGCCGTTATACACCGTTAAAACGACTTCTTTCTCTTCGCCAACTGCTCGCAGCTCAATCAGCGCGACTTCCGTACTATGCTGGATTGCATTTCCCAGTAGATTTAAAATTGCTTGTCGCAATCGGTCGGCGTCCCAGCGGCCCTGCAAGTCTCCTTCTGAGCGAAACGCAATTGTCCGGAGCGGATAGGCGGTGGTGAATTCGTTGTGCAATTCCTGGCAAAGTGTTTCCAAATCCATGGGCATTGGGGAGACAGGCATTCCTGCTCCTAGCCGGGTGCGAGTGTAATCGAGTAGATCGCTGATCATCCGTGCCATCACTTTTGCATTGGTGGCAATCTGTGAGGCAACTTTAGTCGCTTCGCCAGCCGGTTCGACCAGATGCGGGAGAAGTGAGGCGGACATGGCGATTGAATTGAGCGGATTTCGCAGGTCATGGCCAAGGATTGCCAGGAACAGATCGCGCGACTGATCGACGCGCGTTGTATAGCTGCTGATGGTCTTGGCCAGTGACTGATCGATGGACTCGTTGAAACGAGTTATGTCATCAACGTCGTCATCGTGTGATCGAGTACCGTTCTCATGCCACAACCGCAGTACGCTAGCGCGCAAGGCACGGTACTCAGAAACCACTTGCAATAGGTCAAACCCTGAACCTAACCGGCCGATGGCATGTTTGTGAGAAGCGCCATTCAGAGGCGCACTTTCGCCATTGCGTCGATGTCCCTGCGACTTGGCTGCACGCTGCGGTGCGCTCTGGGCGGATTGCATATCGCAGACAGTGGCAATCAGAATCTCGCCGGCATGATCGCGCAGGGCCAGCGAATTCATCTTTTTATCAGGCGCAATACTGCGAGCAAACGTCTCCCACTCCATCAAGATCGATTCGATATTTTCAACAATAAAGTCAGCGAGTCGCAAAGGTTGCCTCGGTATTTCCCGACTGCGAAAATCGCTTTCAGTTGCAGCGAGCAGTCGAATCTGTAGGTCAGCCTAGCAGTTTGGGGGACGAACAGCCAGTTGATTCTGTTTTAATGCGGCAATATGGTTTAGATAGTGAGGACGCTAGCTTGGGGAATTGGCGTGTTTTGTGGTCACAACTGGTAGATTTTTGCGATTACCAATGTCAGAAGATTTGTGACAAATAACTGATGGCGAGTGTGGTGGCGATTGGTTTGGCTAACAGAAATAACGGTGCGATGGGTCGCACATCATGATTTAGTGCAGACAAGCCAACATTCCTTCGGTGGCCATTCTGCCATTCTGCCACCCTGCCACTCGCTGGCACTGGAGCAGGATAATTTCAGCAATTACCTGCTATCAATCAACCTATTTTAGAACTTGGCAGTGTTACATCACACCGCTCGTCGCCGACGATAGAAGCTCAAGGCCGCCAGACTGCCCACTGCCAGCAGCGCCAGTGAGGTTGGTTCAGGGATAGCCGAGACCACTGTGGCGGTTAGTGCCAGATTGCCACTGCCAAGGTCGTCGTCATAGTTGATCAAGAACTCGTAGTCACCGGCGACAAACAAACCATCGTCTGCCATGTTGCTGAATAGCTTGTTGTCCCAGTTGGCGTAGTCGATCAGCGTAAATGAATCACCGATGGTCAGAGTTGTGCCGTCGTCCACCGTCAGGCCAAAGGTTGCCGTCCCTGCACCAAAGTTGAACTTTGAAGTATTAATCAAGCCACCCGCGGTCTGACCGGTGCCGTCATCGCCAATGATGAAACCGAGTGTGGCCTGGTCGCCAGCGAATTTGGCTAGCAGCAGCCCGCCATCTCCTTCACCTGGCGCAAGTTCCAGCGCATTGATGACTGCCCCGCGGCCAACGAGCAGTGTTCCATCAGCAACTCCCTGGTTGTAGTTGTCCCAGGCGATATGGAGTCGATCGCCAATGTTGATCGTGGTGTCGGCATCGGTGACCGTAACGATCGCCTGATGAGCACCAAAGGCGACGTAAAAATCATCGGCCGCGTCCAGCGTTGAGCCGGCCGAGATGCTGACCGTTGTGGCCAGTTTGCCAGTGACCGGCTCGCCAAAGTCCAGCCCGGCGTAGAAATCGCCGTTTGGTATGCTTAGCTTGCTGCCGATGATGTTCATGGTACCAACGCCGGAGCCACCCACCTCGGCGCGAAATCCGTGTACGATGACTTCGGCACCATTGGTCAGGTTGGCAGTGCCTAAGCTATCCCCGGAGTAAACCCCGACGGACAGTTGTCCGCCTATTTCGAGCTTGCTGGCTGAGACTTCTAGCGTGCCATCGGCAGTGCCACCGATGTCGGCGGAATTGTTGACGATCACATCGGCACCCTCCGTCAGTCGAACGGTTCCTTGACCGTCGGTTCCGGTGAAACCAGCGCGCCGGTTAAAGCCGACTTGCATGGTGCTGGCCGAGACATTCAGTTCGCCGCTGCCAAAGCCACCAATCTCTGCAAGGGATCCTGTGGAAACGTGCGCACCATTGGTCACGTTGAGCGTGGCGGTGCCGATATCAGAATTGGCCAGGTATAGGAACTCCGCAATTTCCAGCGTGCCACCGTTGATATTCGCGATACCAGTTCCACCTCCAACGCCAACCGAAAGGCTGTTCGCTGTCGCAAAGCGGGCACCGCTTTCAACATGGAGCGTTCCGTTACCAAAGCTGCCGATGGAGGCAGGGACATCACCGGTTGAATTGACCCAGGAATCGGTGCCGGTGACGGTCAGTTCGCCGGTTCCGTTGCGGCCGATTTCGACAATGCCGTCACGTGTGAAGCCACCGTCCAAGTACTGGTTCGTGAAGACAGTCGCGCCGCCGCTGACTGTCATATTTCCTAAGCCATTAAGGCCGATCTGGATATCGCCAAGCGTGTAGAGCTGAGAACCCACGCCGTCGACATTCAAGGTGCCGTCCCCAGTAGCCTGATTACCGACTAGAACAACATTGCGCGAACTCGAAGTGCCACCATTGATCGTGGCCTGTCCGATGCCCGTATCGCCGATGATCCATTGTGCAGGGGGTCCGACGATGTTGACTACGTCGCCGGACTCAAGGACCGCTGCCGCTGCTGGTGGTGCGAACCAACCGCCAAGCAGCAGGGCGCAGGAGGTAGCGACCGTGCAGGTGCTGTACTGGATTGATCGGCGAGGAACCTGTTGTTTCATAATCACTGCTTCTAGATGAGGAACTACCCCGCGCATGCTAGCTGGTGTACTCTGCCAGAACCGCGGTTTCAGAACTGTCGCCAGCGAGACTGCCTTGATTGTGGAGCGACAATTTATTCTGCTTACCGCTGAAATAGTACACAAGCGAATTGAGCGGAATTTTGCACAATCTTGCCAGTTGACGCAGCACCAGTATTCAGAAATCGGGGGGAATTTCCGCCAATTGCGACCAGCGGACAGCGGGAAATTGCGAGATTTGTTCAGAATGGGGGGGCAACTGTGTGTCGCCAAAGAGAATTGAATCCACCCGGTATCCGACGATACTTTACCTGCTTCACGCTCACCTGCTCCACTGGCAAGAAACCAATAGAGCACAGGCGAGTCCTAGGCTATTTGAGCGACCGGCCGATTTCAAAGATCTCTTCGGCGTCTAGGATGCTGGTGTTGTTGGCAAACAGGCTGCGGATAGCCGCCTTGTGAATCTTCATCTTGGTGCCCCCAACACCGATTGCCCCGTAGCAAAGTACTCCGTCATGCTCGACCGCTTTGTCGGTGGCGGCGATCCCCTCGATGCCAAGAGGCGGAACCGCGTTCAGGTCGATCGCAACACGCAGTTTCTTGGCCGTAGCACGTGAGCTGGCCGGCAAGGTCGTCGCGCCTGGGGCACCGGCCGAGATCACCAATTGCACACCATCCAGCGCGGCTTGCAGTTCCGCCTCACTGTCAGTGGCATGCGGGGTCAGTCGCGCATCTGGCAGACGGGCATGCACCGTTGCACAGGCGGCCTCGGCACGGTCAAAGCTCCGCGAGCCGACGCGGACGCTAGCCCCGGCGATCGCCAGTAGCCGTGTGACACGCACCCCGACAGGGCCAGTGCCAGCCAGGACCAGTGCCTCGGTCTCAGCAACCTTGACGTGTTTCAATGCGGCCAGAACTGCGGCGGCGGCGGTCGTGTTGGCTCCGCTGGCGTCCAGCATGACCGAGACACGAACCGGCCCGAAGAAGGTTTTTTTGACCGCCTCCAGCACTCCTTCGGCGGCGGCCACACTGGACCCGCCGATGAAGATCGCCGTGTT
>JAWXCH010000060.1:0-10932 GCA_034440595.1 Planctomycetota bacterium | reverse complement strand
TGCTGTAATCTCGCATCCATGCGTCTGTCTCCTGTGTCAGAAAAAGGAAGTGATAGCTACCATTTCCTGCTAGCTGACACAAGATTTCTTACAGGCCCAGCAGCAATTTGAATGTTGCACAACTTTTGTCAAGATTGCGGTACTTTAACTACATTCCCATCCCCATAAATGGAAATCCCCCAAAGTTCCCTCCACCGTAGTATGTTTTCAGCTTTGGATTCGGTACTTTGTCGCCACGCATGAAAGCTTCACCATGCTGCTTCCACCACGTCTTGGCACGCTGAATCTCTTCATCCACATCTCCCCGCGAACCACTGAGTGAATTATTGCGAGACGGGTGCAGTCCCAAGCCAGCGAGGCTCTCAATGAGGGCGTTCATTCTAATTTGCTTATCAACCTTCACTGGAGTTTTATCGTCCAATAGCTCTATCAAGAGCGGTACACCCCAGCGCCCAGCAGTAGCCAGGCCGGTAATTGCCTGCTCTCTTACTGCGACATCGGCAGATTGGATTCTATCGATGAAATAGTCGACTGCTTGTGGAGATGACAACTCAGCAAGCGCCGCAAACTTAACTTCAAAGTTTGGTGCTTGAATGATCCAGGGAACCGCCGATATCGCCTGCAACGACCTGAATGCAGAGAGAACTTCCCCATATATTGGATAACTGAAATGCCGAATCAACTGCTCGATTTCTTTGCGTCCATAACTCTCGCCGGCAAATGTTGCCGCGTCGTTTGCCAACTGTAGAGCCGGCAATAGTTCGATTGGAATCTTGGGCATCTCTTCGTCCGCGTCGCCTTGAAGCACACTCAAATTGTGCTGAAGCTCCTTGCGGTCTCCCTCATCAAGTTCCTTCGATGTATTCAAAAAAACTATTAGGGGCTTGATTGCTCGCTTGTCCTGAAGCGCGGCCAATGCACTTGCCGCGCTCCTGCGAACAGAAAATTCTTTGTCATTCAAAGCCTTGATAAGATCTGGAACAACCCTTGTATCATATGTCTCGCCCAACGCACGAGCCGCAAAACTACGCCAACCAGCATCCGGATGCTCATTGAGCCACTTCAATAGTTGTTGAACTGCCTGCCCTTTGCGTGCATTAAATAGCCTTCTGCACTCCGCAAGGAACTGTGCATCCTTCGACTGCATCCCTTCCACCAGCACGTCGTACGCGGCCGGGCCAAGATAACGAAGCCGATCACTCGCCGTTTGCACAGGACTCCGTGGCAGAGGAGGTTCCACCTCCCCCTCCTCCAACTTCTTTTCGCGAAGTTTTCGATCGCGAACGACCTCTTCGTAGGTCATAGTTTTTGATACCGGCGGCGGGTTCTTCCGAGCTTCTTCCACCGCATGCTTTAAGTCAGCCAGCGCCTTCTTTGCCGCTTGCTGCACCTGTTCAGGTGTATCAAGCGGTCCCAGCCCTGGTGGGCGGCGGCTCTTCATGTCACCTCGTTTGGCCAACTGAGCCGCGGCGGTCTCGTGCGCCAGGCGAATCGCCTCGGCAGAGAATCGAAACGGCCCCGCATCGACCTTCTTTGCGGGGACTTCTGGGCTGTATTTTTCAGTTGCTACTGGTTTGGTCACTTCTGACGGTACGATTTCTGGTTTAGCGACTTCTTTCGGTGCAGTTGGTGTTTGATCTTCCGCCGCCAGGCGCACCCCCGACACCACGCCGATCAGCACCATCGCCGCCAGTGCCAGCGCCCAATTCCACCGCCGCGAGGGGACCAAATCAATCGGCCGATTCTCTAGCAGCAGCGTCACACGTCGGCGCAGGTTGGAGCGACGGTCGCCGATGCTCAGGCCGAGCGCCAGGGACGAATAGCGCAGCTGTGCCAGACTCAGCAGGAACTGCGCATAATCCAGCGAGTTATCGGCCTGTGCCGCAGCCTGCTGGTCGGCGATGTAATCCTGACACAGGCGAAGCTGCCGCCGCAACACCCAGTACAGCGGCTGGTAGTAGTACACCAGGCTCACTAGCGCGGCCAACTGCCACCGCCACAGATCACGGTGCCGAACGTGCGACCACTCATGTGCCAGGGACTGTTGCAGTTCAGTTTGCGAACCATCCTGGCAGAGCTGCGCCGGCAACAGGATCGTCGGGCGGAGCAGCCCGAATGCAATCGGCAGCTTGAGCTGATCGGACATTCTCAGTACACAGTTGGCGGGCCTGTTACCAGCAATCTGGTCAAACAGTGCCCATACATGATCAGGTACTGGCTTACTTCGGCGCTTGACTCGCCACAGGGCAACGAAACCGACGATCAGCCACACGGCCGAGAGCACTACCCCGACGGTGTAGAGTGTGAGCAGGGTCATTGGCCAGGAGAATGCCTGGCGGGTTGTTGGCGCGGTGTCAACGGGCACGACCGCCGGTGCGGCAGTTGATGGTTCCGGTAATAACTCAAGCGGCGAAGACTCGCTGTTTGCCGGGGGCATTTGTGATGTGAAATCCGTCCGGGCGTCTCCGCCTGTCGGGACAGGTTCTACATCAAGCGGCGTTTGCGGTAACGCTCGTTCTAACGGATTAGGGGGATAACTTGTAACTGGCTGTACGGGTGCTGCGCCCATTGCAACTGACATATCGTTCGTTGAAGCGACCACTGGGACCGCTTCATCTTGTGATTCCCGTGTAAGCGTCCACAACCCGAGCGACAGGTGCGGCACGCCGGGGATCTGCTGCAACAGTGGAACCAATAGCGCCGCGATGAAGGTCCACTGGATGATTCGGACCTGCTGGGCCGGTTGCTGGCAAAAGTATAAACAGGCAAGGCCGATCAGCATGAACAGCGTGCCAAAGATCGCCGCATCGGTGAGTAGTTGGAATAAAATAGTGAGCATGATTCTTGCTCCGACAATAATTTGAGGTTACTACAGTGCCACCTTCTGTGTTGTCTCACGACCAGTCACTTCATTTTTAGTGTGCCACTGGCTCCGCCAGTGTTGAACAAACGTCAGCGCTGCCAGGCCGTATCATCTGGCTCTAGCAATGATTTGTATACTCCGTCTCTTCAAGCAGCTCACACTGGCAGAGCCAGTGGCACACCATTAACATCACGAACGCTTGCTCTCCTTCTTCCGCCGGGCCTCGGCAATCAACTTCTCCAGGTCGCGCAGCTCCTGCGGCGAAGAATCGGTTGCCCCCAGCATACTTAGCACCAACTGGTCCAGCGCACCATCGAATACTTTGTCCAAAAAATGCGACGAAACGCGCTGCCGATCGTACTTCGGATAGTAAATAAACGTCCGCCCGCGCGTTTTGTGCCCGACCAGCCCTTTGTCGTCCATGATCCGCAGCAGCGTCTGCACGGTATTGAAGGCCAGCTCTTCGGATTCGCTGACACGGGCGTGGATATCGCGCACGCTGGCCGGCCCAATCTCCCAGAGGATTTTGAGCAGTTCCAGTTCGCGTTCGGTGGGGACAAAGGACATTGGCTGCTTTCGGAAACAGAGAGCGGTGGTACACCGGTCGTTCACCTAACTTATTAGGTTAGGTGATTGTGAGGAGAATTGCAAGAGGATTTTTTGTAGAATGGTGGCATGGCAAAAGGCAGCCCACAGTCGCATTTCACTCCGTGAAATAGTGCGTTTACAGCGGCATGGTACGTTGAAGAGCAACGTCTAACCATAAAATTAGTGCTCTTTCGCGGAGCGAAAGGCAACAGAGAGCGAAAAGGCGATAGCTGGCAAATGATCGACCCCGACAATCCTTACGCGACCAGTTCTGGAACGATCATCGATCCTCCGGTGACCGCTGAAGCGCGGCAACGGCGCGATCAGCGATTTGGCTTAATCGTCGCCGTGGTGGTCGTCGTGATTTCGGCGCTAGTCTTGGATTTTGGCGAGATGCTACGGCGAGCGATGATTGCCGTGCTCATCTGGGTTGGTATTGTTGCGGTGATGCAGTACCGCGCTCGGCCGACCAGCCGCTGGGATCGGATTGTCACACGCTGGGGACCGCTGCTTGTGCTGGTGGGAATCAAGCTGGCGGAGTGGGGCGTGAGTGCGTTCAAAGGTACTTGACATATTAACCCGAAGCGCCAGCGAGGCGCAGCGCCGTTTGGTAATTTTCCTCGCTGGTGCGTCGGGTTAACATATTGTGGTGCGGGCGTTCGGAAAGAGTTCACGCCTAACTTGCCCAAAGCTAAACGGCACCGGGACGGTGCCTGCTACATTACGCTACGGCGGCGCAGTCGACGGTTTGCGAAAGAACTGCATCCCAGGCGCGGCCGATAGTGCGCATTGAGAAGCGCTCGGCGATGTATGCTTGCCCGGCGGTGATTCGTTGAAGCGAGTCGTCTGGATGTTTCATTGCGTGGCGGATGCCATCGGCCATCGACTCGCCCAGACAGAGGTAGTCGGCAAGTTCGGCATAGGATGGTAAAGGGTACGCGATAACCAACCGTCCGCTGCGGATCGATTCGACGGCGCGGTTGGGGCTTTTGACTTGCTTCTTCGCGGCAGGCAAGCTGGGAATAACGATCATGTCGCTGCGTTGCATCGCTTGCCAGGTGGCCGCCTCGCTCCAGGGAGTGAGTGCAGTGCTCAGTCGAGTGAGCTGCGGTGCAATGCTGGCAGCGAATTGTTTCAAGTACTGTGCAATCGAAGCGTTCTGATCGGTCGTGACTAATGCCAGTTGCAGCGGCACGGACTCGCTAAGCATTGCCAGTTCGGGCAGCATGCTCACCACGGTATCGAAGTTGGACGCATGCCCGAACCAGAGCAGCTTCAGCGGTTCCGCTGGATTGAACGTTGCTACACCGGCCGGGGCCTCGAATGGGTCATCGATGATTACGGCTTGCCGCCCGGTGCGTCGCGAGATCGTCTCGGCCATGGCGCGGGTGCTGGCGGTAATGCGATGAGCGATTTTGCAAAGCGAGAAGTACGTCTCGGCCAGTTGCGGGGTGTCAAAGTGGTCGTCGCAGATGTCGAGCACAATCTGACTACCGAGCTGAATGGCGCGTTGTGCCAGCCCGACACTGGAGCCGGCAAAGACCTTGGAGATGACCGTGATATCGGCACTGAGGAACGAATCGAATGCTGCCGGATCGGTCGTTGCATCGACGTGCAAGAATTGTACGCTGTGCCCGGCGTCTTGAAGATACCGCGCCGGAGAGAGTACGCGGTACCGCATGCTGGCGAGTGGCGAGTACCAGGCACCGTCGCGTTCGGTCACAGCAGTGGCGACGATCCAGGTGATTCGCATGATCGGTTCTGTCGCCTTTCGCTCCGCCACAGTCGCCTTTCGCTCCGCGAAAGAGCGATTGATACATATGTTGCGTTTAACGCGCCAAGTGCTACTTCAACGATGGCTTGTGAGCACCCTCACCCGCAGCTGATACCGCGACCTCTCCCGCAAGCGGGAGAGGTAAATCGCAGCATGCGTTGCAAATTCAGGAGCACTGCTGGGCAAGCCAGCAGTGGCACCCAAAACACAACACGCGGAGCGTGATGAGTGCTGTGTCTAGCTGGCCCTTGAGAGCTGCGCGATGCCTTGCTGGGCGATTTTGTTGTCTGGTTGTAGCGCTAGCGCCTGGCGGAAGAGCGTGCTGGCCTGCTGTGCCGAGCCGTGTGCGGCGTGCAGTCGACCAAGTCGCGCCAGCGCCACCGGCTGACTTGGATTGATTGCCAGCGCCTGCTGAAAACAAGCGGCTGCACCGTTGTAGTCCTTGCGAGCCTCCAGCATCTCACCCAGGTTGGTGTGCGCTTCGACAAGTCGCGGATCAATCTGCACGGCACGCTGCAAGACGTCGATCGCCTCGTCCCGTTTGCCAGCCATCCACAGGCACGTGGCCAAGGTGTTCTGATAGCGAGCTTCGGCAGGATGTGTTTCCATCGCTTGCAAACCGTACTCGATGGCAGCACCGATCTTGCCAAGCTGCATCTCGCAAATGGCCAGCATGTTCAGCACTTCACCATGACCGGGGTTCTCGCGGAGTAGCTTGCGATAACCGATTCGCGCCCCGTGGATATCGCCGCTTTGATGGCGTGAGACGTGTTGCACAAACTCCTGCTCAAGCTTCATGGAGGCCACATTGCGGACCTTGCCCGCGACATTTGGCCAACCGACGATGAAGTCGTCGACAACCCGTTCCAACACCGACGCGCCGATACTTTCCAAAAATTCGATCGAAGCGTACGGCTTCTGGCCATAGTGCTTCACACCGTGAAACTTATCCTCAACAATAATCACCGGCATATTGGCGATGAGCGTCTGTTTGGCACCTTCCAAAACATTCAGCTCAAAACCTTCAGTATCGATCTTGATGTAGCCCACGTTCTTCAGTTTGAAGTCGTCCAGCTTGCCGAGCGGAATGAGGCCTTCCTGCATGGCATCGACATGCGTGGCACCGGTGTGCGCCTCGTCATAGTTAAATGAGACTGCTCCATGCTCATTCCCCAGCGCCAGCGGAACGACATGCAGTCGGTTGCTGACGACATTCCGCTCCAGACAGGCGCGCATCTGTGGCATTGGTTCAAACGCAATGACTCGCGAGAATCGCTGCACGAGGAACTTGCTCCACATGCCGACATGCGCGCCGATGTCGACCGCCGTATCCCAGGTCGTGACAAACTCTAGCGAACGATTGAGCTGCCGCGGCTGATAAACGCCCCCTGAACTTTGTAAATAGTCAGGCATGTGGGCTTCATCATCGGGCAGGTAAATTCCAGCGACCTGTTTCATGGGAGTGATCCTTTATATTGTAGTAGGCACGGTCCCCGTGCCGTTAAACTTCTTGCAAGTGCGGGTCGCATTGCTAAATCGTTGACATCTCGAATAGTTTAAACACTGCAAGCTCTGCCGGACATGCTATAACCAACTCAACTCGCCAAAGGCTGCGGCATCGGGACGATGCCTGCTACGTTAGGCCGCTTTGATCGCACGAACATCGCGCGGATTTGTGGCCGGTTGTGCCAGTCGCCGACCAATCATATTGACCATCAGGTACGGCAGATACTTGCGTTTCGACTGTTCATTCGGGCCGGAGAATATCGCTAGCGTGTTGTCGACCCCCGGTTTGGCTTCGTCGATCGGAAAGAATTCTCCGTCGACGGTGGTCGAGTAGTACGCGCGGTCCCAACTAAAGTGCTCAAACAGGCTCTTGATCGCGCGGAACGAGAAGCGAAAGTAATCGTCCGGGTACGGATGATACCGCCAAACCCAGGGAACGGAGACATAAAGCTGTCCCCCTGGCCGGACCAGCCGCGCGATATTTTCTGCCATCAGCCACGGTTTATGGACATGCTCCAAAACCGAGCAGCAGATGGCCAGGGCAAAATGATTCTCTGGAAGTGTGCCGATTCCGGCTGTCAGATCGGCAACGACATCGACCCCCAGGCCATCGGCCAGGTCGACACCGACATACGGTACGGTGGTAAATGTCTGTCGAAAGCTAGAAGTATTGCCGTAGTTCTTGCTGCCGATTTCCAAGACAGGCCCGTCGACTAACGGCACTTTCTTGCGCAAGAAATGCATCTGGTTGATATCGCCCATGATTTGCTCGTGGAGGTTCGCGTGAATAAGTTGCCGCCGAACTACGGCAATCCATACGCGGCACAGTCGTTATCGTCGCTACAAGCAGAAAACTTGACGCATTTTGCCATCTGACTGCTAGCAGCAAACGACGCGACGAATGACAATAGGACGACCCAGTTCAGTAACCCCTCGATCAAACCAATGGATCACTCGAAGAGTCCTATGCCAGCACCCTCGAAAACGCAAATCGCCATTCTTGGCAGTGAAGGCCAGCTCGGCTCGGCACTGGGTCGAATTCTCGGCGAACGTCGCGCGCTAATGCTCTCTCGTGCGCAGCTCGACATCACCAATGCTAATCAAGTGCAGCAGATTCTGTCATCACACGACCTGGCAGCGGTCATTAACTGTGCCGCCTATACGAAGGTCGATCTGGCCGAACAAGAGCAAGCACTCTGCCAGGCAATCAATGCCGACGCCGTCGCCTTGCTAGCAGAAGCGTGTAATCGCCACGATTTGCCACTGGTCCAGGTCAGCAGCGATTATGTGTTTGGAGCCGATACCACGCGCACCACCCCCTACAGCGAGGAGGATCCGACTGGCCCACAAGGGGTGTATGCGCAGAGCAAACTCGACGGCGAACGAGCTGCGGCAACTAGTAAGCGTCATCTCATCATCCGCACCTGTGGGCTGTATGGCCCACGATCGCGTCCGACGCAGGCGAATTTTGTCGACACAATGCTGCGGCTAGGTAAAGATCGCGACCGTCTGCGGATTGTCGCAGATCAGCGATGTACGCCAAGCTATTTTGAGGATGTCGCCGTGGCGCTGTTATTTTTGCTAGAAGCAGGTGCAAACGGCGTCTTTCATGTCGTGAATACGGGCAGCGTTACTTGGGACCAGTTTGCTGCGGAAATCTTTCGCCTGGCCGGCATGTCGGTCACCATCGAACCGATCAGCACGGCCGAATACGGGGCGGCGGCGGCGCGCCCGGCGTACAGTGTGTTAGATACCACGAAGTACCAACGATTTGCGTCGCTGCATGGGGGACCGGAATTACGCCCGTGGGGGGATGCCTTGGCGGACTATCTTTCGCGAATTGCCAAGCCGGCGTAATGACTTGCGCGCGGACGGCATGCCAATCGTTGACAACGACTTAGTCTCTCCATTTTACCGAACCTTTTTTCTCTTCCCGCGCCCGCTTTTGGTCGATGAAACGTAAGTAAGTCTTCGTTGCGCGAAGAGACTGTGTGACCGTCTGCCCAAAGTTGGTCAGATGGCACCGGTTCCGCGAAGTGCGAAGGCTAAGCACAAGCCTGCGCGGCAAATTCCGCAGGTAGCATTTGCACGCATGGAGGCGCTGGCATGAACGTAACCACGACACGCTTTGGGCGACTAGAGATCGAGGCCGACGACGTATTGCTGTTTCCCACCGGCATCCTTGGCATGGAAGATTGCCGACACTGGGTGCTGCTGGCCGATTCGCAAAACGACGCACTTGGCTGGCTGCAAAGCCTCTCGCGCGCTGAGATTGCCATGGCCGTGGTCAGCCCACGCCGATTTGTGCCCGAGTATCAACTTCGCGTGCCGCGCAGTGAAATCTCCCCGTTGGAGATTGATGACCTGAAGCAGACGCAGGTGTTGCTGATTGTTGGAAAGAATGACGAAGGGATCACGTTGAACCTGAAGGCTCCGTTGGTCCTGAATATAGAACGTCGACTTGGCCGGCAAGTGATCGCCAATGGTGACCAGTCGGTGCAATTCCCCGTTCAGACGCCGCGCACCGCGATGCGTCGCAGTGCCTAGTCGACCTGCCAGAATCCCGCCATATATATCCGCGTAACGGAACCTACCGATTTAACCAAGTCAACGCCGGTCAATCTGCGGCCGAATTGCCCAGTCGGCCGCTTTATTGGAGAAGGAGCGAACGATGCTTGTACTGTCGAGACAACGCGACGAGAGCATCATGATCGGAGACAATATCGTCGTCACGATCGTTGACATTCGAGGAGACAAAGTCCGGCTAGGGATCAATGCCCCATCCGAGGTTCCTGTCCATCGTCAAGAGGTATACGAAGCCATCCAGCGCGAAAATCTGCGCTCTGCGCAACTCGATCCCAAAGACGCGCACGCCATCGGCAAACCCTCGGGCAACCGCCGGCCGCAGTAGGGCCAACATCCTGTAGGGTGTCGTGAAACGCACCGTACATTCCGTTTGATGCTGCACATCATTGCGGTCTCATCATTGAACGGTGGCCAGCACCCCAGCTGCCCGGTGCGTGGAACGCACCACGAGCCACATTCAACGGCCTATCTCGATTAGCGTCGAACGATGTTAGCCGCGACGCGTTGGCGGAGCGCGTGAATTACCGAACGGCTTCGACCTTGGAAGATGCCGCATTGCAGGCCGCATCAATCGCCGTTTTCTATGGCTGCGCAGCGGCCTCTGCCTCCTCACCGTTGCCATTCTGACCTGCACCCTGCGCTTTATTAGCAGGTACTGGCGGCTGCGGCAGCGGTGTAATTTTCAATTCATAGGCGTACTCACCATCGTTCCAGCTTACGTTGCCTCCATTGACAGCGACACCCCGTACCGAAGGGTTGTTCTGGCTAACTCCGGCGTCTGCTTTGTAGATCAGCCGACCGTCATACTCCAGTTCGTTCTTCACCATATACGGGTACGCAAATCCGACTTCTTCGTGGATGCACCTCCAGGTAACGGGACCATACTTCTTTTCCTCGAGTAGCTGGTAGCGGTATCCATTCGACAAGTTGGTAATCACTCGCCCGACTAAGAAGCCAATGGCCAGCAAGATAATTACACCGACCGCTATCCCGATTCCTTTACGCATTACCCGTTCTCCCCCCAAGAAGTAGATCGATCAAACGCAAGCAAAGATGCCCTGAACTATGCGTTAATACCAAGGAATTGCTCGAAAATGTTTCAACTGCCCCATAAATCCCCGCATTTTCTTGACCTCACCCTGCCCGGCTGTCTAGCATAGCAGATGGTGGTCTGCGGCGCAATTTGCCGCGCCTGCCTGCTCCTTTTCCCGGCCTGACAATACCCGCATATGCGCCTGCGAAGCTTCATACCGTTTGCGATTGCAACTTGCCTGCTTGCCATGCAGAGCATCCCGTCAGCATGCGCACAAGACGCCGGGCCAGTGTTGCCGGCGATTGATCTACAAACATCTGATACCGATAGAAGCGTTACTGATCTAAGCGACACCGAAGAACTGCCGCTTCCTAGTCCGATCAATCCATCTCCATCACTCGACAGCAACTCAATTCCACTTGCCCCTGGCGAGAGGCTCGTCGAAGGGAGCATTCGCACAATCGATGGTACCGATGGCGCGGCATCTCCGAACGCTGTACCGCAAACACAAGCAACTGACGGCACGCCGTGCTGCGATGAAGTCGCTTATCCCGGCCCGCGACGGTTTGGTCCGTATTACGA
>JAWXCH010000059.1:0-3193 GCA_034440595.1 Planctomycetota bacterium | reverse complement strand
TCCTATTTGTAGGTAAGCACGAACGTGATTTGATTGCCACTAATAGACCTGGCATTTATGCCAGGGTACACCAGCCACAAAATCCTCTGTCCTTCCCCCGGCTCGGGCGAAGAGCCACATTTCGCAGCCGTAACCCATGCTAAAGCACGGGTCTATCAAAGGGTGAAATCCATAACTCTACGGGATTTGCTCGAGGAATCATTTTCCACCTATTTTCGTGACGCCTACCCCAGGGCAAAATCGCGTCCTTAACTGGCAATTTTTCTACCTAACTTGCGGTCCAATCTTGGGTTACTGGGGTTTAATTAGCACACTGCCAGGGTACTGTTTGCCATTGAGGCCGGTCGAAAGTCTTGACGAAACGTCCTCTGGCGGCGACGATGTATTGTTGGAAGGTCTTGTCAGGGAACAGGTTGCGCATGTTTTGCTGCGGGCATCGCCCGACTTTTTTAAAGCGACAAGCGGCAGCATAGCACCGAAAAAAAGCACCGAGGAGAAAGCGGCGAGTGATGCTCGTCCGCCAGCTATATGTCTCGCGAAGCAATTTTTGAGGCCAGTGTCGAATACTTCCTGGCCCCCATTGGCGAACTCTTGCAGGACGAAACCGTGACCGAAATCATGGTCAACGGTCATGCTGAGGTTTTTGTCGAACGGCGCGGCCGCATTGAGACGACCGGTGTACGATTTGCCAGCGAGGATGCCCTGCTTTCTGCGGTCCACAACATTGCGCAATGGGTGGGCCGGGAGATCGACACCGAGCGGCCTGTTCTGGATGCGCGGCTTCCCAACGGATCGCGCGTTAATGCCATCATTCCTCCCGCTGCGCGCCGGGGAACCTGCCTGACCATCCGCAAATTCTCCCGCAATGCGCTGTCGATGGAGGATTTGGTGCGGTTTGGCAGTCTATCGCCGGAGGCGCGCGAGTTTCTGGAGATTTGCGTTCGCTTGCGAAAAAACATTTTGGTTTCCGGCGGCACGGGGACCGGCAAGACGGTTTTCCTGGGGGCGCTGACGGCGGCCATTCCGGAAGAAGAGCGGATTATCGTTATTGAAGACACATCGGAATTGCGGCTCCATCAGCAGCATTGCGTCTACCTGGAAGCTCAGCAGCCCGATTCGTTCGGCCGCGGCGGCCTCTCAGTGAGGCAATTGTTTATCAACTCGCTGCGGATGCGGCCCGATCGGATCATCGTGGGTGAAGTGCGATCCGGCGAAGCGCTCGACTTGATTCAGTCGATGATCAGCGGGCACGCCGGCAGTTTGTCGACGGTTCATGCCAACACGGCTCGCGACGCGCTGATCCGCATGGAGACGTTGTCGCTGATGTCGGATATTGAAATACCGATCTACGTGGCCAGGGCGCAGGTAGGCTCGGCCATCGATCTGGTCGTGCAGCTTTCGCGGTTCTCGGAGGATGGGTCGCGTAAAGTTACCCGGATCTCGGAGGCGTTTGGATTGGACGAGAACAACCAATATCAATTGCAGGACCTGTTTGTCTGCCAATTGCGTGGCAAGCAGGCGGACGGGATGCTGGATGCGGAGCTGGCGGCAACAGGCAATCGGCCCACGTTTGCCACAGCCCCCAGCGAGCAGGGGCTGGAGGGGTATATTCGCCATAGTGGGGGCCTATGGTCGGGATCGGATGGGAAGTGAAGAATAGAGATAGTGAAATCGTAGCCGATGTCGTGAGACTTCGGTTTTAACGAGAATTGCCGTACTCGAATGGCGCGTTTGACATGAAGGCTAAGAAATACACAACCCAAACACTGCTGGGCAAGACAGCAATGGCACACCGCCGGCGACGGCGAGGGGCGGCGATGTTGGACTATGCGCTGATCCTGGGGGTGGTCATGCCGATGACGGCGTTTGTCATGTGGTTGGCACCGCGGATGATTACTCGCGTTTATGAGATGAGTTGCACGTTGGTGTCTTGGCCGTTTATGTGAACTGACAACTATTTCGTCAGGCAAGAGCCTGACCTACTTGTGAGGAGAGGAAACTCATGCAAGTTAAGACTCCGTCGCTGCGGACGCTGCTTACGCAGATCCACAACGACGAACAAGGCGCGGTGAGCTTGGAGACGATCCTGATCATCGGAGTCATTGCGTTGCCGGTGCTGATCTTTTTGGTGAAGTTCGGCTGGCCAGCGATCAAGGGCTACTTTATCGATCGCTCCGGAGATGTCGGCATCGAAATTCCGCAAGGGTAAATCAGACACCGGCCGGACCATGCTATGTTCGACCGCGCCGGAGTGACTCTGTCGTTGGGACTGTTGCTGTTTTTTGTGGCGCTGGCCGCGTATACGGACTTGCGCTGGAGGATGATTTTTAACGCGACAACCTATCCTGGCATGGTGATCGCGCTGGCGATCAACGCGGTCGGCAGCCTGATCGAATATCAAGGTTGGGCTAGCCGGCAGGTACAACAGGCGGTTGGTTGGATCGGGCTGTGGCAGAGCGTGTTGGGGTGGCTGGCGTGCGGCGGGATTCTGGTGGTTTGCTTCGTCTTCTTTCAGCTGCGTGGAGGGGACGTGAAGCTGATGGCCATGATCGGGGCGTTTTTGGGATTGAGGGAGGGGATTGAAGTGCTCCTCTGGACGTTTGTCAATGCCGCGGCGATCGCCGTGATTCTGCTGATTTGGCGGTTTGGCGCGTGGCAATTGGTGCGTCAGAGTTGGTCGCGAGTCTCCAGCGCGGTACGGCTGCGCGATATGTCACAATTGGCCTCTCCGCCGGGTAGCCCGTTGAAGACGATGCTCGATTTGGCCCCCAGCGCCTTGGTGGCGCTGATTTTGGTTCGTTTTGATTTGCTCGGTCCGTTGCGAATTCTATAGCGAGATTGTCTGTCATGCCGCAATCGACGATCCAACTTTGCTGGCCAGAGCTGCTGCTGATCGCCGGCCTGTTGTTGGTGTTGCGGGTGCTGGTAGGTCTGTGCGGCGCTCGGCTCAATCTGGCCCGGCTGCGGCTGCTGCATCGCGATCAGGGCGGCAGCGTACAGAGCCTGAGTTTCATCCTGGCACTGCCGCTGTTCATCATGATTTTGATGGGCATTGTGCAAGTCAGCCAGATGATGATTGCCCGCATCTATGTCCAATATGCGGCAGTAGCGGCCGTTCGCTCGGCGGTGGTTTGGATTCCGGCTGCCATCGTCGACGGTGATGAAGCCAATAATGAAATCCGCGATCTGGTTC
>JAWXCH010000058.1:0-13394 GCA_034440595.1 Planctomycetota bacterium | reverse complement strand
TGCTGCAGGTCTCGGACCCGCACTTCGGCACCGAGCGCGCGCCGGTGGTCGCTGCGCTGGAGGCCCTGGTGCGCGAGCAACGGCCCGACGTGATGCTGTTGTCGGGCGACATCACGCAGCGGGCCACGCGTGCGCAGTTTGCCGCGGCTCGCAGCTGCGTCGACCGCCTGGCGCTGCCGGCGCTGGTGGCGATACCGGGCAACCATGACATTCCGTTGTTCAACCTGGCCGCGCGGCTGCTGTGGCCCTACGCACGTTATGCCCATGCCTTCGGCAAAGAGCTCGAACCCCACTTCGAGAATCCCGAGGTGCTGGTGCTTGCGCTCAACACCACGCGGCGCTGGCGCCACGTTGACGGTGAGCTCAGCGCAGCGCAGATCGAACGCGTGGCGCGACGTTGTGAACAGGCCTCATCGGCGCAGTGGCGGATCGTCGTCGTGCACCAGCCGCTGGCAGTGTCGTGCCCGCAGGATGCGCACAACCTGCTGCACGGCCGCGACGCCGCGCTGCGGCGCTGGTCGGCGGCAGGTGTGGACCTGGTGCTGGGCGGCCACATCCACCTGCCCTTCGTGCTGCCGCTGCACGAACAATGGGCCGACCTGCCGCGGCGTCTGTGGGCGGTGCAGGCCGGCACGGCCGTCAGCGAGCGCGTGCGGGCCGAGGCCGGCAATTCGGTGAACCTCATCCGCATCGACGCCGACGCCGGTACCGTAGGGACTGCTGGCGCCGCCACAGCAAGGCCGCTGCAGGTCGAGCGCTGGGACTATGCGCCGGCGGCACAGCGCTTCGAATGTGTGTCGGTGCAGCCACTGCCGCGGCGGCATGAAGTCTGATCAATGCCTGGTGCTGGCCGGTTGAGTGGGCACCTATGCGTTGGCGGTATTCGTAGCGCTGCTGTTGCAGCGGCGTGCGCCTGGCGCCCAGAACTCCTGGAGCACGGATAGCGAGACCGTTGAAGAGTGCGCGCCAGATGTTTTCGATGTCGGTGCGATACCGAACACGCGGCCGACGCCCGTATTCTTCATCGCAGAGACAGGCGTAGCCGCACCGGCGACCATACCGTCACCGATCTCACGACGCGCACCACGCGCATCTCTGTTAGGCAAAACAGGCAGCTGGCTCCGCGGCGCTAATTCCTGGTCGCAGGCATATCCGGATCGGCGGTCGCAGCGGTGCTGACGTTGAACTGCAGGGCTTGCGTGTAGGGCGGCTTCTCCCCTGCCATCAGCTTCGTCACTGTTTCGGCGTAGAACTTGCGCGCCTCATCGACGGAACGCTTGCCGGTCGCGACGTCGTTGGCCAGGTTGATGGCGAGAAAATTCGCTTCTTCCTTGTCGCAGCGGGCCGAGATCATGCCATTGGTGCGTTCGACGACCACGCTGCCGTCGTACATCGCCATGTCGTCATATTTGTCGAGCGGCGCCTTGTATGCGATGAACTGCTGCATCACGTCGGTATGCGCCACCGGAAAATCGTGCTGGACTTCTTCCCGGAAGATAATGGTGTGCTTCCACGGCCCGTTGTCGTGCCACATGAGCATGGTGGGCGTGACCTCATTGGGCTGGCCGTACTTCTGGATAGTCTTCATGGCCACTTCTTTGGGTACCTTTGGCCAGCTGGCGATCGTGCTGTCCGCCGACATCATGCTCAGGTCCTTGTCCTTCATGCTCTTGTCGTTGTGCATGTCGTCTTTCCCGGCGAGAGCCGCGCCGCTGGCAGTAGCCATCACGGCGGCGAGTGAAACGCAAATGAGCTTGTTCATGATTCGTACTCCTTAGTCTGTTGGGGGGTGAAACTACGTTCGTCTAGGGCGAATTGCCCGGGTCGAGGCTTTGGAGAGACACGACCGCATCGAAGGACCTGGAGGCTCCGGCACCGACATCTCTATCCCGTCCACTGACAGATGCACCCTACCCGATTTCCCGGGTGTGCTCCGTGCGTTAACCAACATAAAGATGCGCGGTCTTAGCGAGACGGGGCCTCCTCGATGCCGCCTTCGCCGAGGAAGGCAATGCCATCTTCGAGGCCGAACTGGCCCGCTCGCGCGAGGTGAGCTATGCCGGGTGGAGCGCGCGACCGGAATCACAAACATCGACCTTCCTTTGTACGGTCTCGAACAGACGTATACCCTATCCGGCGGGAAAACGTGGATTACCGACTGTAGCAACTGCCCGCAACCAACGAGGTACCGCATGAAAGAACCTGCCTACGACGACGCCTTGATGGATGGAGCGCTGCTGGAACACACAGAAGCTAAGGCAATGATCGGGCGGATTGAGGCCATGAAGCCGAACGGCGCCGGGTATGACGCGAACGTCAAGCAACTCGGCGAGCTTATCGACCAGCATGTTCTGTAAGAGCGCGAGCAGATCTTCCTCAAGGCCCGTAATTCCGCGATCGACCTGCGCGGTTTGACGCTCCAGCTTTGGAAGGGTCCAACAGCAACTGAAGAACAAGGTCGCTGCCACGCCGGCGAAGGAGGCAAGAAAATGAAAGCACTCGTTTACCACGGGCCGCGCAGTGTTTCGGTTGATGAGGTGCCCGACGCGAGGATCGAGCGCAGCACCGACGTACTGGTGAAGATCACCAGCACCAACATCTGCGGCTCCGATCTCCACATGTACTAAGGCCGTACCGGTATGGCGCCGGGCCGTATGCTCGGCCATGAAAACCTCGGCGTCGTGATCGAGGTCGGCCGCGGGGTCGATCGCATCAAGGTCGGCGACCGAGTCTGCCTGCCGTTCAACATCGGCTGCGGCTTCTGCGCCAACTGTGAAAGGGGTTTGAGCGGCTACTGCCTGACCGTCAACCCTGGCAGCGCTGGTGGCGCCTATGGCTTCGTGGGCATGGGTCCCTACAGCGGTGGCCAGGCGGATTACTTACGCGTTCCGTATGGAGACTTTAATTGCCTGATGCTGCCGCGTGACTCGGAGGAAAAGGAAAGCGACTACGTGATGCTTTCGGACATCTTCCCAACCGGCTACCACGCGACGGAACTGGCCGGGGTCCAGGCGGGCGATAGCGTGGTGATCTATGGCGCCGGGCCGGTGGGTTTGATGGCGGCTTACTCGGCGGCGCTCAAGGGTGCGAGCCAGGTGATGGTGGTCGACACCCAGAAGGACCGGCTGCAACTGGCCGAGAAACTGGGCGCGATTCCCATCGACGACACCGAGGGCGGCGGCATCAAGCGCGTCCTGGAGTTGACGGGCGGCAAGGGTGCGGACCGCGGCCGCGAGTGCGTCGGGTACCAGTGCTGCAACAGGCACCGCGAAGAAGTCCCGAACCTGACGATGAACAAGCTCGTTCAGACCGTCAAGGCGACGGGCCGGATCGGCGTCGTCGGGGTATTCCTGCCTGAAAACCCGCAAGCCAAGGACAAACTCGCCAGGAGGGGCCGACTTGCATTTGATTTCGGTCAATTCTGGTTCAAGGGGCAAAGCATCGGGACCGGGCAGGCCAATGTGAAAGCCTACAACCGGCCGTTGAGCAAGCTGATCGAACACGACAAAGTCAAGCCTTCCTGGATCGTGTCGCACGAACTGCCTCTGTCGCGTGCGCCAGAGGCTTATGAGAAGTTTGACTAGCGGGTGGACGGTTGGACCAGGGTCGTCCTCAAACCTGGCAAGTAGCCGCTGGCTATAAACGTCAGGCGCCGGCGGGCCGACAATCCACTGCGGCTGGCTCACCAAATACGGCAGGCTCCCGCCGTGGAGTCGGCGCCGGTTATATCTCGTGGTTACTGTTCATGCCTGCGGATCATAGGTAGCCTATACTGACCTTCTCATTCTCATTCTCGTTTTCGAAGCGGAAGCGTGCCTGTGCTGAAAGTACATGGGAGCGTTTGACGATGTGCGCCACGCCGCCACCCCCCCCGACACTTATCAAGGTACAGGACCCCGCCCACGATGCCCGCATGGAGTTGCATCGTGCGATGAAATAGGTTGGCGACTGTGTGCAGATCAGGAAGCAACCGGCTCAAGTTCATCCTTGCGCAACCGCATCTCAGCGCCTAGGTCTTCGAGATTAAGTTTTGTTTTCAGTACTTTGGGAAACATCTCGTCTTCTTCTTCGCGCACGTGGTGTTCGATCTGCTCTGATAGCACTTTGACCTTTGCGTCATACATCGCGTCACCCGCATCCATGTCCAGCAATTGCGCAATAAGCTGCTTCGCTGCGGCATGCTCAACCAGAGCTTCGTCCATCAAGTCATCGTCCTTGATCGCTTTGCGTACGACCGGATAAAAGATTTCCTCTTCCAAATGCGTATGCACAATCAAGGCATTGCAAATCTGGTCAACTACCTTCTTTTTGCTGACCAGTGAACGATCAGACAGGCCATCGAACCGTTTAAACATGGCTTTTACTTCCTTGTGATCTTTCTTCAGAAAGCTAACAGCGTTGGGTGATTTCGTGTTCATTTCATATCCTCTGTTGTGTGTGTTCAGTGACGTTTTGCGATTTAGCGAACGAATGGCAGGCAATAATGATTGTCCAGTCGTCTCAGCTTGCAAGAAATTTCATAACATCCGCAATCAAGCGGTCTTTGTGGCTGGCGAAAAGTCCATGCGGTGCGCCTTCGTACTCGATCAGTTCTGCCAGGGGAATACCTCGTGCTGCCTGGCGCGCTGATGCGTCGATTGGCACGATTTTGTCGGCAGTGCCGTGGATAATAAGTGTTGGAACACTGAAGGCGGACAGATCGCCACGAAAATCCGTGGTGGCAAAAGCCTTGGCGCAAGCCAATGTGGGCCTTAGTCCGGCTTGCATTGACATGGACCGCGCCCACTCAATGACTTCGCTGGTGACTGGGTGGTCGAGAGCTCCGACGCCAAAGAAATCCTTGAAAAACTCAGACCAGAACTCAGCCCGATCCTCTTTCATCGCTTGTGTCATCTCATCAAAAACGGACTGAGCCACACCACCCGGGTTGTCGCCGGTCTTTAGCATGTAAGGGACAACAGACGAAACAAGTATCGCCTGCTTGACCCAATTCCCCTTGTGCCTCGACATATAGCGAGCGACTTCACCTCCGCCCATCGAAAAGCCTAGCAAGGTTGCATCCTCTGCAGCGGTTTTCTCAAGGACGGAAGACAAGTCGTCGGCTAGCGTGTCGTAGTCATACCCATCCCACGGCTGCTCGGAGCGCCCGAATCCGCGCCGGTCATAACTGATTGCACGCATGCCGGCTTCGGCAACAGCCATCGAAAGATCATCAAAGGTGTCTGCCGAAAGCGGCCATCCGTGGGCCATTACAACCGGCCTGCCCTGGCCCCAATCCTTGAGGTATAGTTGGACACCGTCATTGGTGGTGATATATGTCATAACCTGCCCTGCAGTTGCCGCAGCAAGTCGCGCCGCCAATGGGTTTCGTGCTGGAGACACTGCATTACAAGGGCATCTCGTTTGCGTACGGTTTGGTGCCGTAGTAGTCGTGAATTCCCTTGGCCCAGGTTTCATCAGCCATGTTGGGCCACTTGTCCTTGTCAAACCCCGGTGCATCTTCGAGTCTACTTTTCTCGACGTCGAGCACAAAGCGCTTGTTCTTGGTATCAAGTGTCAGAGCGCTCCAGGGCACAGCGAAGAGTTCATCGCCCATGCCCAAAAAGCCGCCAAACGACAGCACGGCATAGTTTACGCGGCCACTGTGTACGTCGAGCATGATTTCCTTGATGTCACCCAGGTCTTCGTCCTGAGTGTTGTAGACATCGTTTCCTTCAAGCGTGTTGGCACCCATTAATCGCGGACCCGGGCCGTTATCAGCGCTGCTTTTGTACATGCCATACGTGTCTTGACTTTCATAGTTCATTTTCGATTCCTCTCAGAGATTGGATTAATGGCTTTTCTTGAGGTCGTTCTTCAGATCCCCAAGACCTGCCTGAGTCTTGCCGGTGCGGCTTTCAACCTTGGCCTTCTCTTGCAAAGCCTTGTTGCCCACTATTTTCCCCGCAAGTTCCTTGGTTTTCCCTTCCACCTGCTTCGCGCGGCCTTTGACTTGATCCTTTTTTCTTTACAGTCTCCTGTGGGTTCGTTTCGGGATCGTTTCAGTTGAAAAGAAGCGACGTGATTGAGTCCTATCGCTTGCGCTCAATGATGAGCGCGCCCATCACTTGAGTCTGTACGGAAACGCACAAAAAAAACGCTGTCGATGCAGGCCCAAAAAGAGATTCTTCCCAGACGAAGGCGGTTTTCCACTCTACATTTGACTGGTCATCCTGTAGTAGCGAGTCATGTGAAAGTAGATAACTGTAACCACATGCGACGGAGAAAATGCCACCTTTAGAACGCGCCGTCACAACTGTCTTGATTAACTAAGCCCCACACTGTTTGAGAAGTTACAAAGTGGAAGTTAATAGCCATCTACTAAAGCCCGTGACGTCCACTATTTCTTTTTTCGTGCGGTAACAGACAGAAACTTCTTCCACAATTGATCAAGATAACGAAAATTATCTAAAGTGTACTTGGGATAATTTCAATCTAACCAAACTTTTACGTCCTAATATTTGAGGTATAAAGTTTGTTTAGAACAATCTCTGCAGAGAGACAATCAATTTGGAGAATACCATGATTATTACTAAGCGTTTAAAATTAGCAGTGAGTATATCTATCATTAATAGTGCAATTTTCGGTGGTATTTCGTTGTCCGCAGTAGCATCCAGCCACCGGGAAGCGCCTTTCATCACACAAAACCCGAAAGTAGATGGAACTGACTTCTATATGTTCACAAGCTACGAAGCGGACAGAGCTGGATATGTCACTTTAATAGCTAATTATATACCGCTGCAAGATCCTTATGGTGGTCCAAATTATTTTGAAATGGATCCAAGAGCTGTGTATGAAATTAAAATTGACAATAACGGTGACTCAGTAGAAGACAGAACTTTTCAAATTCGTTTTGACAATACTAATAAGGATGCAAAAATTGACGGTGTTTCAATACCGTTGGTTGTTAGTGCGCCAGGTATTGCTAACGTGAATGATGAAAATGCCAATGTGCGTGAAACTTACACCATCAATTTTATCAGTTCAGTCAGTTCAAAAGATGGCAGTGGTAAAGAAAAAAGTAGTAAAGAGAAAACGCCAATTACACAGGTAGGTACGAACAGCAAAGTTTTTGATAAGCCTTTAGATAATATAGGTAATAAAACTATTCCGGACTATGCTGGTTACGCAGCAAAGCATGTTTATGAGATTAATATTCCTGGCTGTAGCGAAGTAGGCAGAGTGTTTGTTGGCCAACGTAAAGAATCATTCGTGATTAATGTAGGCGAGATATTTGACTTGTTCAATCTAAACCCTTTAGGGCCTGAGACAGGCTCGCTCAATTCCTTAGAAGACAAAAACGTAACCAGCATTGCCTTGGAAGTGCCAAAGGCTTGTTTAACGAATGGTACTGAGTCTGTAATTGGTGGTTGGACAACAGCCAGCGTGCCAAAAAATCGCATATTGAACGATGACCCTGAGAACGTTAGATCTGCTAAAGAAGTTGGCCCTCATATACAAATTTCACGCCTTGGTATGCCGCTTGTGAATGAAGTGGTTATCGGTTTGAAAGATAAGGATAGGTTCAACAAGAGCATTCCCAAAAATGATGTGGAAAATTTTGGTGACTACATTCTAATGCCAACATTACCTAAACTAATAGAAACGCTTTTCGGCGTGCCTGCGCCAACTTTTCTTCGTACCGATTTAGTGGCAACGTTTCTTACTGGCATTAAAGGCCTTAATCAACCAGCAAATGTGAAGCCAGGCGAGATGCTTCGCCTCAACACCGCAACCCCACCTACTCCGCTAGCCGCACAACAGCCGTTAGGCGTATTGACACTCACAGACTTTGCTGGCTTCCCGAACGGTCGTCGTCCAGTCGATGACGTAGTGGACATTGAGCTCCGTGTTGCGGAAGGCATTTTGTGTACAGCTGGCGTAAAAGCTGCCACAGCCGCCCTTATGGTTGATACAGGTTGTGGAGCCAACGTTGCGCCAGATATCAATGGTTCACCATTTACTGACGGCGCTAGAAGTGCGAATACAGCAGTATCTACTGAAGTATTTCCCTATTTGTTGACACCTATTCCAGGTTCGCCGAACACTGGCGCGATTTAGTGTAATTTTACGCTAAAGTTAATCACTATTTTGAACGGAATCTGAAGAAATTCAGGTTCCGTTTTTTTTCGAATCTTACTAATTGAGATGATTGTGCTATGTTGACAATGTTAAGAAAAAATATATGACTAATGTAGTCGAAAATAGAAAATGCTGAAAAATTTGACTGGGTATCTGCTATGGGCAGCGTTAGTGCAAGCTGCTTATGCAGCGCCTTATATTCCCGGTAGTCCGAATCAAGTACTTGAGAAGCTGCCAGCGACTACTGATGCGTCAATACAGAGGTTTAAAAGCTTACGATCACGGCTGGCGTCAGATCCAAACAATATTGAACTTGCTGTTAAACTGACTAAACTTTACATTGAGCAATCGCGAGATGAAGGTGACCCACGTTATCTTGGCTATGCGCAAGCAGCACTCGCACCTTGGTGGGAACTTGATCAGCCACCAATTGATATCTTGGTGTTAAGAGCAACGCTGTTGCAGAGCACACATCAATTTGATGAATCTTTAGCTGATCTAAATAGAGTGCTTAAGCTAGACCGCGCCAATGGCCAGGCTTGGCTTACCCGTGCGACGATACTACAAGTGCAAGGTAAATACGCAGAGGCATTGCAAAGCTGTGAACAGCTTTATGCATTAACATCTGAATTGGTAACTTTAACTTGCAGTTTAAACGTAAGGAATTTGAACGGTCGTGCCAAAGATAGTTATCAAGAATTGAAAGTGGCACTCGAACAAACACCAGATACCGACCCTAACATTCAGATTTGGGTACTTACTCTATTGGCTGAAATGGCTGAGCGGCTAGGTGATGTCGTTGCGGCAGAAAAACATTTTGAAAATGCGATTAACTTAGGTGATCCTGATAGTTATTTATTGGGCGTTTATTCCGATTTTTTACTTGAGCAGCATCGCCCGCAAGAAGTACTTAGTCTGCTAAAAGCTAAAACTACAATTGACCCATTACTATTGCGCTATGCAGAAGCGCTTAATGCTATGCATCTACCTGAATCGCAGGTGCAAATTGAAGAACTAAGAAATAGATTTGACGCAGCCATGATGCGCGGCGATACCGTACATCAGCGTGAACAGTCACGCTTTGAATTGCGGTTGATGCACAACCCAGTGCGTGCTTTGGAGATTGCCAAACTCAATTGGGCAATTCAAAAAGAACCAGCCGATGCTCGGGTTTATTTGGAGGCTGCGTTAGCCTCAAGTGATAAATATGCAGCAGTGCCACTAATTGGTTGGCTAGAAGCGCATCATTTGGAAGATGCGATACTAAAAAAAATGATTGATCACCATAAGGGCGCGATATGAGTAAGTATCGAAGTGTGTTGCGTTCGGGTATTCTATTATTTTTTCTGTGGCACGTGTGCGCTTTTGCTCACAAGCCAAGCGATAGCTATTTGACACTCTCAGTTGCAAATGTAGATAGCGAGCCAACGGTTCTCCATCAAGCTACTATCAAGGGTCAGTGGGATATTGCACTGCGTGATTTAGACTATGCTATTGGGCTTGATGAAGATGCTAATAGTGAAATTAATTGGCAGGAAGTTTTGATTAAACAGAAGGATATAAATGCCTATGCTTTTGCCAGGCTTAGTATTCGGGGCAACCACGTGCTTTGCCCTATTACACCTACGCAAACGCTTATTGACCACCATACCGATGGTGCTTATGCAGTACTTAAATTTACTGCTAGTTGCCAAACAACGGTTTCCAACCTTAGTCTACGTTATACCTTGTTCTCAGAGCTAGACCCATCGCATCGTGGCTTATTGCGACTTGAGTATGAAGGCTTCAATAAAACCGCCATTTTTGGACCAGAGAACCGTTTGCAATCGTTCGTTTTGGGCAACGTCAGTCATTTTGGCGAATTCAAAGAATATCTAGTGGATGGTATTTGGCATATCTGGAAAGGGTATGACCATATCTTATTCTTACTTTCTCTATTGTTACCTGCCGTTTTGGTGCGAACAAGCAAAGGCTGGCAGCCAGCAGAAAACTTTAAGCCCACCATCATTGAGGTACTTAAAGTGGTTACCGCTTTTACAGTGGCGCACTCCATCACGTTAACACTTGCCACGCTGCAGCTTGTGGCACTGCCCAGCCGTTGGGTAGAGGCGGCTATCGCGTTCTCTGTGGTATTGGCAGCGCTCAATAATGTATTTCCTGTAGTTGTAAAGTATCGCTGGCTAGTGGCCTTTTCTTTCGGCTTAATCCATGGTTTTGGATTCTCCGCAGTACTTGCTGACCTGGGCTTGCGAGGGGGCTCTTTGGCATTAGCACTCATCGGATTTAACTTAGGTGTGGAAATCGGACAAATTGGCATATTGAGTCTATATGTGCCAATCAGTTACGCGATGCGTAGAACAAAAATTTATAAATATGTCGTTTTCTATGTTGGCTCGATGCTAATTGTTTGTGTTGCAGGTGCTTGGCTGGTCGAACGCGTTTTCAATATTGAACTATTTTCTAGTACAAAGGGAGACGAACGGGTAGACCAATTGCAGGTGATCTAACAGAAACCGTCCCCTTTAGGGGACACAAGCAACTGAAGGCTCCGTAATGCGCGCACACCGCAAGTGCACGGTACGGTGCTTGCCAGAGCTACTCAATCGTTCTGGCAGAGCAGTTGTGGCTCCGCGACAATGGCTTTTCCACCTCTACTCATTGATATTGGCGACCGCGCTGTCGCCGCTAGCTCCACCGGAGTCGTGGATCGGGCTGGGGCTTATTGCCAGCGCTACGCGGGATGCGGCAGAGGCCGTTGCCGGTCTGTTCAGAAATACTGTACAAACATACACCCTTTGAAATAATATTACTGCCTCAACATCCGGCGTGGGGATTGGTATTTATCGATACTCACGTCTCCAATTGCAGTGATAGATACAACTCCAGTTGGGAGATTCAAGCGATGGGCAGCAGTGATACCTTCAGAACCATAGCTGCGGATGCGGCTCTTCAACCATCTGCTGCTTCGGTAGAAGCGCCGTATTACTATCTCCATAATTTTGAGACTGTGGTGCGCTGGATACTCAGCCGCCAACGGGATTTACTGCTCGCCACCGAAATAGACATTCTTGATGTATTTCCGACACTGCCGCTCCAGACGCGGGCGCTGCTGGTACGCATGATTATGCGTAAAGGAATCCTATTTCGCGCAAGCAAGCTGAACTATGACGAAATCGGTCCGGTGGGGAAGGCTGTGCTTCCGTTGTTCGAACTGGGATGGTTGGAACCGGACAGTCTTCTGGATTTGACTCAGCTGTTTGCCCTGCTTACCAAGGAAGAGTTAGTCGTGGTTTTTCAGGAACATCTACCTATCAAGGGTCGAAAACTGGACTGGCTTGCGGCTCTGACGCCACTATTTCCAGCAACGCAACGGTTCAGTGAATGGTATGGCGATTCCGTTGACAGTGTTTATACGTTGTTCCTGATGCCTCTGTGTGACCGATTGCGACTGATATTTTTTGGAAACCTCCATCAGGACTGGTCCGAGTTCATTTTGGCCGACCTCGGTGTTTATCGCTATGAAAAAGTCGAATTCTCTGAAGCATCGCGAGCGTTTCGAACGCGCGGCGATATTGCTAACTATTTGCAGCTACATCGCTGCCACGAACGGCTCTACGTCAAGGAGCCAGTTGCAGGCATCATCGAGGAAGTGATTTCTATTGAAACCGTTAATCTCTGGATCGAACGGCGTCGAGCTAAATTGTTGTTTAGGATCGGTCAGCACTGCGAACGTAGCGATGACCTCGAACTGGCACTGACAATTTATTCACAAACCCATTATTCAGGAGCGCGTGCGCGAATGATTCGGGTTCTTGAGCGACTGTGTCGTTTTGACCAGGCCATGTCGCTCTGCGAAACCGCTATACACTGCCCGGAAAGTGAAGAAGAAACGCAGCAACTGCAGCGGATGTTCCCCAGGCTGCAGCGCCACCTGGGCACAAGGGTAGCGCATCGCAGGATCGGTAATTCGCACCCCAGACTCGACCTGGTACTGCCTCGCCCTGCTGATCCATTTAGTGTGGAAGGTGTCGTTCAGGTCCTGCTGCATCAGGACAAAGCCCCCGTCCACTATGTGGAAAACACGCTCATCAACTCGCTCTTCGGCCTGTTATGCTGGGAGGCCATCTTTGCACCGGTACCTGGAGCTTTCTTCCATCCCTTCCAGCATGGCCCGGCCGACCTGCTGAGTCCAGAATTTTATCGCGCACGGGCCGACCTACTCGACGGACTGCTGACACAGCTCGAAACAGGCGAATATCTCAACACCATCCGCGGCAACTACCAGGCCAAACAAGGCTTGCAGTCGCCTTTCGTTTATTGGTCCGCACTCGACGAAATTCTGCTCGGACAGGTACTGGCCTGCCTGCCGGCAGCGCATCTGCGCAAACTGTTTGAACGATTGCTTGCCAATATTGATTCGAACCGTTCTGGGCTGCCGGATCTGGTTCAATTCTGGCCGGATGAACGTCGCTACCGGATGATAGAAGTCAAAGGGCCCGGCGACCGGCTGCAGGATAATCAGGTTCGTTGGCTGGACTATTGTGTCAAGCACGATATACCCGTAACGGTCTGCTACGTACAGTGGCAGGACATAAAGTAATGAGCTATGTCATTGCAGTGCGAGCACTGTGTGAATTCACGGCCAAAACCGGAGATCTGGATCTCCGCTTCACACCTTCGCCCAGCGGACAGGAAGGCATCACTGGCCACGGTATTGTGACCTCAAAGCGCGGTGGACATTATCAAGCCGAGGTGGCGCTGAGTGGTGCATATCAGGAATTGATCGTGCGCGGTCGTGCCGATGGTTTCGATCCTGCGGCCAAACAGCTGGAGGAGATCAAAACCTACCGCGGCTGCCTCGAAGCAATCCCCAACCATCATCGCCAGTTGCATTGGGCGCAGGCAAAAATTTATGGCTGGCTGCTGTGTGACCAATCGGGTCTGCCGGGCCTGAACGTTGCAGTAACTTATTTCAATGTCGACTCTGCAAAAGAGACCTCCTTTCCCGGGTATTTTTCTGCTGAGCAGCTTTGGGATTTCTTTAAATGCCAATGTACTTCATTTCTTGCATGGGCTCGCCAAGAGCTCGCCCATCGATCGGCGCGTGATGCCGCGCTGAACACACTGCGTTTTCCACATGCCGAATTTCGGGCTGGGCAACGCGACCTGGCAGTGGCCGTCTACAAATCTATATGCAAGGAACGAAAATTGCTGGCACAGGCGCCTACAGGGATTGGTAAGACATTGGCAACGTTATTTCCGGCATTGAAAGC
>JAWXCH010000057.1:0-5794 GCA_034440595.1 Planctomycetota bacterium | reverse complement strand
TTGAAGCACCGTTGAGGATGCACCCGGAGTACCGCGAGGGGCAACTGGCGTTTTCAAGTTAGAATCAAGGGTGTAAAATCTACATGCGATTGCCCTGGGGGAAGTTCATCCTGATCACCTTTTACGCTCCCATCGTCACCATCGGCGAGTGGCTTGGAGCGTGGTCGCACTTGTATGGCACGTCACAGGATGGCGATGTGCGCGTGAACATCCTCGCGTGGATCGCACTATTGGCTGGCCCCATATTTGGGGCGGTCGTGCTATATCGCGATGTGGCGAAGGAGCGGAACGTCTACTGGGGTTTGCTCGCCAACCACTACGGCATTGTGGCTGTTCTGCATCGATTGCGAGAGTTGCGTCGCGAAGGAGCGCGCGTCCGATCAACTCAACCCGCAAACGACCCTTTTAGCGCGCCAAACACCAAGGCTGCGGTGGCTAGTTGGCGGGCTTTGTACGAAGAATGGAAAGGCAAGACGTGTGACACGATCCGCGAGCTTTGCCCGCAAAACCTTAAACGATTCGAGGCGATAGATGTATCAATTATGGCCGGCCCGCAAGTGCATAATCTGTACGAGGTGCGCCAAATCCTGGGCGCATTTGACCAACATTTGAGGCATCTGGATTGGATCATCAACGAGTTGAGTGTTTTCAAGTCCTAGCCTGCTCTCGAATTTTTTCTGGATGGAACCAGAGCCCCGGCGTTGCGGACATCTATCAATGATTTATTGAAGTCTCGGTGTCTAGTTTGAAGCGATCCGATGGCATTAATGGGGTCCATCGTTAAGTTTGAGTGGCACCAAACCCGGCTGCCATACGTATTCTACCCCACCGACGCTGAAAGTGATTGGCACAAGCGGGTCAGCGAAGACTGAAGTGGCAGGCAACGTGCCAAGCACAAGTTGCGTCATGGCTTCTTCAAAGCGATTCCCGAACGCCTCCTGTAGTTGCGAGACAACCGGGATGCTCGGTCTTTCCGGATAAGCGCGGAAGAAGACGTACGAATCGAACCCATTGGTCTGGTTCCAGAGAGCGACACAGAAGATGGCTTCGATCTGCGTCGTGTCCTTGCGGACGTATCGCTCAACGAGCGGCCCGAACTCCTCTGGCGCAAAGCTACCGTAGCCCGTGTTCAGATAGATGATGCCACCCTTTAGTTCGTTTCGATTCAGCAACCCGCGGGTAGATCGAACCTGCTTCGACGCCTTCTTCACCTGCGGCTGGATTGGGCTGCTCAGAATGCTAAAGAACTCTCGCCGCTCATTCTCGTCGAGGACAGAAGGGTTGATTTGAACAGGGAGGCCGGGGACCGCGAAACGGGAAAAGAGTTTATGGAGCTTTTTCTGCCGCTCAGGTTGCTGAAGTCCTTCTTCTTGGAGATCCTTCAATTCGAAGAGCCAATCACCGATCAGGTAGTCCACGGTTCGGGTTTCGTCGTCGGTGGGAATCCGCTCACCGCCGATGTCCGCGACAACCTGATCCACGAACGACTCGGTGATTCGCATCGGGAGGATCGCCGGTATGCCGGCCTTGCCCGGTGCGAAATTGTTCGGAAACACACGTATCACGGAGCCGGTGGCAACGGCGGACTCATAAGCTTCCAGCATCGCTCCGCCTTGTTCGCGGACCCGTTCCTCTATGAGCCTGTCGCATATTTGGACCTCGAGTAGCTCCCACTTTTCCCGTCGAAGCACTTCACGGCCTAAAGCAAGCGTCTCATCGCGGTTGGCGGCCGTTACAAGGATGACGACGTTCGCGATCTCCCACTCCTTGAACTGGGGATGATTGTTCGCGGGCTTTGCCCGAACCCCGAGTCGGCTGATAATCACCATAACAAACCTCGCTCAGTTGCTGACTGAAGCAAGGACATTTTACCCAATCTGATGTTCACGCAACACAAGCCGAAAAGTGGGTGACGGGTTGGTTGTGGTTAACGAGCCGGTTCGCCGATGCAGCCATCGGCAAACCCGTCTACCTGTTCACGTGCCCTTTAACATGGCCAAGCCTCTCTCACTGATTTCCCAGAATCCTCGCGGCGAGTCGCTCTTCAGCAATCCTTCATTTACCATGTTGTTCCGCGCCCATTGTGCTGCATTGCGCCAACGCAGGTTGTCCGGATTGCTCGCCAGCGGCTGGTAATCCACGTCCTTGAGCACTCTCTTCATGACCGCACCCACCCTATCAAGCACTTCAGCCACTTTGCCACGGCCACCTATTTTTTCCAGCACTTGCAAAAGCGGCATGTAATAAGCCTCCGTGGGGGTTCGCACGCCCTTGCGAAGCTTTCCCAAATTGCGGCGATCCTCACGTGTCTGCTCGTCCTCCTCACGTTCGGCCGTCGCTGCGAGCTGCTCCCAATTCTTGCGTAGCGCTGCCACTTTGTCCCGAAACGCCGTCATCGCTCCGGTCCGCTCCAGCGCCTCTTTCGCCTTGTCATAATCTCGACTCTCGAATGCCTTCGATCCGACGCCGTTGACAAAATCAATCTCGGCTTCTACCTCTTCAAGAAGCATCTCGAATGCAGAGGTGACGTTGCTCGGGTTATTCTCGATCATGCTACAGCCACCTTTCATTACCGACGCGAGGGCCGTTCTAGCGGCCATTGAAAGCAACGAGTCACGATTGCGTTAAGCGATCCCTCTTCGGGATAGCGAGTGTTGTACCTCACTCGATCGGTTCGCCACAAGTGGGAGTATGTGTTTCGAGCTACTTTCCCTTCAAGCCCTACGTATTGGCGGCTCGCTCGATCAACTGATTTATGCAGAGTCACGCCCGAGTGAACTTGAATACAGTGGAAACAGCGAACTTGACTGATGATGCAAGATGCATCACAATGCAGCAACCTGCATCAAGAGGTACCCATGTCAAAAAAACAACAGGTCACTGAGTCCGATCGGATTACGGTCACGTTGGCTCCAGGCCAACGGTCTGTCCTTGAGCGTATTGCAGAGCAAAATGGCACCACCTTGGCGTTCGTCGTGCGATATGCCTTGAAGCAGTTCATCCAGGATTCCGAACGCGGTCAGTTGAAACTGGAATTTCCCAATAGTTAAGCGAATTACTGAAAGTATTCATGCCTACTAAGCTCCCAAGTGACACATCGGGCCAGCCCGCGAAGTTAGCCTACAAGCGCTCTCGCGGAGCTCTCTACATTGGAGATTCTCTGTATACGCTGACGCAACCTCCTCTGACCAAATTTATAGGGAAGGTACAGCTTGTATTCACGTCACCGCCCTTTCCGCTAAACCGGAAAAAAAAATATGGAAACCTGCAGGGCGAAGAGTACGTGGATTGGCTAGCAGATTTTGCGCCACTACTGACTAATCTCTTGACCGCCGATGGTTCAATTGTAATTGAAGTGGGTAACGGCTGGGACGCGGGCCAACCCACAGTGTCGACGCTCGCGATTGAAGCTCTGCTGGCGTTCAAAAAGAAGGCCGGCTTGCACCTCTGCCAAGAATTTATCTGCTTCAACCCCGCTCGACTTCCGAGCCCTGCGCAGTGGGTGACAGTCGAACGCTGTAGGGTAAAAGATGCATTCACAAGAGTTTGGTGGATGTCTCCAACACCGCGCCCAAAGGCGGACAACAGCCATATACTCACGGAGTACAGCGACGCGATGCGTAAGTTGCTGAAGAGAGGCACATACAATCCGGGGACCCGTCCGTCGGAACATCAAATTGGCGAAACGTCGTTTCTTGCCGACAACGGAGGTGCAATCCCGCCTAACGTCCTGATACCATCCATCGCGTCAATCCAACAGGAAATACTTGCTGCTAACGATGGGCCCTCAGATGTTCTTTCGATCGCCAACACTTCGACATCTGACCCATACCAACGATATTGCAGAGCCAACAACATTCCGCAGCATCCCGCTCGAATGCCGATGAAATTAATTCAGTTCTTTGTAGACTTCTTGACAGATCCTGGCGATCTCGTTTTAGACCCATTCGCTGGGAGCAATTCAACCGGTTTCGTCGCCGAAATGCGCGATCGCCGGTGGGTCGGGATTGAAGCCGATGAGCACTATGCGCGTACATCAGAGGAACGGTTCAAACAGTTCAAATTGACAGGTATCAACCCTCTTTTTGCCGGATCGCCTCGATCTGCCGGGCGAACCGCCCGCGAAGCACATCAAGAAACGCCTGCAGTTGCTCGATCTCCGCGAGTGGGATCGGGCGCGAGCCCCCATGCACTCCGCGGGTGATGTCGTTTCGCCCTGCTTGGACACACCACTCACTTGCATGCTTCGCAGCTGTTTCGATCGCACGTATGCGATCGTTAAGCTCGTTGGCAGTATTCCTAGACAGACCAAGGAATGCCGCAGCACCTAACCAGGTCCGTGGCTCATCATTATCCTTTAGCCAGGCACGAAATGGTGGGCTCTCCACGAATGGCTCAACCGCAACATAGATTAGCCCGGGTGATTTGGATGTTGTTGCCCCTACCGCCGGTCTATGTAAAAGCGCGGTGACCTCAGCAGCACCCAGATCCGTCAATCGGTAATAGTTTGGCTTCGTCTTCACTATGAAGCACCTTCGCACAGGATTGTCCTTCTTAGTTTGCCCCATGATCTCCATCATTACTCGCTTATGATCTGGGTGCGCTGATTCGAATCCGCGCAGCCCAAAACGATTATTGTCGCGACGCCAGGCTGCGACGGTCAGCTCCCATTCGGTGAAATCTCGTTTGCCCGTGTTCGCTAGGTCCGCCGCTGCAAGTAGGATCTCCTGTGCTGCGGTGCGGCGATTTGTAGCCATGCTCATGACGATTTACCTCCTACGTCGGCAATTCCCTCAGCAATCGTATATGCGTGCTCAATGAAGGGCGCACATTCGGTTTCGGCCGTTGCGAACTGTTGACGAAACTGGACTTCGGTTAGCGGGGTCTCACGCGCTTGCTCGAATATCCATAGGCGTTTCAGGATTTCAAAGCATTTCATCGCGATGAACTGGTAGTAGGTTTCCGTCGCAATTCCAGCCATCCCCTTGCGACCGCCCCGACCTCGGCGGGCTTGGATCGATTCTCTGCTGTCAGGATTGATGAAGATTACATTTTCGAATACTGGATCAAAGTCGATAATGGTGGGAAAGTGCTCGGATGGCATGATTGTTCGCTGTTCGATCGGGAAATGATCCATTCCAGGTACCGAAGTGCCGCAAAGAAGAATGAGAGGAATTTCACCGCCTGTGTCGCCACCCTTCCCCCTCCGCGGCGGCACGCGCTCGGATCCGATATGAATTGACGCGGACACAGTATCAATCTGGTTAATCCCCCAACGAACACGAAGTGTTGCCGTTCCCTCGTGCGAGCCGGCAAAGAAAACGCCGTTCCGGCTAACTCGACCCATACCTATTTCGTCTAATGATGCGTCGTGCAGAAGATCATCACGATCACCACTCTCGGTCGTGTATGTCACTTTGATTGGAAGGTGCTCACCCTGGAGGAGCATACGATCCGGAATTCCGCTTATCGTTGCCCTTGAACATTGCACCGATTCGACAAGCACACTGTTCGATTTCACAATGCCGTCTTCGGATTCGAACCAGACAGTCGTTTGACCGTTGCCTATTGCGATTGCCTGGTTCGCACCATCGACGCCGAGGAAATCCTGTCGGTTCGTCTTTGCAATCAGCTTTGGTGAAGGCACGGGCAATAAATCCCCCGCAGAAGTCTCCTCGAAGGCTTTCAAACGAAGCGGCACAGTGGCACCTACCGCGATCGCGATTGACGCTGTGTTTCCCTCCAGTTCAATCACATTGACTATCTCGCCCCTCGGGCGCGGAGGGGGCGGCGG
>JAWXCH010000056.1:0-3287 GCA_034440595.1 Planctomycetota bacterium | reverse complement strand
ATTGAGTAGCAGCCAATAGGGACTTTCTCATACACGCCTTGTTCGAGTCCGCCTAAGTTGACAGTTTTGCAGAAGAGCCATCTCCAGCTAGCACGCGGAAAGTTTTTGTTGGCAAAGACTTTTGGGACATAAACTCTAACCTCCCTTGCTAGAAAAAGCGCCACATGCCGCTGAACCAACGTGAGAAAGTCCCAGCCAATAGTATCCAAGGTGCCTGGCGACTTCGTTGAATTGCCCGAAATCGACCGGCTTGACGATGTAACTGTTGACTCCCAGCCTGTAGGTCTCGACCAGGTCGCGCTGTTCGTTCGACGACGTGAGCATCACCACGGGAATGAATCGGGTGCGTGGGTCGCCGCGAATCTGGCGGAGCACCTCGATGCCGTCGATCAGGGGGAGCTTCATATCGAGCAGGATCACTTTGGGATTCTCGATTTGTCGAGTGGCGTTGGCTCCGGTGCAGAAGATGTACTCCAACGCCTAGTTCCCATCTCGCACCACATGCACCTGGTTGCAAATGTTGCTTTTCTTGAACTCATGCAGCGCGAGCATTTCATCGTTCGCGTTATCTTCAACCAGCAGGATTTCGATGCCATTGGTCACCACGACTGTCTCCTTGTGCGGGAGTGGACGAAAGGGTCTCGCCGGAATTGTTTGCCGCGGCTTCGCAAACTCGACACAATCGAGCTTGTTCCAAGCGGTTTCTTCAATAATCAGCGGGGGAAGCGACTTTTCGATTTTCCCGTCGGTTTGCATGAGGGTCTGGATTGGCGACGTATCCACCAAGGTCGCCAGTTCCCTCGCTTGTTCCGCGAACGCGTCGAGTCCTTATCGGATTCGTTCAGAGTCTCGATCCGCGACGATTCCGTGAAATGTGCTAATTCCCGTGCCTGTTGCTCGATCCGCGCGCGTTGGTCCATTGGCGCTCAATGGTCGAGCACTTCTCGCACTTTTTTTGCCAGGGAATTGGGCGTGTAGGGCTTCTGAAGGAAGGGAACACTGGTGTCGAGCAGCCCATGCCGAACAATGGCGTCGTCCATGTAGCCAGACATATACAACACTTTCATGTCGGGACGCAGGGGCATTACTTTCTCCACTAACTCCCGGCCGCTCATAAGCGGCATGACCACATCCGTCGCCAGCAAGTGAATCTGGTCCTTGCACTGCTCGCATATCAGCAGCGCTTGGCTGCCGCTGGCAGCCTCCATGACCTGATAGCCGTTGCGCTGCAGAATGGCGCGGGCCAGGGCGCGGACTGCGGCCTCGTCTTCCACGAGTAGCACGGTCTCCGAACCATGCGGCCCGGTTTGTGATTCGGCCTGCACACGGTGCGGGCTGACACCTTCCCGATCGCGTGGCAAATAGATATGAAACGTCGTGCCACGTCCCAATTCACTATCGACCTGAATGTGACCGTCGCTCTGCTTGACGATTCCATACACCATGGCCAGACCCAGGCCAGTTCCGTTCTCCGGTCCTTTGGTCGTGAAGAACGGCTCGAATATCTGAGCCAGGGTCGCACGATCCATGCCGCTTCCGGTGTCACTGACCGACAGCAACACATGCTCGCCTACTTTGGCTTCCGGGTGTTCCGCAACATAGGTCGAATCCAATTCAATGTTGGCTGTTTTTAGTGTCAGCTTGCCCCCTTGAAGCATCGCTGCGCGAGCGTTGACCAATAGGTTCATGATGACCTGTTCCATTTGTCCGGCATCGACCCGCACCCGCCACAGATCTTTGGCAGGACGAAACACTAGTTCCACATCCTCGCCAATCAAACTGCCAAGCATTTTCTCCATATCGGCCAGAAGGGAGTTAAGGTCCAAAACGACTGGCACTAGAACTTGTTTGCGACTGAAAGCCAAGAGTTGCCGGGTTAACCGTTCGGCGCGCTCTCCCGCATTGTGAATTTCCGCAATTAAGGACAACAATGGATCACCGGCGGGCAGGCTTTCCCGCACCATGTCGCTATAACCCAGGATGATCGTGAGCAGGTTATTGAAGTCGTGCGCCACGCCGCCGGCCAACTTGCCGACAGCCTCCATCTTCTGCGCTTGGCGGAATTGCTCTTCTAGCCGCTTCTGCTCGGTAACATCACGAGCATCCACGATGAGCAATGCGATTCGGCCCGCCTCATTGTGAACGGGCTTGAACGAAAAATCGAATTTCCGCGGGACTCCCTGCAGGTCGCGGATCGTCATCTCTTGCCGTTCGGTGCCGCCAGAGGCGGCGCGGACGACGGCATGCCGCGCTTGGTCGCGCGTGAGGGCGGAGAAATCTAGCCACGGTGTCTCCCAAAAGGGCAACCCAGCTACATCCGCCAGCGCCAAGCCGCGGAGGTCGAGGCCCGACTGATTCACTTCCAGCAGTGTCCCGTCGTTGCTGAGGAGCCCCACAAATTCAAAGGTCTGATTGAAGATGGCGCGGAACCGAAGCTCCCCTTGGTCCTGCGCGAACTCCGCCGCCTTGCGCTCGATGATGTCTTGCACGAGTGTGCAAGCATATTCGCGGCCCGCTTCTTGCAAGAGATTGCAGTTAATGCTGACTGGAATTTCCGTGCCGTTCTTACACCGCAAACGCGACTCTTTGCTAAGCACACGGCGATCCTGGAGTTCTTTCCAGGTCCGCGACCAGTTTTCTCGCGTCACGTACACGTCCAGGTCGGCAATATGGAAAGAGAGCAATTCTTCACGGGTATAGCCCGTCATGCGGCAAGCTGCTTCGTTGACGTTAAAAAACCGGCTGTCTTTGTCGGACCAAAAAACGGCCGTGGCGATTTTGTCGATCGTGAATTGTGTGAATTGCAGCCTCTCGTCCACCTGCTTGCGTTCGATGCCTGCGGCGATCTGGCTAGCGACGGCTGCCGTCGCGTCGAAAGTGGCTGGCGTGAACGGGTGCCGGGAAAACATGGCCAATGCACCCACGAGTCGATCTTTAACGATCAGCGGGTGGCCCACAAAGGCGACCAAGCCTTCACCCTTCAGCCAGTCGCTGTCGGCGAGGTCCGGGTCGCTAGCTACATCATTCGTCAGAAAGGGAGCTCGCTGGTGGGCGATGCGTCCGATCAAGAACGATCCAATCGGAACTCGGCTCAAGGGGCCGTCGATCCGCGTATTGTGGCCCGCAGCAGCTTGAAGTTCTAAGACATTGTCCGCTTCATTGACGGTCCAAATACGAACTAAGGCCAGATCGAGATTCTGGACCAATGACTGTGCGCATTGCTGCAGAAGTTCGCCCAGAGTACCCGTCCGATTCAGCGCCAAGCCCACCGCGGCGCTCCACAGAAT
>JAWXCH010000055.1:0-3525 GCA_034440595.1 Planctomycetota bacterium | reverse complement strand
GTATCTACACATCGTTGCTAGCTTGCAGATTGCCCCAATTACGCCGCAGGCGTTTAACACCACAGCCCCAGGTCGCGCAGCGCACCTGGGGTTACTGTCCCCACCCAGCCGATTACCACGAAGTGGTTACACAACTGCCGGGTTAAGTATAAACGCAACTTCATCTGCTTGTTTAACCGCTTCGCGGTAACCGATTACTTTTTTTGCTAACCCAGGGTGCGCCGCTGCGCGTCGAACCCTGGGCTATGGTATGGAACGCCTTCGGCGTACTTTGCAAGTTTACGCATCTGGCCATACCATCGCCTTCTTACGCCCCAATCTCCGTCCTTTCGCGAATTAATCTTGCTAGCATTTTTGTGTAGAGACTAATGGGCTCCGCCAGTGAGAACTAAAACAGTTTGGAACTTTCTTCGGTGAACTGAAGCTCATGTCGCGCTCGATGCGCCGAACCGCTGCAATTCCCTCACCCGTCGCTGGGGCGACGACCTCTTCCAGAGGGAGAGACGAATACAACCGACAGGAACAGTGACAGACTGTTACTGCCGATGCATTTGTTCCTCCACCAACGACAACCGGCCTGGAAATTCCAGGCCGGTTGCTGCTTTAAGCGATCAGGCAATGTCTCAAGTCAGATTACCGACCTGTGACGTTGCATGTGCATTGAACAACTTAGAATCCACCGGGACCGGGACCTCGTCGACCGCCCCCCATCATCAACGGCAATGCGGCCTGACCGATCAATTTCAATACACCCGACTCGACTTGCAATCGATAGACGACTCCGCGTGGAATCATAATCGAGCTCATCGAAATGTGATCCTTACCTTCTGACGTTTTCAAGGAAGCAGCCAGTGCCTCGGTCATCGGGTTCTTTTCAATCGAATTGGCAAACTCGAACATTGGAGCAAGCGAGGCCACCAGGTTCAGCATCCGGGCTGGCTTGGCACCATCGGTAGCCGATTTGTCGATGACCTTCTTCAGAACATCCGCCGCTTTGCTGCCAGCAGAGACATAGACCACTTTCGGTCCAATTCCAACAACAATGTCCATATTCTCGCCAAAAACCGCTTGGGCAGATGCGTCGGGAACAGGAACAGTCGCTGTGTGAAAACGGACCCCCTTATAAGTCTCGGCGTCGAATTTGAACTCTGGGAAGTCTTTGTCTCCTTTGGATGCAACGGCAGCAATTTTCTTGAACGCTGCTTCGACCGCCGCACCATCGGCCACTCCAGCACCACCGGCAAAGGTTGCCGATTCCGGTTCGAGCATCACCGTTCCACCGAAGTCGAGTTTACCGGTTTCAATGGTCTTGATCATGGCGGAAATGAGCGCACCGACCCCTTCCTTGGCGGCTGCACGATCCTCGTCCGTGGTCAGGTGTTCGTCTTTTTCAATTTCCGACTGTGCCTTCCCTTCCAAAGTCCGAACAACACTCACCATTTGCTCAATCTGATTGGCGTTCAACAACGATGTCGAAGTCAGATTGACCGCCGCACCCGGTTGTTGGAATCCTTGAAATTCTGAAGTCGTGGTCGCATAGCTGCCGAACTGCTCGGCCATCTTGCTGGAAGCGACAGCCGTACCTGCCGTGTCCAAATTCACAACTTTTTCGGCACTGTCAATTTTCAGGCCGAATGTAATCGTGTCCAATTCGGCGGCCGCGGTATCAAACTCCTTGATCTGGTTTTCGACCATCTTCTTACGAAGTTCGAGTGCTTCGGGGCTTACGCCATCCTCCTCACGAAGGCTACGCCGCATGCCCTCCTTCAATCCGTCGAGCAACTCGGCACGCTTTTCCGCCGGCACATTTTGAACATAAGCACGCACACCAATGTCGTGCGTCTTGTTCAGACCACCCAGCAAGCTAACCGGATCCGCCGGCAACTTGGCAAGCTTCTCGGCGTCTTGTGCAAAGAATGTGTATTCGCCGGAGGTCTTTGCTGAGATCGGCATGCCTGCAGGCGAGGCAATCGTGAACGTGCCGTCGGATTCGGTCGTAATCTCGACTCCCATTGCAGCAAAGCCTTCGACTAGTCCTTTGACGTCGCTCACTGGCAAGAAGACCATTGGAACGTAGTTCTCTCCGTCGACCATCAGAACACCACCCCAAGGCTTTTTCTTGTCTAGCCCTTTCAGTCCCTGACCGTTGGTGATTTGCGTAACGTTTGCTTCGACTATGGCCGAAGAAATCATCGGCAGGCCAGTGGCCTGGCCCAGATAATCAATGTCGGCCATCAATTCGTCGTAACTGGTGACAGAAACGATGACAGCCGGCTTGCCAACTTGTGCCATGGCAGTGCTGGTGCCGACAAACAATGCGGCCAGGGCCGCAGCGTAGAAAAATAGCTTCTTCACGTGTGATCGCTCCTACGTATCAGGGGTTAGTTAAAATGTGTCACTGGAAAAGCAACTCAAGGCCAAAAGCGTAATGGATCGTGGAATGTTACCGCCAATGATACCGCGATCAAGTTTTATTTCAAAAGCAGCGATGCCGATGGATTGCGCCAATCGCTAATACGGTTCGGTCAATTCGCTTCGTGCAAACTACTACCCTGACGAAGGCCCGTGAGTTTCATAGGGCAAAAATATGGCAGGTGCCAGCCAAGGCAGGAAAATCGCAGGCAGGTAGCCAAAGCCTAGGTTATGGCCGAGATTGCGTCCAGTATCATACGCCCGACAATCAGACCGGTAAACCACAGACAGAAGCTGCCGAAGTGATGCTCACATTGCGGCAAACCGGCACTTGGCCTGTTTTTGGCGACGTAACTGCTTTGATTGCACGGTATCCCGCACCTTCATTTCCAGCGCAACCCGTTGCAGAATGCAGCCAGCGGCAATATCCGGCTAGATGGCATATTCCCCACGCGCAGTGGTACAACTCCACCGGCAAGGCGCATGGCGATCCGATAAAGTCCGCCGGACGGCGGCATTAGAAATTACCGATCGCGGTAAGTAATGCGACCTTTGGTCAGGTCATATGGCGAAAGCTCGACTTTAACCCGATCGCCGGGCACAATACGAATGAAATTCTTGCGCATCCGGCCCGCAACATGGGCCGTCACCACGTGACCACCCTCAAGCGTGACATAAAAACGAGTGTTGGCGAGTGCCTGCGTGACGACACCCTCAACCTCAAGCGCTTCCTCTTTTTGCGGCATAAGCAGCTCCGTAAGAAAAATTACAGTCAAAAAGTTTGGTTTCTACGATTCAATCTACTAATAGTGTATCAGAAGGCCGTGCGGCGTCCAGCGCAAACAATGCGTTCGGCGCGACTTGCGCTATGCTGCCGCTTCGAATATCGCCCAAGCCAGAATCAGGTTAAGCGATGATAAGCGCGGAGTTTCCCATAACTGTATATAGCATGGGCAATGTCATCTTAACCGCTGGCTGATAGCCCCCTTTCCAGCGACTGCAGTACCGTCTCAAACGGTTCGGTTCCGACCGAAAGCCGCACCGTTCCGGCTGAAATCCCCAAATCCGCTAGCGTATCCGTTGAAAGACCACGATGGCTGGTCGAGGCCGGAT
>JAWXCH010000054.1:0-20256 GCA_034440595.1 Planctomycetota bacterium | reverse complement strand
GTTGTTGGCCGCATCCGATCCTGCTGCCACGCCATTCGCGCTGACCACCGTGGTGGAGTTTCTTGCTCGTCATCGGCACATCAAAGAGGCAGAGGGATGGCTGGGACTACTTGAAAAAATGAGCCCAGACACTTGGGCAACGCTAGTCGCCAAGGCGAGATTGTTGCGAGCAAGTGACAAGGCGTCGGAGATCGCACCGTTACTGGTTGCTTTCATCGAGAAGAACCTCACAGAAGAAACTGCTCCCAATGAGCAGAAGTTGATTTTGTTGCAGGCGGCCCGACTGAGCGCGGAAGTTGGGTTGTCGAGTGAGGCCGAATCGTACTACCGCAAGCTCAGCGAGTTGGTTCCTGAGGCCAATTTTGATCTGGCCAATTATTTGGCCGTGCAGGGTCGGCTGAAAGACGCTGTTCAGACACTGCTGGCGGCAAAAGTATCCGATGAAGCCAGCCGTGCTATTGTCCTTTGCTCACTGCTGAGTCGCGCAAAACCAGATCAAGAGCTGTCGTCCTTGATTGAGCCCGCCATTGCCACAGCGCAAAAACAGAATCCGCAGCATGCGAACCTGGCACTGGCGATCGGAACAATGCGTTATTTGCACGGTGATCGCGAGCAGGCAATACAACAATTCAGGCATGTATTGAAAATCGAACCGGACAATGTCCTGACGTTGAACAATCTGGCGAATCTACTCTCGGAAACTCCGGCGCAATTTGTCGAGGCATTGCAGTGCATTCAAAAGGCGATCCAAATTCAAGGGCCACGTGCGGATCTGTTGGATACGTTGGGAGTTGTACTGCTCCGTCAGGACAAAGTTGATCAGGCAATTCAAGTTTTCCGTCAGGCGGTGGAAGATCCAGCGGCTGATGCTCGGTTTTATTTCCATCTGGCTTTGGCGTATCAACGAAAGAACCAGCTTGACGATGCACGAGTCGCGATGGTCAAAGCAAATGATAAAAAGCTGAGCGATCAACCCCTGACCCTGGAAGAGCGCACCGCGTTGCAGGGTCTGACTCGCGTTTTACAAGACCAGGGTAACAAACAATGATGTCAAAACTTTCAATTCTGGCGGTAATGATTGCTGTCTGCCTCACGGTTTATGGTGGCTACATCGAAGGCGCGCGATCTCAACGCTTTGGAAGAAACGAGGCCCAGCAGTTGGCGGGGCAACAGATAGCGCAATTGCCAGAATCTTTTGGAGATTGGTACACAGTCGAATCGCACGACCTCGATCCAGACGTAGCCGATTTACTGAAATGCACAGGATCAGTACAACGCGTGTATGGGAATCGTCAGAATGGCGAGAAAGTGCGCGTGGCCTTGCTGGCCGGTCCACCTGGTCCCATTTCGGTGCATTCACCCGAGATTTGCTACTCGGCCAGCGACTATAAAATTGAAGAACCGCCGGTCGAGGTATCCGTATCGCGAGCGGACAAAGACAACACCCCAGAGAAGTTTTTTCGGATGTCGCTGCGTTCCAAGGAACTGCTGGCAGAACGTCTGGTTGTTTATTACGCGTGGAGCCAAGGGGACCGCTGGGACGTACCTAAGTCTCCTCGCTGGAGCTACAAGGATTCACCTTATTTGCTCAAGATGCAGGTGGCTGGTTTGACCTCTAATGAAGATGCTACCAAAGATAGCTGCAGTACTTTTTTGGCGGATTTGATACCGGAAATTGACCGAGTTTTGGGAAAACAAAACTCACACTGAACAGGAATTCACACCTCGGACAGGACATCACATGACGAACCATTTACAAACCGCAATCGTTGACACTCCGCCAGTGTCTGCACAACTAAAAATTCTGCCGCATCACAAACAGGAAACAAGTGAGCAACGCCAGCCAACATTGAAGTACCACCGCTGGATTCAGCCGCTTCAGCAGTTCGTAGGTGGACTGCTGCTGTTGGTCAGTCTGCCGATGATTTTGTTGCTGATTCTGGTCGTGAAGCTGACTTCGCGCGGGCCAGGACTATACAGCCAGCGTCGTGTCGGGCTGAATGGCAAGGTGTTCTTGATCCACAAGATTCGCACCATGCGTGTCGATGCCGAAGCCAACACCGGTCCCACCTGGGCCACTCAAAAGGATCCGCGTGTAACCACCATCGGGCGGTTATTGCGCGCATTGCACTTGGATGAATTTCCACAACTTGTCAATGTTGTCCGTGGCGAAATGGCATTGATTGGACCGCGTCCAGAACGGCCCGAGTTTACCCAGCGGTTGGCATTGGAAGTCACGAACTATTTGGATCGATTGGCCGTGCGGCCAGGAATCACGGGACTTGCACAGATCAATCTCCCGCCTGACACCGATTTGGACAGCGTGCGCCGCAAGGTCGATCTAGATTTGCAGTACATTCGTGAGGCAAGCTTGTTTTTGGACTTCAGAATTCTGGTCGCGACATTTATTCGGCTTTTAGGGGCGCGTGGTACCAAGCCGGCGGAATGGTTGGGACTCAAACGCGAAGCTCATCTAGTTCACGCTGTCAAAGCATCCGGACCACATTTGGTCGTTGTTCCCAACGAAGACGAGCTACAACAACCGCTTGTCTCACCGATGACAGCCGACGACGACGGACCTCGGCTAAAGCATGGGAAATTCCGATTGCAGCGGATTCTTCCTCGCTAGCGGGTATATACGACGACCGCCGAGTGTTTAAGGCGGTATGCTTTGCACATACGGTTGCCAGTCGGGTTGTAACTGTCATTCTATTGCGAACTCGCAATGGAATGCGTTGTCATCCAGGTTGAGAACTTCCAAAACTCTTGTGAACATGATTGCAGCTAGTAACGATCTCCGAACCTTGAATGCCTTTACGGTAGATGTCGAAGACTACTACCATGTATCGGCGTTTGAACAGCGAGTCAGCCGTTCGCAGTGGAATCAGCACGAAAGTCGCGTGGTCAATAGCACGCAACGCATTCTGGATTTATTGGCGCAGCAGCAGGTTCACGGGACGTTTTATGTTCTGGGCTGGGTGGCCGATAAATTCCCGCAATTGGTTCAGCAAATTCATGCGGCGGGACACGAAATCGGGTCGCACAGTTACTGGCATCGGCTGGTGTATCAACTGACGCCGGCGGAATTTCGCGAGGATTTACGACGCTCACTCGATGCCCTGCAGCAGATTACCGGAGAGCAAGTTCGCTTGTACCGTGCCCCTAGTTTTTCAATTACTAAGGACTCGCTCTGGGCTTTGGAAATTCTGGCGGAAGAGGGAATCACCTGCGATTCGAGTATTTTTCCGGTCCATCACGACCGGTACGGAATTCCGAACGCCCGGCCAGACATACATTCGATCTCGGCCGGCAACCACGAAATCTGTGAGTTTCCGCCTTCGATTTCGCGGCTTGGCGGTATGAATGTGCCTTGCTCGGGCGGGGGATACTTTCGCCTCTACCCGTGGTTTGTCAGCCGTGCATTGTTGGCCAGAATTAACGCAAAATCATCGCGACCGTTCATGTTCTATGTACACCCGTGGGAGGTGGATCACCGACAGCCGCGGATTCGCGCAGGCTCGTTTGTTGCCAACTGCCGACATTACGTCAACCTGCATTCGACCTATCGAAAGCTGGAGTACTTGCTTCAACATTTTCGCTTCGGACGCGTATCCGACGTGTTGCAGGCCGCGTTGCAACCAACCGCACTGCAACCCTCCGAAGTGCCTCAAGTCTCCGCATGAATATTCTGTACCTCACCCACCGAGTTCCTTATCCGCCGAATCGAGGGGATCGCATCCGCTCGTACCACACGTTGCGGCATCTGGCCAAGCGCGCCAATGTCTACCTGGCATGCCTGGCGGATGAGCCGGTATCGGCCGAGACTGAGTTGGCGCTTGGCGCACTTTGCACGGCACACAAGATTGTCCGCCTGAATGCAACTCGCTGGTTAAGAGCAGCCAGCTCGCTGGCTCGCGGCGGTTCGATCACGCAGGGTATGTTTGCATCTCCTCCGCTGAGTAAGGCGATCTCAGAATGGTCTGGCAAGATTCAGTTCGATGCTGTGTTGGCATTCTGTTCCAGCATGGAACCGTATCTAAATGTGCCAGGACTTGCCAACGTGCCAGTCGTGACGGACCTGGTCGATGTCGACAGTCAAAAATGGCTGGACTACGCCGAGTCCGCCGGTATTCTTCGGCGGTGGTTATACCGACTGGAGGGTGCGCGAATCCGGAAAGCCGAGTCGCGCCTGGTTGACCGCTCCAAGGCGGTGACCCTGGTCAGTCAGGCTGAAGCGGAGCTGTTTTGCAAATCGATTCCGAACTCCAAGACGCATGCAGTCATTAACGGAGTGGACTCTGATTACTTTGACGGCGCTGCCACAAGCGGCAACTCGCCGTTGCGACTGGTCTTTGTTGGTGCCTTGGACTATCGGCCTAATATTGATGGCATTCGCTGGTTTTGTCAGAAGGTCTGGCCACGACTTCGGGAAAAGTGTCCGCTGGCTGAATTGACCATTGTTGGTCGTGCTCCGACCGGAGCGGTGAGCGATCTCGCCAGCCGACCGGGCGTCCAGATCGCCGCCAATGTTGCCGATGTTCGGCCCTACCTGGCGCAGGCAACATTGGTCATTGCACCGTTGCAGATAGCCCGAGGAATTCAGAACAAGGTGCTGGAGGCGATGGCCATGCAGCGCTGCGTGGTCGGCTCGTCTTCTGCGTTGCATGGATTGGACCTCGAAAGTGGCGTTCATGCAGTGCAGTGCGATAGCCCTACCGAGTGGATACAGACAATCGCGGACCTGGCATTGACTCCTGATCGGGTCGCTGACATCGGTACGCAGGCACGTCGCTTTGTGTTGGCTCGACATGACTGGTCGCACTGTTTGCGGCCGTTGGGTGCCCTGTTAGGGCTGAATGGTGAAGACGCCGCAATGGATGTAGCTGATCAAGTGGCAATCGCGGCGGCACCGCTTCAGGGTGAAGTAGCGACCGTAGCGAAAGAAGACCACAGCGCGATTGCAACTTCATCCGGAATTTGAGCAACATGGCCACGCTGTACACCATCACCGTCGACACTGAAGAGGAATGGAAATGGTCCTCTGGGTGGCCTACGCAGGAATACTCGCTGAAGAACATCGCCGGACTGGCTCGATTTCAGCAGGTGTGTGCGGATTTTGGTGCGCGAGCGACTTACTTTACCAACCACGCGGTACTAGATGATACGACCGCTTGTGAAACGATGCTGGCATTAGCCGAGCGATCGGATACTGAAATTGGCATGCATATTCATCCGTGGAACACGCCGCCGCTCAATGGATTGCCAGGGGGTGCGCGTGAATCGTTTTTACTGAATCTGCCTGAACCGACCATTCAGGCAAAATTGCAGACCGTGTATGACTCATTCCTGCGCAATAATCTGCGACCGACGAGTTTTCGCGGGGGACGATACTCCAGTGGAGGAGCAATTCACCAATTTCTGAGGAAGCATGGTTTTCTGGCGGATGCATCGGTCGTTCCGTATACAACCTGGTCCGATGCGGGTGCGCCCGATTATCTCAACCGGGACGTTTATCCAGTCCGGCTACCGCCGACGGTCCCAGGCGAAAAACCGCTCTGGGAGATTCCGTTGACACTGGGATTTACGCGTCGTCCGTTTGGATTGTGGAGTAAGTTTTACAATTGCGTGCAGAGCAGTGGCCTCAATCGCCTGCGATTGATTGGGCTAGCCGAAAAGCTAGGGGTCGTTCGCAAGGTATGGTTGAATTTTGAAAATTCCCTTGGCGAAGGGCTGGTGCAGTTCCTGCAACTGATTCGTTCGATGCAGCTGCCGTGTGTTTGTTTTACGTTGCACAGTTCATCGCTGATTGCTGGCGGCAATGAGTACACACCGACCGCGACGGCGCTAGAACGAGTTTATGAACGAGTCGATCAAGCACTGAAGTTGCTGTCTGGTTGGAACGAGTTTCAGCCGGCGACCGTGTCAGAGGTCGCCTTACATTTGGAGAGGTTGTCGAATGCGCATTCTAGGAATTAGCCCGCTCGATAAGGATTCGACGGTTTCCTTTGTTGAGGATGGTCGTGTCGTTTTTGCTTGCGGCGAAGAGCGCCTGAGTCGGGTCAAGCTGCAAAGTGGCTTTCCGCACCGCGCGCTGCAGCTTGGACTGGCGACGACTGGTTGGAAGCTAAGTGACATCGATATCGTGGCGTATGCATTTTTCGATGCGGCGGAGGAAACTCGGCTGATTCGCCGTGCCTTAGAGCAAGATGCGACTTTTCACCGGAGTGATGCGACTGCCGCCTCGCTAAAAAGTTTGCAAGCCGCCAGGACCAGCAATTACAAGGTCGACCGGTCACAACTGATCCCGGGATTTACTGCCGAGCGGGATGAATTTCTGCCGACCAAGCCGTGGCTAAAGCGGACCGTCTACAATCATATTGCCACGTTCCCGTTTAGCGATCGATTGGCACATCGCCACTATTTTAAGCAATGGGCACGAACCGCCGAGCAGGAACACAAGCGTTGGAATGATGAATTGAATGTGGCGCTTCAGCAGTATGGCCTCGCGGGCAAGTTGCAACGATTTCATCATCACGATACGCACGCTGCCAATTCGTTCTTTGCCTCGGGCTATGATCAGTCGTTAATTGTGACTCTGGACGGCTATGGATCGGGTGGGTGCGGTGGAATTTACGTCGGCGATTCGCATGGAGTCCGCCCGTTGCATCGCTTTGACTTTCCTAATTCGCTGGGGATTTTTTACGAACAGGTGACCAGCGCGCTCGGATTTAAGCCGAGCCGGCACGAAGGAAAAATCGTCGGGCTGGCGGCGTACGGTGATCCACGCCATCTAACCGACACGTTGCTGAACCGGTTTGTATGCGAGCAGGGCGATATCCGCATTCGCGCTAGTTTGAACCAATTGTTTGCACGCGCCTTGGCAGGAAGTTTTTCCAAACGGGATATTGCTGCCACCTATCAATCGGTTCTGGAGGCAGTCACGCAGAAAACAGTTGAGTACTGGGTCAACAAGACCGGCCTCAGCAATATCTCGATGTCGGGCGGAGTGCATGCCAATGTCAAACTCAATCAGCGAATTCGCGAGATAGCTGGAGTGCAGTCCGTGTACGTGTATCCGAATATGGGAGATGGGGGCTGCGGAACCGGTGCAGCGCTGTTGGCCTTTGGTGCAGCTCGTAAGGGACCGGTATTCGACAACGTCTACCTCGGCCCAGAGTATTCTGAAGCTCAGATTCGCTCGGCACTGCAACATGCTAACTTGCCTGACGAGCCGACTGATAACCTGGAGGATCGCGTTGCCGAATTATTGGCAGGGGACTTCATCGTCGGTCGATTTAATGGTCGGATGGAGTACGGCCCGCGTGCATTGGGGAATCGGTCGGTGCTGTACCCGGCTGGTGACCCCGAGGTGAATCAGTGGTTAAACCGCCAGCTTGGGCGAACCGAGTTCATGCCATTTGCGCCGGCCGTGCTAGCAGAGGAAGCCCATCGATTGTTTCACAATCTGGAGGGGTGTCAGAAGTCCGCGGAATACATGACACTGACATTCGACTGCACGGACGAAATGGTGCGGCTCTGTCCGGCTGCCGTCCATATCGATCGAACGGCACGCCCACAGCTCGTTAGCAGCACGTCGAATAACAGCTTTTATCGGATTCTGCGTGGTTATTACGAACGTACTGGAATTCCGGCCATTATCAATACTAGCTTTAATATGCACGAGGAGCCGATCGTTTGCTCGCCAGAAGATGCGATTCGCGCGTTTTTGCTGGGGAATCTGGATTATCTGGCAATCGGAAATTGTTTGGTACCACATCCTCGTTTGAATCATAATCAACAGGCACGCAGGAGTGCACAAACTGCGGCGTTGACCACCTAGCTGGCCACATCGCCAAATGGTTCGCAACGCGACAACTCGAATGGACATTACAGTAAGAAACATGCATTCCAGCCTGGAAATCAATTCAGGGGCAATCGACAATGCCGACGCCAGTCCAGTCGCATTGCCGCGCCCGGACGGACCGACCGGCGCGGAACATCTCGATCAGTCGATTACCGTTATCGAGCCTACACCTGGCTGGCGAGTGATTGACTTTGCTGAGCTGAAAAAGTATCGCGAGCTGCTCTATTTTCTGGTATGGCGCGATGTGAAGGTTCGTTATAAGCAGACGGTCCTCGGTGCCGCCTGGGCGATCTTGCAGCCGCTGGCAACGATGGTGGTGTTCAGCCTGTTCTTTGGCCGACTGGCAGAGCTGGGATCGGAAGGCATACCATATCCGCTGTTTGTATTCGGTGCTATCCTGCCGTGGCTGTTCTTTTCCAATTCCATTGCGCAGGCCGGCAACAGCGTTGTGAATAGTCAGAATCTTGTGACGAAGGTGTACTTTCCACGGCTGTTTATCCCCGTTAGTAGCGTGGTGGCCGGGCTGGTCGATTTTGCCATCGCGTTCGGCATGCTGATTGTGCTGATGGCTTATTACGGCCAGATGCCAGGTGTGGGAGTATTGCTACTGCCAGCGATTTTGGGAATGCTAGTCCTCGCCGCCGTAGGCGTTGGCACGCTGCTGGCTGCATTGACAGTCGCCTATCGCGACTTTCGCCACGTGATTCCATTCATGATTCAGTTGTGGATGTTTGCGACGCCCTGCATCTATATGCCACCTACGACCATTGAATCCCCACGTTGGCACGATGTGCTGCCACTCAATCCAGCCTATGGACTGATTGCGAACTTTCGTGCCGCAGCACTTGGGATGCCACTCGACTGGTATTCGCTGACCGTATCTTCAGTGGTGTCACTGATCATATTGATTTTTAGCTGCCTTTACTTCCGCCGAGTCGAGCGGAGTTTTGCAGACATTATTTGACGCGCCAATTATGGCGTGCTTGCTGACCTAAAACGTATTATCCCAGGCCCCAATGAAACCGGCGATTCATGTAGATGCGTTGTCCAAGCTGTACCGTATCGGCGCTGCGTCGAATGGCCAGTACCGCACGCTGCGCGAGTCCCTAGCCGATGCGGTTACCGGGCCTTTCCGACGACTGAAGTCGTTGGCACCGACCATAGCGGTAGCCGATGGCACGAATGGTGACGGCGCGCATGCGCCGGGAAGCTCCACCGCGCCCAGCTTTTGGGCACTCCGCGACGTTGGATTTGAAGTGCAACCCGGTGAAGTCATCGGCATCATCGGCCGCAACGGCGCTGGTAAATCGACATTGCTAAAGATTCTTAGCCGTATCACTGAACCGACCACCGGACGGATCGAATTGCGAGGTCGCATCGCCAGCTTGCTGGAAGTGGGAACAGGTTTTCATCCTGAATTGACAGGCCGCGAGAATATCTTTCTCAACGGTAGCATTCTGGGAATGTCGCGCCGCGAAATCGCCAGCAAGTTCGACGAGATTGTCGACTTTGCCGAGATTGAAATGTTTCTGAATACTCCGGTCAAACGCTATAGCAGTGGAATGTATGTGCGGTTGGCATTTGCAGTCGCTGCGCATCTGGAGCCCGAAATTCTGATCATTGACGAGGTGCTGGCAGTTGGTGATTCCGCATTTCAGAAAAAATGTCTGGGCAAGATGCAGGATGTTGCCAAGCATGGACGAACGGTGCTGTTTGTCAGTCACAATATGGCTGCGGTGCAGAACCTCTGCCAGGGTGTGATTCTGCTGGATCAGGGGCGTGTCCGATATGTTGGTCCCACCGCGGCTGGCGTCAGTCAATACTTGTCGAGCAACTCAAGCAAACACGATGGATTCGTTTCGTTGGTTGATCATCCGGCTCGTGCGGCAGGTGGAGAGCCACTTTTGCAGTCGGTTCGATTCTTGAACGCCGATGGAGAGCAGGCCAGTAGTTTTGCGGTGGGTGATCCATTTACGGTTGAATTTGAACTTGATCCTCGTACGCCGCTTCGTCAGGCCGAAATTGGAATCGGATTCAATTCCGTTACGCATGGCCGCGTATTCAGTGTAGGAACTTTTCTGTCCGACCGTGTGCTGAGCGACATCAGCGAGCCCAGTGTTATACGCTGCCAGATCGAACAGCTTTGTCTGGTACCGGGCAGATACTCGCTGTCACTCAGTGCCGGAACGCACGGGCACAAGTTGCTCGACAATATTGAAGATGCGGTCTACCTCGACGTCGAGGCCAGCGATTTTTACGGTAATGGCACAGTTCCGATGGCTTCGCTTGGTCACGTTGCGGTTCGATCAAAGTGGGAAGTACTGAGCGACGAGAGACTCGCATGACCGGTTCAAAAACATCCGTCGTGATTCCGACCTATAACGGTTCGCGATTCATTCGCGAAGCGATCGAGTCCGTCCTTGCGCAGACGTTGCCGCCGGACGAGATCATCGTGGTCGACGATCGATCCACGGACAGCACCTGCGAAGTGGTTAGTGCAATTGCGGAAACTTCGCCAATTCCGCTGCGTTTGATTCGCCTGGAGCAAAATAGTGGCGGCCCTTCCAAGCCAACGAATGTGGGGGTACAGGCCGCAACTGGCGATATTATTGCAGTCCTGGATCAAGACGACGTGTTTCATCCGGAGAAACTGGCCCGGCAGGTTCCCGTCCTGGCGAACAATCCAGATTACTCGCTTGTGTTTTCGTGGAGTCAGAAACTTGGTGCGAATGATTGTGAATCAGCGACGAGTAGTGTTGCAAGAGAGCTGGAGCAGGATGCAATTCCGCGTACAGGATTTCTTGAAATTCGGCAGCAAGTGGCGATTGAGGCGATGTTGCGGTATGGAACGTTTGTGAAAGGATATCCAGGATTCATCTTTCGCAGGGAAGATTTTCTGGCCAAGGGGGGCGCTGATGAATCGCTGCGTATTGCCGGTGATCTGGATCTTATCAGTTGGCTGGCCATCCATGCACGTGTGGCATTGGTGCCATTTGTCTGCTACTCATATCGCGAACATGAATCGAATGCCTGTCGCCGCCGAGCTGCCATGTGGATTGAGTTAGCCCGAGTCTGGACATCCATATTTGACCGCCAGCCAGAACTGCGTTCACAACGCAAGCTGGTGTTGAATTGCACAAAATCAATTGCAGTCATTGCCTGGTGGTTTCGTGAGGGGGGCTGTTACTCCGAGGCGTTGGAAGCACATCTGTTGCTGCGAAAACTGGGAGTCGCCAGAACGGCCTTGGCGGTTGCAGATGCTAAGGTCTGGCTGCATCGCGCATGCACTAGCGTGGGTCTCAGAAAGACAGTCGATAACTCGTTTACCGGCCTGCCCGCGACTGCAGAATCATTGGAAGTGTGTAGCGCCTTGTAGTCACACGCATATATATTTCTTAATCAAGAGTTCGTTTGATCGGATGAGGTTGTTTTCATACCTATGTTAGTAAGCATTGTTATTCCTTGTTATCGACAGGGGCATTTTTTGCGCACGGCTATCGACAGTGCACTTGCGCAGACGTATGCACAGGTCGAAGTCGTTGTTGTGAACGATGGCTCTGATGATGACACCGATGCAGTTGCTCGCAGTTATGGAAGTGGGATCACATACATCAGTCAGCAGAATCGCGGGCTGCCCCTGGCCCGGAATGCTGGTACTGAAGTCGCGAAGGGGGACTATCTATTGTTCCTGGATGCGGATGATGCAATTCATTCCCAGGCAATTGAATGGATGACCTCCGCCATTGTCAAACCTGGCTCGTCGATCATCGTGGGAGCTTACGCAACGTTTGTGGACTCGCCAGACGTGCTTCTCCCCTGCGAGATGCCTGCCGTACAGCAGTATCAGGATGAATTAGTGGGATTGATTCAAGGGAATTTCGGACCGCCGCATTGCTATCTCGTGCCCACGGCACTTGTTCGCAGTATCGGCGGATTTGAGAAATCCATGCCACCCTGTGCAGACTGGGATTGCTGGGTCAGGTTGGTTGTCGCTGGTGGTCGCGTAACTGCAATTCCGCAGGTTACCGCCTTCTATCGCGATGTGATTGGCTCGATGAGCAAGAACTTGGATCAGATGCTGATTTCGCGAAGCCAGGTCTTGATTCGGCTGCACGATAGTTTGCGAGAAAAATCGTTGCTGAAACAGTATGGCACAATCTTGATGGAGACCGAGTCACGGGTCATCCGACGGTATTATGCTCGGGGGCTTCGGCATGAAACACTACAACAACTTAAGCAAATGACCAAGGAGCTGTCCGACTTGGGCTTCAAACCGCCGGAAACAGCCAAGCAACGAATCGCACGGGTTCTGTTTGGTTGGAACTCCGAGGCGCTGCTCGTTGCCTGGTACCGACTAACAGATCGCTCGCATTTTGCTTTTTTGTCGAACGGTTATACTTGACCATGTTTCATGAAACTAATTACTGCTTGAGAAATGCTGCCTGACCGAACATTAATTATTGCCATTACACACTTTTGGTACCAATGAGCACCGCTGGCAGACAAGCCCGTTCACTTTCAGTCATTATTCCCACGTACAATCGTGCGGAATTTGTGCGTGCATGCATTCAGTCACTCCATATGTGTGGAGTTGACGATCTGCAGATCATCGTTGCAGACGATGGCTCGACCGATAATACCGCGGAGGTGGTAAAAGAGACCGACGCTGCGGCTGAGTATCATTGGCAGCCAAATAGCGGAACCCCGGCGACGGCAAGAAATGCTGGCTTCTCCATCGCCACTGGCAAGTACGTGGCGTTTGTGGATTGCGACGACCTCTGGTTACCGGACAGTGCCGCCGAGGCGATCAAGATACTGGAAGCGCACCCGGAGATTGACGTAATTTTCTCCGATGCACAGATGGGGAACGAGCAGCAGGGGTACCGTTCTTGGATCCAGGAATCGGGCCAAGAAGAGTTTCGGAATCTTCCCTGTAAGACCGGCACTTCTGGAGTACGTATCTTTGAGCAAGGCCCGTTCTTTCGGCGGATGCTGGTACGAAATCCTGTGTTCATCGGTGCGGTGATTGTGCGACGCGAGGCCTTCATCGCATCGGGAATGTTTGATGCCGGCCTGCGTGGTGCCGCCGACTGGGAGCTTTGGCTGCGGATGGCCTCGCGTATGACCTTTGCCTACATGGAGCAGCCGATTGCCGTGTACACCCGGCATTTGGATGCTGCGGACAATATGTCTAGCGACTTTGATGGCATGAATGACGAGTTCATTCGCGCATTGCGAAACGTGCAGGCAAAATGCCGCGATTTGTCCATTTGCGATCAGGACTTGATCAAGCAGCAACTACGGAATCATTTGTTCAACTTTGCCTATGCGGCCTACAATCGGGGCGATATTCAACTGGCACGAACGCGGTTTGAGCAACTTCGTTGCGAGTCTGGATTAACGGCAATGGATGCACTGTATTGGACTGCTTGTCGATTGCCGCCGCGGGTAGCCAATAGTTTGCGTCGCCTCAAGCAATTGACCGGTATTTAGAAAGTAGCTCTTGAATGCAGGCTTCAGTCGCAATCGTCGTTGTTAACTTCAACGGACTGGAGGATACCTGCGCCTGTTTGGCATCGATTGCCGCCATGAATGAGCCGCAAGTTTTGACCATCATGGTCGACAATGGTTCGGAAATAGACCCGACCGAACGAATCAATCGTGATTTTCCCTGGTGCATCACGATTCGCAATCCGGAAAATCTCGGCTGGGCTGGCGGAAACAATACCGGTATCCGTGCGGCCCTGGAGGCGGGAGCAGAGCAGGTGATCCTGCTTAACAACGATACTGTTGTTGCACCAGCGCTGGTCAGTGAACTGCTGGCAGCGGCGAAGGCGAATCCAGAATTTGGCATTATCGGGCCACTGATCAATGCGATGGACCGGCCAGACTTTGTTATGACAGATGGCGTAGTCTTCAATACTCCGCATGAAGATGGCTTCTTTCAGCGGTTGGAAGTTCCCCCAATGCCGGGCAGTGATGTCGTCGAAGTGGATATTGTGAATGGCTGCTGCATGATGATTTCGGCCGATGTATTTGCGGCAATCGCCCTCATCGATGAGCAGTTCTTTCTGATCCACGAAGAGTCGGATTTTTGCCTGCGTGCGCAGCAGCATGGTTTTCGGCTTGGGATACTTGGCAAATCCCTGCTCTGGCACAAGCAGTCGACTAGCTTTGCACGGGCCGGTAAACGGATTCAGCGCTACTACGACACGCGAAATCTTCATCGCCTACTGAAGAAACACATTGGTGCGACGCGCAATGGCCGCAGTTGGCGTCAATCTTGGATCGAGTACTACAAGTACGCCTATCACCGCTATTGCATTGAGCTGGAGCATGGTAAACGCGATTCCGCCGAAGCCGTTTTGGAGGGAGTCTATGATGCATGGACAAAGCATTTTGGTGGCCCTGTGCCGCCGCGACGACGACGAGGTTTAGCCGCGTTGCGTTGGATTATGAATTCGGCGCGGTGGGTCAAATATGGTCGTTTATCGTTGAATCGCCCGACAGCCGATGTGACAAAGATCTGATCCATGTCGACTATTTCCAAAATCGCCGAGCCTTCGCTTCGATCCGCGCCTTCTGCACCGCATTCAGATCCGCTGCGCATTCTGTTTGTCAAACACGGATTCGCCTGGCCACGGTCGAGTGGCCATGACGTGCATGGGTTTCATATGATGCAGTCGCTGGCACAGCAAGGTCACGAGATCTTTCTGGCGACCACGGTCGATCCACCGGCTGAGGCCTTGGCTGGATTAAACCTTCGGGCACAAGTGCTGCTGGACGATCCCTCGCTAATTAGCAAAATTGGCCAGCCAGCAAACAGTGCGCGACTGACCAAATGGCAGGAGAAGTTTCGGTCGTATTGGGGAGTTCCTTCGTCGCGAGTCAGTGCTGTTGGTGAACTGGCCCGTAAGTACTCCGTTGACGCCGTGGTTGCCATCGGGCTGGACATTCTGCCATACCTTGGCGAAGTGGAAAATGCACAGCGAATCTGGTACGCCGCCGACGAATGGGTTTGGCATCACCTATCGCAATTTAAGTTGTTGCAGAAAAACTCCTGGTGCAACGTCCGGCAAGCGGCAGTCAAAGGGCTTTATGAGCGAGCGTTCCGCAACATTCTGGACGATGTCTGGGTCGTGACCGACGCCGATAGTCGCGCGATGCGCTGGCTGGCCGGGATGCGTTCGGCAACCGTCATTGCCAATGGGGTTGATACGGAGCATTTCCGCCCTGTGGATGTAGAAACAATGCCGCGATCTTGTGCCTTCTGGGGAAGACTTGATTTTGGCCCCAATCAGCAGGCGCTAGACTGGTTCTGTCGGCGCGTTTGGCCGGCCGTTCGTCAGCGCGTGCCTGACGCCCAATTCTTTATCTATGGATTCAATCCCGACCAGGCAACCCGAGCACTAGCAACAGCAACAGGAATTACGTTGACGCCCGATTTAACCGATTTGCGCGCTGCAGTCAGTCGACACCCAGTCGTTGTGCTGCCGTTCGTCAGTGGAGGTGGAATCAAGAACAAAGCTCTGGAAGCTGCTAGTCTGTCACGGGCTATTGTCGGTTCCCGACGAGCCTGTCTGGGGCTGAAGAATCAAGAATCGCTGCCAATTATTCAAGCGAGTTCCGTACCCCAATGGGTAGACACCCTTGAGTCATTGTGGGACGATCCGATTGCCTGCCAAGAGCGAGGTCGGCGGTCGCGTCAGTGGGTAGCTCAGGACCATTCGTGGCAGGCCGCCGCAGAGTTGGCCGCAACAGGCATTCGTCGCCGCTTGGAGAGTGTGCGAAGATGAAGCCGATTTTAATGATGTGTTTTCTGACGTTGGTCGGCACCGTTGGGTGCTTTATCTATGGTCCGATCTGCGGACTGACAGTCTATTATTTGTTTGCCACGTTACGTCCACAGTTCATGTGGGAATGGGCCTTGCCAGAGGGGATAGCCTGGTCGTTTTATGTGGCTGTCGCAACGATCGTGACCGCTTTGATGTCAGGCTTTCCGATGCGATGGAGCCGCACACACACACTGGCGCTCTGCTTCGCCGGCTGGGTCGTGCTCAGTTATTTGATGGCATTGTATCCAGAAGACGGCAATGCGTACATGATTGACTACGGAAAACATCTGGTGATGTTTATCGTTGCCTCTTTGGTCGTTCAGAGCGTGCGTGAGGTTTGGACACTCTATCTCACGATTGCCTTATGCCTCTGTTACATCGCCTACGAGATCAATTTTCTGTATTTTGTGAATGGCTATCTGGGCGTTGTTCATAATGGCTACGGAGGAAACGACAACAATGGCGCAGGATTGTTGCTGGCGATCGGAATTCCACTTTGCTACTTTGCCTGGGAAGGCATGCAAAGCGTCGCGCGTTGGGCATTCTTGGCCTTTATTCCGGTGTTGCTCCACGCCGTCATGATGACTTACTCACGCGGGGCGATGCTGTCGATTGTGCTGATGTGTCCGATACTGATCCTGCGCAGCCGATACAAATCGCAATTGATGATTGGCGCAGTAGCGATGTTCTTTATCGTACCTGCCATGGCAGGACAAGAAATCCGCGCTCGCTTTTTCTCGATCTCCGAACACGATCGCGATCAAAGCGCACAGAGCCGCTTTGGCAGTTGGCAAGCTGCCATCGATATTGCCAATGACTATCCCATCCTCGGAGCTGGCGTCCGCAATTCAAACCGGTTGAGCTACCAATACGGTGCCGACATGGAAGGTCGCACCATTCACAGCCAGTACTTGCAGCTCGCCGCGGACAATGGATACATCGGAATGGGACTCTACCTGAGCGTCCTGGTCAGCGGCTGGCTAGGCCTGCGATCGGTCCAGAAGTCGGCCAAGCGCAATTTTGATCCAGACAGCGCTATCGAATATGCTGCCAGCGCGGGCCTGGAATGCGCCATGGCAACATTTTGTATCGGCTCACTATTTCTCTCAAACGAAGCTTTTGAACTACAATATCTACTGATATTCATGAGCGCGCAGCTTGCTGTCGTCGCCCAGCGCTCGACCAGTAACTATAGCCATGGAACTTTGCGAACCCATCCTCAAGCAGCCGCTGAACCAGTTGTACACTTCTAAGTCGCGTCCGATTTATCCTTTGCGCAGATTCAACGTCATTCAATAGTACTCCGATATTAGCCTCTATGAAACTCTCGATTTACACCTGTGTGAAGGATGGCCTCTTCTACGACTACCATGTAGAAGCAATGCTGAGGCACCATTTGCCGCTGGTCGACGAAATCATCGTGAACGATGGTGGTTCGCAAGATGGCACGTTTGAAATCATTTCCAATATCGATCCAAAAATTAAGGTGTTTCAAAGCGACTGGGGAAAACCGACTGGTTTGAGCTGGTTGGCCGACTTTAAGAATGTCGCACGAAAACGCTGCACCGGTGACTGGTGCATTAACTTGGACTGCGACGAATTCATTCCAGAATGGGAATTCGCGGAGCTACGTGAGCATCTGACCAATACCGATGCCGGAATTGTTCCGCTAAAGATCATCAACTATTACGCGAATTACAAAGTTTTTCACCAGCATCCACAAAAGGTGCCCTGGCCCGACGTGAAACAGAACATTCATCGCAATGTACCGACGATCGAAGTCGTGGGAGATGGATCGAACGTAAAGTCGATGGACGGTGCTTATCGCGTCGATGATCCGCCCCGTTTCAGTTGCCATCACTTTGGATTTGTGCGAAATCCTGCCCGGCTGCGGCAGAAATGGCGTAATGTGTTGGGTAATTTGTACATAGCACGCGCCAAAGGACGGCAGAAATGGTTCAAGCTGCCGTCGTTTTTGTTTAATTTGTGCCCGCATAACTGGATGGACCCGCAGTACTTAGACGACTTGGCAATTTACGACGGACCGTTTGTTCAACCGGTGGTGGACGATCCGGGCGAATTTACTCGCGATAAGATGAAGATGTATAAGTATCTAGATGCGCAGCGCAATAAATCCGCTGCCAATGCCTGATTGACTCTTGAAAAATAGGTATTCCGCTTTAGACTCGCGATGCCGTCCATTACCAGTCCTACCGCTGCAAATACTTCCGAGGGCGCGTCCGTGGAAAGTGCGCCTACAGACCTTGCGCATGATGCAAAGGTTGAAGGAGCGCCGCGCGTAGCATTCGTCGTGCATGTGATGCAGGTCGCCGGTGCCGAAGTCCTGGTCGCCGAGACCATTCGCCGCTTGGCCGGTCGAATTCAGCCAACTATTTTTTGCCTGGATTCAATCGGTACGCTTGGCGAGCAACTGCTTTCCGAAGGGGTTGACGTAATCTCATTCGATCGCAAGGCAGGCAAGGATTGGAGCCTGATCCCACGGATGGCCGCGGAGATTCGTTCGCGAAAAATTAATGTGCTGCATGCGCATCAGTACACGCCGTTCTTCTATGCTGGACTGGCCAATTTGCGAGCCGGACTGGCAGCGCGGGTGATCTTCACCGAGCACGGCCGGCACTACCCGGACTGTGTTTCTCGCAAACGATACTGGGCCAATCGCCTTGCGCTCCAGCACCTGGCACATGCGGTGACCGGCTGTTGCGAATTTAGCGCTGCGGGGCTATCGCAGCAGGAAGGTTTTCAGCGTCGCGAAATCCAGGTGATTCTCAATGGGATCGAATTTGAGCGTTACTATCCTGCGCTGAATAGAGCTGCCGCTAAGCAGAGTCTAGGGCTGGATCCATCAAGACGGTATATCGCCAAGATCGCGCGATTCCACTCGGTAAAGGATCATGCAACTCTCATTCGCGGGTTTGCGCGGCTCTGCCAGCAGCAATCAGATGTGGATTTGCTACTCGTTGGCGATGGCCCGCTGCGCGCTGTTTTGGAGCAGCAGGTGGCCGACCTGCAGATTCAGTCGCGTGTACATTTTCTCGGAATCCGGCATGATATCCCAGACATACTGCGGGCCACGGACGTGTTTGCCCTCACTTCGTTAAGTGAGGCGGCGTCGTTGACGCTATTGGAAGCAATGGCCTCTGCGGTACCGGTCGTGGTGACCAATGTCGGTGGAAATCCGGAAATTGTTCGCGAAGGGGTCGACGGTCGGCTTGTTCCCCGTGGCGATGACGTACAATTGTCCAAAGCGCTGAATGAACTGTTGTCCAATCCGGACCTCGCATGCAAGCTGGGCAGTGCGGCTCGTCAGAGAGTCCTCGAGCATTTTCGCATTCAAGATACGATCGATCAGTACTATCGGTTGTACGAAAAACTGAGCAAGTAATGGGGTCACAACTCGGGTGGCTATGTTCCGCATTTTCATAAAGCGACTTGCGCGTGGGGTGGCCACCCTCCTGATTCTGCCGTGCCTGGTATCATACTGGATTCGCAGTTGTTTGCTTGGACGTGACCGCGCTTTAGAAGGTTCGACTCAGGCGTTGTCGCTCATTCCAGGGGTGATTGGCTGCTATCTCCGCGGCGCGTTTTTGCATTATGCACTGGACTATTGCCAAGCTGACGTGACCGTGCAGTTTGGGACGATCTTTTCCAAGGCAGCGGCGCGAATCGAGTCAGGCGCGTACATTGGTCCGCGGTGCCACATTGGTACAGCCCACATCGGCAGAGATGTGCTGATTGGTGCTGGCACACATATCCCCAGTGGGGCAGATACGCACGGTACCAACGACACAACGAAGTCGTTCAAGGACCAGCAAGGGAATCTGACTGTTGTTCGCATCGGGGAGGGAAGTTGGATCGGGTCGAACTGCGTTGTGATGGCCGATATCGGGAACGCGCTGCGTGATCGGGGCAGGTGCCGTCGTGACTAAACCGATTCCAAACGACTGCACCGCGGTGGGAGTGCCAGCCAAGGTGATTGCGTCAAAAGTAACGGCAGAAGTATGAACTGTTCATGTTTAGAGCAAGTAGTAGACCGTAGCGGCAATAGCGACGACACCTGCTGCGGCTAGACCTGCGGCAATGACCTTCACTCGCTTCTTGGCAACTATTTTTTGTGGCACAAATCGCAATGGCGTTGTTGCCGAATGCGCAACGGGTGAGATTGGTGCTGCAATTTGCGGATGCCGCTGAAAGTAGGCGTGCATCCAGCCAAAGCTCAGCAGCAGAACCACGGGCCGGCAATAGGTACGTGTTGGCATCTCCTTCAGCGCGCTAGTCGAGTAGCGAAAGAAATACTCCGCACGCTCCCACAGCCGGCTTCGCGCCGGTTCGCTGGCGTGTTTCATTGCGTATTTAAAGACTTCGCTCTTGCGCATGTCTTGCGCAGCCCAGGTCTCAGTGGGGTATTCCAACCGCTCGGGCTTGGAGAGATATGGGTATTCATTCTCGCTCATCCACGCGGCATAATTCAGCAACACTTGCTGAGCATAGCTGTACATCTCGTCAAGTTGCTGGTATTCGATCTTCAGATCCAGGTAC
>JAWXCH010000053.1:0-7896 GCA_034440595.1 Planctomycetota bacterium | reverse complement strand
GCTTTGATTGACGAGAAACTTGCAAATATCAAAGTCTGTGACCCTGCGGTGGGAAGCGGCGCGTTTCCCGTAGGAATGATGAGCGAAATTGTTAAAGCACGCGGGGTGTTGGCTGTCTACAAGCAGACTTCCGAAGTCTTTGAGACTTCGGAAGTCTCGGCGTTCCCATTCGCGCAGTTATTTGGTTGAGGTCTAGTTTCCCCGGCTGCTGCCAGCAGCACAAGATTCGCAAACGAATGCCTGTCGGTCACGTGTAATGACGGCGAATTTTTTGACCTCTGCGACCGCTTCAGTGCGGCCGTTCAGTAAGTCTCGAACGCTTTTCTGGAATGCTTTCTTGCTGGCAAGGTACATCCCACCACGCGGACCATCGAAGCTGCATGTCCAGGACGCCATCGCCTGACCGACATGAACAGCTTTGCGAAGCTCTTCGAGGGTAAGGCTGTCGAGTCCACTCGCACCTTGAGCCCCCAGCATGTGGATGATTCCAGCGGTACACCAATCACCGGCTCCTGCGGTATCCCTGAGTGTCTCAACAGGAATCGGCGGCATCTTGAACCATTCGCTGACAGCGCGTTTTCGTTCGGTAGTATTGAGGCGAAGCCGCAAGCCTGTGCTACCTTGTGTCTCAATGATGATCTTCGGTTTTGTTGCGGTGAGAACCGCCTCATTGCCTCCGATTCTGTCCGAGGACAGTTTCACGATATGTGCCAGATTCAATGCCTCTTCGAGATGGCTTGGATCGCTCGATGCCGAAGGCTCGAAGAACACGATTGCCCCTTCATCCCGACACTGTTGGGCAAGGGATAAGGCACCACGCGAAGTTCGATCAAAAAAGACAACCTGTGCCTTAGGTAGGCGTGGCACCAGGTTCGAAATCTCGGCAACACGTACTGCCTTGTACCAGGGAAGCATCGCTCCGCATCCGGGACATTTTCGAGAGAAGGAGTGGACCGGCTCTCCAGTTTTGCTGTTGCGGATATGTTGGATGACGACCGGGGTACTTCCATCTACGTCAAACGTCACGAAGTCGAGATTGACGCCCCAATGCCGCAAGTCGTCGGCAACATGTTTGGACGCTCCGTCCTGGCTCAATCGAGCAATCGGGTAAGATCCCCAGCCGAGAAACGCCAGAGCAGTGAGCACGTTGCCGCAGGTGCCGCCAGCACAGAGTTGCGGGCTTGCCGTCAAGCCACTTGGAATCACCACGTCGAGCGCGACAAGGCCGGTCCCGATAATGACAGGATTCCTTCGTACTCGTAGTGGTTGAATAGTCGTTCTTGTGTCATCCATAACACTCTCCTGCTAGCCACATTCCAACGGGTTCCGGGTTCGGCACAATCGAATCCGGCATTTCGTAACCCTGGCACTCGATGTGAGCGATTCCGATCCGCAGACTATCAGCAGTCTTGAGTTCGTAGCCGACCAACAGCACGCCAAGCGACATGAGTTTACTGCACAGCGCAGACATCGCGATCTTGCATCCGCCAATTAAGCCCAACACATCATGATATTGAAGGGCCGCTTTCCGGATTTGCCGGTAGACCTCGAAAGGGTTGTATTCCGACGAGTAAATGATGTTTCTCGGATCAAGCCTTAACTGGTCGAACAACAGGTCGCGGTACTCCATGACAATGTCATCTCCACGTCGCGGATTACGCGACGGCGAGGGTAGCACCGGGCAAACTTCGTCGGGTTTCACCAGGTCATAGATTCTGTCGAACTGAGTGGTCCGTCCCTCACCGAGGACAGGAATCCATACCTTCGGTTGCTGGCCCGTTGCTTCGCGGTTGAATTCGCCTTCGAACGGATGGAGGAAGGAAGCGGTTTCGTCCACACCCTCTTCGCGGATTTGGCAATCGAGGGCCGGGTCTTCGGCGACGACTACATGAATGTTCGGGGCGGTCTGCCCTTTTTGCTTTATCGCATCGTGAAAATAGAGAAGACGGGCAATAAGCGGGAAGTAAACACTGCGAGGCATGGCACTGATATCAACGACGATATCGGTGAAGGGAGTCAACCTCGCCTCATCGGAGAAAACATTAGCCGCGTTGCGGGGGCCAACCCTTCGTCCGTCCTCAGTGCGAAATACGATCTTGTGGATGGTGGCTTTGCCCTTTCCGGCGACGAGGCCTTCCAGTTCCTTCCAATTCGCGTCTGCCTTTTCACGCAAGGCTTGGCTAAGGGCGCTTTCGCCTTCCTCATATTCCAATGCCATCGTCTCTGTGAGTGCCGTGCCCGCCATGTCAGCCAGTATCTTGAAGGCAATGCACGTTCGAGGATCGAATCCTCTTCCCAGCACAAAAAGAATGGATCGCTGACGTTCGGCGAGGTGCGCCTTCCAGAACGAAGAAAACGCATTGCCGCGAAAGAGCATGTAATCGCGCCAACGCATCGGGACATTTGCTATTGCTGCCGTTGTCATACGAGTGTGTCCTCATTGGAAGGCACAACAAACGGCTTGTTCACCCATTGGCTCAAAGTTGACAAAGGCCTCTCCTTGTAGAGGCCGTAGTTCAATGGAAGATCGAAGTGAACGCAAAGTAGTCGGTTCAAATTCAGAACCATCCACTTCTCTTTCTTGCAGTTATAGTCGAGTTGCGCAACCAAAAGATTCTGAGCAAGGGCCGATGCAAGGATGTCGGCAAAACGGCAGATATCTTCGCGGTTCTTTCTGTAGTTATCATCAACCAGCAGTGCCCTTTCAGACATGCGGATCGCAGTGCCGGACACTCCAGGATCGTTTGGAGCCGTTGGACGATAGGTGTACCAGTTGGCAAATTTACCGACCGACTCAAGGAAACGCCTCAGTTCACGGCCATGCCGAACTCGTTTGGGGATGTCTTCCCACACTGCCTTCGCTGCCTTTTTCATCAAGGCGTGTTGCCGTCGCGGTGGGAGCAGCGTCGCTTTACGCAACAACTCGGCGGCGACAGATTCTTCAAAGACTTCGCCAGCCAATCCAAGGAATTGCTGAATATTCAGCGAGGCCAGACGGGAGATTCTCTCTGGCCCGTAATAGTACGGCAGGTCAAATTCACGCGAGAGGAATAGCTCGGCAGCGTTGTTGACCGACGAATCATCACGGACTTTCAGGTCATCTTCGTCGAGAGGCGCATCCTCAAAAAGGTTTTTTTGCTTCTTATTGAGATCCCGCTCAATCAGGATTTCGAGAGCCCGCCAACCAATGGCCCGTTCACGAAGGGTGCCGGTCGCCCGCTCCCTGGCAGCGATCCACTCCTGGAATCGCGGCAACTGCTGGACTCGGCCCTCAATTCGCTTAGACACTACGCCAATGATACTGGTGTATGTATCGGTCCACTCGGGCGAATCGAGCGCATCTTGCATGCACGAACGGAATGAATCAATCTCCGTCTCAGGAGCCGCCCGCACTCGCCGGTCCGCGACTTTCATCGCCAGCTTTTCGAATCTGTCCGGTTTCTGCCGCCAGTAGGATTCGATTTCAATCGCGCTCTCGTAGTCGCGCCCTTGATGGGCACCCGAAGAAAGCATTTCACGAGTGCTGAGAGCTTCAAACCGTTCTGCGATCCAAACACCTACTTGGCTTCGGCTGTCAATAACGGTGTCAACAAGCAGTTCGCGTTGGCGGCCGGTGAGCTTGTGGATATCGTCCATCATCAGCAATACCCGCTCTGCCACCGGCTTCTGATCGACGAGGACGTTTTCTGGACGGATTAAGGAAAGACTGAGAAGAGTTTCGTCGCCGGGCAACGAATCAACCTTCAGTGGGCCGAGGCTATCGAGGCTCTCGCAAAGCTTTGCTTCACGTTGTTCGGCCCAGTCATTCAACACCCTTCCGGAACAAGGGAATGTCAGGCCCGCAACCGAGCCGCCACCGCTTGGAGGATTGATTTGCACGCGGTCCAGTCCGTCTGGATACTCCAATCCCTTCAGCACCAAGGCACCGCGCAGAACAGCGAGCACAATGCGTGCATTCAGCAGTCCAAAGAACAACCTGTCCTTTCTCGTTTGGTCCATGTCAAGGTCGTGAAGCATCGAATAGCCGGGGCCGCACATTAGCATGACGCCGAGCACTTTCGGACCGTTGTCGTCAACTGCACCGAGTTCTTTGATGCGCTGAAAGAGTTCCTTTATGCTGTCGTCGGTGCGGCGTGCGCACAGCGTGAGCAGCGTACTTGGCGTGAAGAGGCGGATGAGGCTTGTCTTTCCCCCACCGGCAGCACTTCTGAGGATATGCACCGTCTCCCAGAAGCCTGCCGTCGGGATGACCTCAAGAATGCCGGGTTCAAAGAGCGAAAGAAACGATGTTTCTGTATCGATGCTCTCGGCACGTCTCAACCGAAAGGGATTTCGCGGCTCTCTCATGACAGCTCCTTGTGCCGTTGCACACGTGGAAAGAGCCCTCGCGGAGAGCGGTCATCGTAAGACCATAACAAGGCAAGCGCGTTGTTGGGCGTGTTGTGATGAAGTACTACGGGGAGACCGCAGTCCGCATATCCGAATCGGGCGTCGGGAGAGCCGCCCTTTTCAATGTGGTGATCGTAAATACTGTGATCGTAGTATTTGTCGATCAAGCCTCGGAATGCCTCAGCACTGTTTCTTGCCAATGTAATTTCGGGAGGCAAGTGCTGAATTGCTTGAACCGAGCATTGCACATTTCGCGAACCCCAAAGCTTCTGAGAGTATTCTTCGAGATGAGCGATGGCCTGATCTGTAGCAACGTAAAGCAAGATGATGATTTCGAAATCGTCAGGCGTCACGAGTTTGGCGATATCTGAGGTACTCTCGAAAAGATTGTTAAAGAACTTGGCGATTTTCCCGCCGACAGTGCCGTCAGCTTTTGGCATGTAATAGCTACTACCGCTCGCCGAGAAGTCGTCCATCAAGACAATGGTGCGAAACCGATAAATGGTCGTCCCATCGGTATCATTTCGCAGCTTGCGCACCTGAACGGAGAGCTTATCGACAAGCTCGTTCACTCGTGGTTCCGAGAGTTCGTGCGTCTGCCAAATCTGCTCGTGATCGAGTTCGCGGTTTGCTCGTCGAAACGAGTCGATCCTTGCCCCATCGCTCAATCCAAGGAACAAGCATTGCCTTTGCCTGATGCGAAAGGCAGCCGTATCCGCTATCGTCCCCAAGTGATGTGGGTTCAGTGACTGTTCTTGAGCGACTTGCCCCAAGAGGATTGGTCTTATGTGATCGGGGTAAGCGGTCTCAACGAGATGTGTCATCTCCTCCGGGGAGCAGTAGACGAGCCGGGTTTTTACAAAGTCGTATGCAATCTGCCTGTCGGCTTTATCAAATTGGCTCAGCCAGCGGGCAAGGCTCTCGACAAAACGCATTCCTGGTGAGAACTGCTCATAGCCGTCATATTTGAATGCAGCCATTGCCTGAAGAATGGGGCGTTCACGAGCAACATCCTCGGCATTCCATTCGAGGACGTGAGCCAACAGTTTTTCTGCCAGAGCATCTTTCATCGTGACTTCTCCGAAAGCCCGGTGATTCGAAATGCTCCCGCGTCCGCCTCAAACCGGTGCAGATAGTCAAGGCACGCATCGACATTGCGACTACATGGTGGCGCAAGATTCCAACACGTAGCAGGATCTTGAGAGGTTTGGTCAACGCTCAATGCAAACGGATGCCGAAGCAACTCGTAATCATTTCCTGGCCATTGGCCACGGTCTCCGATGGTGAGTACTTCTGGGTTACGATGACGTTGGCGAAGCTGCTCCGTCATGAACGTGACAAGCAATCGCTTTGAAACACCTGGTGCGAGTACATCAATCGAATGTGTGGACTGGACTATTTGAACGCCTGGTTCACCGTCGCGCCGGACAATATCGGAAACCTGGTCTAGGAGTTCCTGAACGATAAGAGCAGATGACGCCTCCAAGGTAATTTGCCGTCCCTTTGACTCAAGTCGAGTGTGCCGGGAGACAAAACCATTTTGCCTGAGCACAGCATCTATCGACACTAGACTTTCGTGAAGCCTTGGCTCCTCTGGTGGTACTCCGTCTTCGTTGAGGAAGCCTATTTCGCCAGCATTGTGGTAACCGATCACGATCTGTTTCCGGTGAGCGGCTTGGCGAATTTGCGACCGAAGCTCGCTCTTTACGGATTTGCCGCGACCGGTGGCGATGCCAACGAGAATACCTTCCCGAAGCAAGGATACGATGCCGGAAATGACTTCTTTGCGAAGTCCTTTGAACCGTTCTGCCGAACCGCAGAGAGTGCCATCGTAATCGAAAATCACTCCATGAAATGAGGTCTTACTGAGCGTCTTTCGAAAGGTCTTGTAGTGGGCTCGCCACTCATCAAGTTGGTTGCGGACTTGCAACGTAGGGATGGAAAGGCCGGATTTCCGCTCGATTGCACAGGCTTCAGAATCCGGGATGGCGACCTCCCGCGATGGTGACTTGGGAATTCCACGGAGATGGTAGAGCCGCCGGCCGAACTGCGGAACCTTTGGTCTGCCTGGATCAAACCCCTTCACCTTGGCTGAAAACCAGCCAAAGTAGATCGAGTGGACCACACCTGAGACCATTCCCGGAAAACCGTTTTCAATGCTGAGGTTGAGCACGGGAACCGACTTCGGAAGCAGAGAAGCTGTCCGCCCGGCAATGGTTTTGTCCTCCGGGGCGGAAAGCATGAGCACGGCTGTGTCGTCGGCATTTCGTGCGAGCCAGTGGTGACGGCCGTGTGCAAAGTTTCGGTAATCGGCCAGTTGGACATTTCCTAGTGCGGCTTCAGTAAAACGTGATTCGATATCAGCGGCAGCGGGTTGGGTCATGAGCCCGTGAATCACGGCGAGTGTGCGACGCTTCAAAAGCGGCTGAAACCTATCTTCTAGCTGAGAGAAATAGTGCTCAGACTGCACGGAAGGACTTAGGAGTTCCTTCAGTGTTGGCGGCAGGGAAGGTGGCACAGAGAAGGCGTGCTCATACGCCCGGATGATGAGCACCATAGTTGCAAGCAAAGAATTCGTGGCGAGAAAGCCATCTTTGCGAATAGGCGTGGAAAACTCATGGCAGAACGTCCAATCATGAAGGGATGATATTTTGGCGAGCGGGGTGTTACTCCTTGTGCAGATTGCTGCTAAGAGAGATGGCTCTCGTTGAACCAATCCTTCGTAACAGGACAACACGTCGGGATTGCTGCCCCCCGCCGTGCATAGCAGAATTCCGGTCTGCTTCAGAGCGAGCGGCGATGTAGCGAGTTCATAGGGTGTCATGACCCGTGACAGCATTCCGGTAAATCGGGTGTGGACGGTAGCCGCGACGCAGGCCGAGGTCAACGACCCTCCTGATCCAACAGTGATGAGTGGCAGGCGTGCTGTCCTCTCAATCGAAGCCGCAAGTGATTCGACGGGTGCCACCATACTCCAGGCATATGTCTCGTTGAGCTCCGAGAGTTCGGACTCATATGGCCTACCCATTTCGCGTCTCCTTAAAGTAGGAGAGGGTAGACCAGCTTTGTATTTTGAAATCCGTCATCCAAGCCGTGTGTGTTGCGGTTCTCATGGGCGTGGCGACCTCTTCTCGTCTGAAATTCTTGCGGGTTCAGCAATGAGGTGATACGCCCAACCATCAGTGTGCTTTTCTGAACGAATGGAGTGGCCATTTTTTTTGAGGAAGTCGATGTCGCGATAGATGGTCTGTTCCGACACACCCAGCTTTTCGGCAAGGTCTGAAGACGAAAAATCCCCTGAGCGGATCAGGTCGATCAGCTTCTCGTGACGTTCTGCAATTCCCAGGGCACGCTCGTAGCGCATAGTTTCCTCATTGTAGGGCTATGTCTAACGCGCAGTGATAGACTTGTCAAGGTCCGTAGTTCATGTGCTGAAACGGCTTGCGGCGTAACGGCTTTGGTGAAGGCATATTCCGTTCACGATCAAGGAGGGCTTTGGCCGTCGTC
>JAWXCH010000052.1:0-11019 GCA_034440595.1 Planctomycetota bacterium | reverse complement strand
GTATCTACACATCGTTGCTAGCTTGCAGATTGCCCCAATTACGCCGCAGGCGTTTAACACCACAGCCCCAGGTCGCGCAGCGCACCTGGGGTTACTGTCTTTTTTTGCTAACCCAGGGTGCGCCGCTGCGCGTCGAACCCTGGGCTGTGGTATGGAACGCCTTCGGCGTACAACTGCCGAAGCGCTTGAATGATTTTCAGCACTGTTCGTCGTTGAAACAGCCTCAGCGACTGATAGCAGACTTGAGCAGATACCACTGGCCCTGCCAGTGAATTTGTTAACGCTAGCGAACTTCTCAGTCATATTTGCTGACCGCCGTCTGAAGACACTGCGCCTATTCGGTACTTGTGGCAGTTAAATCCAGGCCCGGACGAGCGGTTTCTATTTTCGCAATCTTTCCGACATCTCCTCGCAAAGCGAATGGAGAGTCAGTTCATTTGCTTGCAGGTAGAGCTAGCATGCAATTACGCGCGGATCTCGAGATGCTCGATCAGTTCGGCCATTCGCCACGTTTTAACGAATTAGTGCCTGAACCAGTCTCCCTCTCGCTTCTGCGCGGAGCCGCTTTCGGTGGAGTGGTTGTGCAATCGGCATGGGCCCTGCTCTTTGTAATGACGAATATTTTGCCCCCGGACGTGGTGAACCCCATAGCGCCTCTGGCTTCTCTTTGGCTTCTGCCCGGATTGTTGACATTCTTGATGCCAGCGGGTGCAGCGGTTGGAATGGTAATCGCCCTATTGGTGCGATTGCTGCAAGCGGTGCTGGCGGCGATGAGCACAAACGGGACTGCACGGGACTGACTCGCTTTAATTTCCGCGTTTTAGCGGCGATGTGTCACGTTTTCCGCCGGTGCGGGCAACCGTGAATATTGTATGCAATTCTCTAGCTCACTGTTTTTGCGAGAGTTTTGCCTTCGCGAGCGTCGCTTAGGAGCATAGAAACAGGTCGTCCATAGTAGAAATCCTGACCAACGGCTTATGTTGTACTCAAAAAACTTTGAAAAATTTCTGGCTAATCTTTATGAGGATTGGCAAAGTCTCGTTACAATCGCGGTAGGAGTAAACAGCTCGGAGCGACCGTCATGTGACGAATCGCATCAACGTGCCTGGCTGCGATTCAGCCGGTTTAGCAATTAATTTTTTTGGGAGACAGGCGAATGAGAATGCGAAGTCTATTTTTTTGTTCGGCAGTGATTGCCGGATTGGTCTCGGCCGGAGTTCAGTCTGCTCAGGCGGATCAGACGATCTTCCATGACGATTTTGGGGCTCGGGTGAATCAGGGGAGCATAGTTGGAACATCGCCAAACATTCAGAACACGGGTGGAGCCACCTACGGAATCCAAGTCGAAGATGTTGCCCAGGCAAACGTTTTCTCGAACCCGTATTGGGGCGGCCAACAAATGTTGGAATTTACCGCGAGTAATCATTTTAACTCCGCGTACCTTCCGTACGCTTACGACCCCACTTCTACTTCGGATATTTTGCGGTTCGAGGTAACTATGCGCAAATCTGCAGGGCACTTGAACAATTTCATAATGGGCTTTTCCGGAACGGGCAACTCTGGTGTGCCCGGCGGTGCGGGTTTCTTAGTGTTCAAGCAAGGCAGCGTTGAGGCATATAATTCAGCAGGTGGAGGCAGCAGCACTCCCTACACCACGTGGAGCCCGTTTAGCACCTCGAGCTTCAACACGATTGCGTTTGAGTACAACCCATTGAATGTGGCCACGCAGCCATGGTCGATCGAAATCGAAGGTGACAAGCAACTGATAGTGGACGGCGGTAACTATAGTCCAATCACCAGCATTGGTGGTATTGGATTCGGGCACTGGAACTCCTACGGCAGTGGTGGCAATTCCTCAACGACCTGGTTGACAGAGATCAAGTTCGAGCGAATTTCGCAGGGTGGACCGCCACCGATTGACGGTGACCTCGACGGCGACGGCTTTGTCGGCCAGAACGACCTGAACTTGATCCTCGGTAATTGGGGACTGGCTGTCCCTCCCGGTGATCCACTGGCAGATTTCAATAACGATGGCCAGATCGGCCAAGACGACCTGAATGCCGTACTGGGCACTTGGGGACAAGGTATTCAGCCTCCAGTTACTGCCGTTCCAGAACCAGCCAGCATGGTGCTATTCGGTTTGGCTGGTGTCGGTCTGGTGGCCCTCCGCCTGCGCACGCGAAAAGTCGCCTAGAGCGTTAACATTTGCTTAGGAATCCACCAGGATATACCTAACTAGCTGACTCCTAACAGCGTGGCCGAACCAGTTTCGGCCACGCTTTTTGCATTCAATAACTGGACAATTTAACGCATGATAGCGTGGTCAGAGCGAAAACAGGCGCGACTTTGTCGCCTCGATCGCCAGCTCGTTTGCCATCCAAGAAAAAGAACTTGGCATTTCTGTTAACAAAATCGTTGCAATCCTGCAACCAGCGATACTATACTGGTGACTGACTACCGCGTCCGGGGGATGTACCCTATTAGTCTTAGCTCTGCGTTCGCAGAAGACGTTTCAGTTTGGGACCAGTAGGTGCAGCATAGATTGTTAGAAACGGGGCATTTGTCTATTCGCAGTGGAAGCAAGTCGGGCGCATGAAACTGGCGCATTGCCAAGTTCATGGCTGAAGCGTTGCATTCAAAATTTCGGAACTCATCGGGAAGATTTAAAATTCATTTAGGAGACTTCAGGATGCGCTCGGTTTATCAATTTACTAAGCTGGCCATGATTAGCGGTCTGGCGGTTTTCGCCAGTATGAGTAGCGTTCACGCACAGGTCATCTACCAGGACAACTACACCACGCGAATCGTCCATGGGAATATTCTTGGACAAACGCCGAACGAGGTGACGACCGGTGGAACTTACCAAGTGACCAATGCTTCGGCCCCGTCCGGAGATGCCTTGACGTACATCGAAATTGGTGAACCACATGCCCCGGGAAATTACCCTTATCAGGTCCTCCAGATGAAGGCCCCTGGTGGCGCAAACGCGTTAGACTTAGGCTCGAAGACGTCGTTTTTCCTGCCGTACAATAAAAATATGGTTGGCAGCACAGACATTCTTAAGCTGACTATGACGGTTCGCAAACCGGCTCCTGGCAATGACTACAAATTGTGGGATTACAATAACCTGATTTTTGGATTCACAGGGGCGGACCCTGCCATAGTTGACACCAACGTCCTGGACGCGTTCGTCAGGTTGGAGTCGGCTCAAAATGTCTCCGGTGTTGGAATTACCGGAGTAGTGCGCCCCTTTGTGCCAGGAGTCGGATCCAACAACGGTAATACGAGCATCACCGCATCAAGTCTTAAAATGATAGACTTGAATTCCAACTCCGAAGTGTTTGCAACCATTTCTATGGAATATGATCCGACGAAGGTCGCCACGCAACCCTGGTCGTTGACCTGGGATGGTCTCAAAGTTGATTTTCCAAAACACGCGGCCACGCAGTATGCTGCAATTCAGCAGATCACGGGCGTTGGCTTCGGTAACTTCGGTGCATCCAACAGCACTGATCGCACTGCCTGGCTCCGCGATTTCAAATTTGAAGTCATTCCACAGCCTGATCCGGGTATTCCTGGCGACTTGGATGGCGATGGCTTTGTCGGCCAAACCGACCTGAATTTGATCCTCGGCAGTTGGGGGCAAGCTGTCCCTCCAGGCGATCCCTTGGCTGATGCTGATAACAGCGGTTCCATCGGTCAGGGTGACTTGAATCTGGTGCTTGGCAGCTGGGGACAGGGCGATCCTCCTGTCGCCGCGGTGCCTGAGCCGGCAACCGTTTTACTCATGGGACTGGCCGGAATTGGACTGATTGCGATGCGAGTTCGCTCGCGCCGTGCAGCGTAGTCTGAACTAGCAGTCATGATTGCCAGCGAACCTGCCAATCGGCAGGCGAGCGCCGCGTGATCGATGCCGATTGGCTCGGCGTTCGTGAATTGCCCAGGATTGTTGCAGGAGAATGCAGAATGCATTTCGTTTGGCGGCTTGGTTATATATGGCGGTGTGTTCAACTCGCCTGTGTCGGGATTGTTGCGATTGCGGTCCTGGGCCAGACATTGCACGCTGCGGTCATTTATCATGACAACTACGTCACGCGACCTGCGCATGGCAGTATCATCGGCCAGATACCGAACATCGTTAATCGCGGTGCCACGGGAACCTATCGGCTAACCGAGGCATCTGTTTGGAACGGCGACGATTTGGAGTATGCGAACGTCGGCAATCATGGTGCAACTGGCAATGGCATCGGCCAGACGCTGGAAACCAAGACGCCCGGCGGTACCGGTTCCAAGACTTCGTTTTACTTGCCGTACAATGTTGACCTGACCGGAAAGCGAGACATTCTCAAACTGACTTTTACCTTTCGTAAGCCCGCACCGGCCAATACCAGAGCGTTCAATAATCTAATATTTGGCTTTGTCGGCACCGACGCAGTCAACGATGCACACTTGGACGCATTCTTTCGGTTTGAAAATGGAGGGCTGGTCCGTCCCTTTGTTCTAGGCAGTAACACAGATGCCTCGGCCTTCACTCTGGACAGTAACGCGAATGCCAGCTCGTTCAATACCGTCTCGATCGAGTATGATCCTTTGAAAGTCAGCACGCAACCTTGGTCAATCACTTGGAACGGAGTGAAGAGCGATTTTCCAAAGGCCGCGAATACCACCTATACCGCGTTGCCCAAGATGAACGGTGTTGGGTTTGGCAGTTTTAGTTCAGACACCAATCAGGATCGCACTGCCTGGCTCCGAGATTTCAAATATGAGGTTATTCCCCAGCCCCTCTATGGGGATCTGAACGGAGACGGCTTTGTCGGGCAGCTTGATATGAACCTAGTTCTCGCACGTTGGGGAACGAGCGTTACCCCCGGAAATTTGCTGCATGGGGATGCCTCGGGCGATGGCTTCATTGGCCAGAGTGATATGAATGTCGTCTTAAGTGCCTGGGGGCAGGGGACTGCGACTATATCGCCAGTCCCTGAGCCAGCAACGATAGTACTGATGGGCTTGGCGGGTATGGGTCTGGCGGTGATGCGATTTCGTGTACGGCAGGCCGGCTAGTTTTTCCCCTGGCATTCGTGCTGAGTTCTACTACTTCCAAAGGCGTGGCCGGAATCCTTTTAGCCACGCTTTCTTGGGCTTTGAGCCACATCATCTGCGTGGAAACGAAGGCTCTGGGCCAAGTTCCGCGATTGGCTATCCTCCTGCCCACACTCTCTGGCCGCAGCACTTACTGGAATAGCAAGGTGTTTGGGTCGCGTTTTATGCGGCTGCGAGGAGATAGTCTTTTTTTGTCAACAGATGGATCCGACCGCCAAAAAGAAATTCGACATATTGTATACAATTTCATTGCAATGGCAGAGGGTCCAAGACTATACTGTCAGGTAATTGCCACCCTTTGGGGGAATTTGCGTGGGTCGCACGTTGCGGTGTAGCCGTGGTCGGGCAACGTATTATCGGTGCTTCCGTTTCCGGTAATCCCCGCGCAGCGGAGTGAGGACAGAATAGATGGGTACTTGTCTTACTTCAGATCAGTAGCGTGCCGAATGCGGGCTGCCTCCGTCATCGGCGGTCAGCTCATTGCAACGCGACAGAAAAGAATCAAAATTGACTTCAGGAGAATTCAGAATGCGATCGGTCTATAAATTCACAGCACTGGCATTGATCGGGGGCTTGGCATTTGTTGCCAGTGGGCAAGGCCTAAGCGCTCAGGTGATCTATCACGACAATTACACCACGCACATCCCGCATGGTAGCATTATTGGTCAGCCCAATCACGCTCCAAATGTCGTTAATGTGCCCAATGGTGTTTACGCCCAGACCGTGGGAGCAGGTGGTCAAGGCGAGCATCTGAATTATGCCGACGTAGGTGAACCGCAGGGTCCCGGCAATTACCCATTCCAGGTGTTATCGGTAAAAACGGACGGCGGTGCTGGTTTCAAGTCGACGGTTTCGCTGCCGTACGCGGCGAATCTGGTCGGTAATACCGATAAGCTTAAGTTGACGTTTACGTTTCGCAAGCCGACCGGCGGTGTGTGGGACTTCAATAACCTGATTTTCGGATTCACTGGCACCGGCAATCCTGGCTCCTTTCAAAAGGAAACGGGCCAACTGGACACCTTTTTTCGCTTTGAAAGTGGTGGATATGTCCGCGCCTATGTTCCCGGCAACGTTGCTGTGAGCGACACCGACGGGCGTTTGGAACTCCCTTTTGAAACCGATGCGACTGAATTTGGTACCTACTCGATTCAGTACGATCCTTTGAAAGTCAGTACACAACCTTGGTCGCTCACTCGACCTGATAATGCCACTTTCGATTTCCCGACCTTGGGTGGCTTCATCGACTACAATCCATTGACGCAAATAACCGGTGTGGGCTTCGGTACCTACGGCGCAGACACCAACCAGGACCGCACGATGTGGATGCGAGACTTCAAATTCGAACGCATTGCACAGCCACCGATTGAGGCAGTGCCAGAACCAGCCAGCGTGCTGCTGATGGGCCTGGCCGGAGTTGGCTTGGTTGCATTTGTTCGCTCGCGTCGCGCCAACAGGGCGAAGTGAGCTAGTCTGCACTAATTGTGATGTAAGCAAAACCACAGCGTGGTCGATCAATTCGGCCACGCTGTTTTTTTGGTCATCCAGCGAGTGCGAGCGGTAGGGCTACATTGCATCCATCTGCTGCCAGAATGCCCGTGCTTGCATCGGCCGGCTGAGGGTACACAGATCACTATAACGTCAGGGCATTTGGGCGGTGTTTGGCATCCGGCCTCTGCTCCCGAGGGTTCTGTCCCCTTTCGATACCCATTTTCTGGCCGAAAAAAAGATAATCGAATTATTGTTTACAATTTCACTGCAATGCGGGAACGCCCAATATTATACTGGCGGGTGATTGCAGCCCCTCGGGGGATGGCCCGTCTAAGGTCGGAATAAAGCATGACGATCCGGTGAACTGTTTGGCAGGAGAATTCAGAATGCGATCGGTTTGCAATTTTACAGCGTTGGCATTGATCGGAAGTCTGGCGTCCCTGACCAGCGTGCAGAGCGTGTGCGCTCAAGTAATCTATCAAGACAATTACACCACACGCACCGCTCAGGGTGGCACAATCGGGTTCGGTCCGAACGTGGTTAATGTGCCCGGCGGTGTTTACGGCCTTACCTATGGCGAAGGAGGGCAAGGCGAGCATTTGAATTATGCTGACGTTGTTGCGCCCGCCGGTAACATCAATTACCCCTTTCAGGTGTTGGATGTAAAAACGGACGGCGGGCCTGGCTTTAAGGCGACCGTTTCTCTGCCCTACGCGGCGACTTTGACCGGCAATACCGATAAGCTTAAGTTGATGTTTACGTTTCGCAAGCCGACCGGCGGTGTGTGGGACTTCAATAACCTGATTTTCGGATTCCGGGGCACCGGTAACACCGGCTCTTCGCAAAACGAACCAGGCCAACTGGATACATTCTTTCGATTTGAAAGTGGCGGATATGTCCGCGCATATGTTCCAGGTAATGAACATGTGAGCATTGACGAAGGGCGTTTGGAACTCCCTGGTGAAACCAATGCGACTGAGTTCGGCACTTACTCGATTCAGTACGATCCTCTCAAGGTCAGTACACAACCTTGGTCGCTGACTCGTCCAGATAATGTCACGGTGGATTTCCCGAATTTAGGTGGCTTCATTGACTACAATCCACTGACTCAGATAACCGGTGTCGGCTTTGGTACTTACAGTGCAGACACCAATCAGGACCGCACGATGTGGCTGCGAGACTTCAAGTTTGAGCGCATTTCACAGGCAGGATCACCACCGATCGCTGGTGACCTGAATAGCGATGGCTTCGTAGGTCAGGACGACCTGAATCTGATCCTTAGTAATTGGGGACAGAGTGTACCACCTGCTGATCCATTGGCAGACGCCGACGATAGCGGGTTCATCGGCCAGGATGATTTGAACGCAGTTCTCAGTACATGGGGACAAGGAACACCGCCGATTGAAGCAGTGCCAGAACCAGCAACTTTATTGCTGATGGGACTGGCCGGAGTCGGCCTTGCTTGGACACAGCGTCGACGAATTCGACGGACCAGTTAGGCTTGGCGAATGCGATTTTATCGAAACTGTCAAAATAATATCAGTGTCGAAAACATTAGTACGATACGGCATAAATTTTGCTAAGTATTTCCTGCATTTGATTTTGCTATGCCAAGAGTTCTCAATTAGAATCGGACTTGCGTTGCAGTCAGTAGTCAAAGTCGTTCGATTTTGACCAGCTTTGTTTTCGAGTTCGCTTGCTGCTCAGTCAATCGTTTCATGCATGGTGATTTTCCCAGGCAGCACGTTTCGTTTTCGGCCGCGTGCATCTGCATAGACTGATTCAACTGTGAGCGGATACCGAGGCGCATCGCCGATTTCTTTTCCTAGGGCATCATTTAAACAGGAGTATCGCTATATGCGAAAAATGCTACGAAACGCCAGCGTGTGCTTATTGAGCAGCCTGGCAGTTGCCATCGCTGGATCGCAAGCCACAGCACAGGTCATTTTCCACGACGACTACACCACGCAGCCGGTGACAGAACCGACCAGCATTTACGAAATTCCCGTAACACCGAATATCGTGACGACCGGGGCGACCTACTATGGCCAATTCGGCCCGGATCAACACCATGCGCAGATCAAGCAAGACCCTTTTGGGGTGCCCGTAGGAAGAGTGCTGGAATGGAAAACTGGGCCGGGATACGATTCGATCTTCCTGCCGCATCAAATGGTCTTAACCGGCAGTACCGATATTCTCAGGATCTCCGCGACCTTTGCCAAGCCAACCGGTGGTCCCGAGGCCAGTCCATTGAACTTCAACAATATGTTCTTTGGATTCCGAGGGACGGGAGCGAATGCCCCTATCACGGACTTCATTCTGTTCAAGAATGGTGGAATTGTGCAAAACTTCGTGCCTCGCGCCGACTGGTCGTTTGATGATGCAAATGCAACCCTATCGACCATGTTCAATACCACCGTCATCGCACAGGATTTTAACTCCATCGCGATCGAGTACAACCCGTCGAAGCTGAGTACCCAGCCTTGGTCGTTGACCTGGAATGGCGTCAAGATGGATATGCCAAAGCACCCTAATAGTCAGTATGTCGCTTTGCAACAAATTGAGGGCGTTGGCTTCGGCAGTTTGTTTTCCGACGGCGGCGACCGCTCGGTGTGGATGCGGGAGTTCAAGTTTGAGGTGATTCCACAAAGCCTCGAAGGCGATCTGGACGGCGACGGCTTCGTGGGTCAGAGCGATTTGAATTTGATCCTTGGCAACTGGGGCCAGAGTGTACCGCCTGCGGATCCTTTGGCGGATCCTGATGGAAGCGGTTCCGTTGGCCAGGGTGACTTGAACAAGGTACTTATACGGATTCCAGTTTGAAATAGCGCGCATCCCCTGGCGCTTTCCTGGAATACCCATCATGATACCTCGATCTCATAAACATGGAGGTCGAGGTGAAGATCAAGGACCGCTTGTCATTGGTGGAGCTGAAGCGACTGGAACGCGTCGAGAAAAACGCGGATCGGGCGCGGCGGCTGCGAATCATCATTTTGGGGGTCGAAGGGTGGACTGCGCCCGCGGTAGCAATGGCGGTCGGCCTCTCGCGTCGGATCTGCCAACGGTGGGTGCGGCGATTTAATCAAGGAGGCTTGGCGGGGCTCGATGACCTTCGTGGCCGGGAGTCGCGTTCTCCACTGACGCCAGAACAGGAAGCCGACGTACGAGAGCGAATCGAAGCGGGACCGACTCAGCAAGACGAAGTTTGCTCGTTACGTGGCAAAGACTTCCGGCGAATTCTGGCCGACGAGTTTGGCCTGCTGCGTTCGTTGGCGAGCGTCTATGGGCTGTTGCATCGTCTGGGCTATTCGTACCTGCGTCCTCGGCCACGGCATCGCAAGTCGAACCCAGAACACATCGCTGCCTTCAAGCAAGCGTTGCCTGAGAAGCTGGCGACGATCGCCGCCGAGCACGCCGGCAAGCGACTCCGCGTCTACTTTCAAGATGAGTCACGCTTTGGCCAGCAGGGAACATTGACCAACGTCTGGGCTCAGCGCGGGTCGCGCCCCACGGCCGTTCGTCAGACCGAATACGGCTATCTGTGGGTGATTGCGACCGTTTGTCCTGAAACTGGGCACGCCGATGGGCTGCTCAGCCCCCAGCTTAACTCGAAAGTGATCAATATCTTTCTCGAACAGTTCTCAAAAACCATTCCCGCCCACGAACATGCAGTCATGGTTTGGGACGGGGCAGGCTTCCACACGAGCAAGCAGGTACGGACGCCGCACAACATCACGCTCCTGCAACTGCCCGCCTACAGTCCCGAACTCAACCCGATCGAGAACCTGTGGCACTATTTGAAAAGCCACTACTGGAGCAATCGGTCGTACCACGACTACGACGCCCTCGAAGAAGCCACCATGAACGCCTGGCGAGCAGCCGTTCTCGACGCCGAAACCGTCAAAACGGTCTGCGCCGCCAGCTACGTCCAACGCGCTACTTCAAATTAGGATGCGTATTAGTGGTTGGGGACAAGGTAATCAGCCGAATGTCGCAGCAGTGCCAGAGCCGGCGACGTGGCTGCTTTTCGGCCTGGCTGGCGTGGGCCTAATTGCAATGCGTGCTAAATCGCGCCGTGCTGCCCGGTCGTAAAAGCCAGTCTGCCAGTGATATTGTAAGTAAGCAAAACACAGCGTGGCCGATTCTGTCGGCCACGCTGTCTCTATTTACCAACTGCGAAAAGACCATCTCCATTCAACCAAGATCATTGCAATCAACACTGGCCAGAGTTCGAGGCCGTTTCACCCCCACCAAAGTGTGGCTGTTTTGTTGACGAAATTGATTGCATTCTGTTGTCGATTCTGCCTATAATGACTCCGGCACAGGGTACGGGGGGTTTTTCTAGTTGGTCTCTAGGTCTTTTGTGCGGGCAGTTGCCGAAAATCTGGGTTGCAACATCCAGAAAGCGGTCTGAAATCTCCAGAACCAACT
>JAWXCH010000051.1:0-4927 GCA_034440595.1 Planctomycetota bacterium | reverse complement strand
GCAGTACGAGCTGATGTACGTCGTTGCCGACGAACGCGACGTCATTCAGTTGCGTGCCATCCACCGTCTGGACGATGTGCTGGTCTATCGGACGCTGGCCAGCCCGGAGCAATCGCGCGCATTATTCGTCGATATGCTCGACCGTGCCAACCAACTGGCCAAAAAACCAGAGTTCTACAACACCGTGACCAATAACTGCACGACCAACGTCGTCAGCCATGTCAACAATCTCTGGCCAAGCCGCGTGGTCTACAACTTCCAAGTACTCCTGCCGGGCTACTCGGATCGCCTGGCGTACGAAGTCGGCCTGATCGACAACAGCCGCAGCTTTGAAGAAACCCGCGCCGCCGCTCGGGTCAACCGCCTGGCATATGTCCACCGCGAGGATCCCAACTTCTCGGCCCTCATCCGACAGCCGGATGAAGTCTTCCGGCGGTGAGCCCGTCGGGCCAATATCCGCTGTGGTTTGTCAAAGTTAGTAGCTCGGGTGCCACTGCTGGCTTGCCCAGCAGTGCCCAGAATTTAGGGCAGTTTCAACCTGAACTTTAAGGTCGAACGCAGTACTCCTCATTTCGCGGGCGGATTTGACCTCTGCTCTTGCGTTGCTTCTAATAGGAAACCTGAACTCAAGTTTCCGAGGAGCTTTCATATGAGACTGTCCCAATTCGCCTGGTCGTTCGCGTTACTGTTCTGCTTGAGCGGCGTTTCAGTTGCTGCCGAACCCGTCGCACCTGCGAAAGCAAAGACTTCCAGCAAATCGCCAGCCGACAAAAAAGCAATAGAGTCCGGCAAACCCCTTTTCAACGGCAAGGATCTCGACGGCTGGAAAATTCCGAACTTTGGTACTCAGGGAGAAATCGAAGTTCAGAAGGATGAGACAGTCGTCCTTGGCTTCGGCGATGGTGCCACCGGAATCACCTGGACCAAGGATTTTCCCAAGACCAACTACGAAGTCACTCTGGAGGCCAAGCGAATCGATGGCACCGATTTTTTCTGCGGTATGACTTTTCCAGTCGGCGATTCTCCCTGCTCATTTATTGTAGGCGGATGGGGAGGCATGGTCTGCGGCCTGTCCAGCATCGATGGTCAGGATGCTGCCAACAATGAAACCACTAAAGGGAAGGATTTCAAAAAAGGCCAGTGGTATAAAGTCCGCGTCAAGGTAACGCCGGAAAAGATCGAATGCTGGATCGATGACGAACAGATGGTCGACCAAAAACTGGCAGGCCACAAAATTTCGATCCGGCCCGAAGTCGACCTCTCCAAACCGTTCGGAATCGCTTCCTGGCAAACGACCGCCGGGCTGCGTAATCTTCGCGTCCGGGAAATCGGCCCGCAAAAAGGGACCGTTCGCCTGGATGCCAGTAGGCAGTGATAGAGCTTGCTTGACGAATGTGTGCCAACGAATGTGTGCCACTGGCTCTGCCAGTGCTAATCAGCCCCGTGTGCCACTGGCACCGCCAGTGCTTGCCCTCCAGCCAGCATTCTCCTTATAAAATCCGCAGCCCCGCGCCGCACGAACGGGCTTCAAATCAGCGATTCTTTCCATGTCAAATGATCGATTACGAAGGCAAATCGCCTTTGAAGCAGCGCGCTTAATGTACGCGCGCGAAGAGTCGGAGTACTACCGAGCCAAACAAAAGGCCGGTAAACGCATCGGCGGCGGCTGGATCAAGCCCTCCGACATGCCCAGCAATGCCGAAATCCGCGAGCAGGTGCAACTCTTTGCCAGGCTGCACGAGGGTGACCGCCGCCAGCAGAATTTGCGCGAGATGCGGATCGAGGCGCTCCGCATCATGCGGATCTTACAAGCGTTCCGTCCTCGCCTGATCGGCAGCACCCTCACCGGGCACATCCGCCAAGGCTCCGACATCGATATCCACCTCTTTTCCGACAGCATCGAAGCAGTCGCCGGTGCGCTGGAGGCCGAAGGGATGATTTTTGATGTCGAGCGAAAACGAGTTCGCAAGCACAACGAAGAGCGCGTCTTTACGCACATCCAGTTGCAGGACCGGTTTCCGATTGAGCTGACGATCTATGCGGCCAATCAGGCACATGTCAACTTCCGCAGCTCTATCACCGGCAAGCCGATCGAACGTGCCAACATTACTGAACTGGAAGCGTTCTTGCAGCAGGAGTATCCCGGCATCGACCTGGACGAAGCACAAATCGAAGCCGAGAGCAAAGTCGACCGCTTTCAGATCTATGAGATGCTGCTGTTGCCTCTTGAGAACGTGAAGCAGAATCCCAAGTGGCATCCAGAGGGGGATGCGCTGTACCATTCGCTACAGGTCTTTGATCTGGCCTGCGCGGAACTGCCATACGACGAGGAACTGCTCCTTGCCGCCTTGCTGCACGATGTCGGCAAGGCCATCGACCCATACAACCACGTCGAGGCCGGGCTGGAATCGCTGGCCGAGTACATCACCCCGCGTACCGGCTGGCTGATCAAGCATCACATGGATGCCCACGGTATCCGCGATGGATCGCTCGGTCAAAAACAACGCTCGCGGTTGCAAGCCCACGAAAGCTACGAAGAGCTGATGGTGCTGGCCCGTTGCGATCGCGGCGACAGAACTCCCGGTGCGGATACTTCCAGCTTGGAAGAGGCACTGGAGTATCTACGAGACCTGGCCAGAACGTGCGGCGAATGAGGGAGCATCGCAAACGCTCAAAGCCACCTGCAAGATGACCATGCAGGTGGCTCGTTGGCGAATGACTCAACTAGATCAGTCCGTCAGATACATATTGTCGCCATAATAATTCGGATCGCCGTGCGGGTAGACGTATCCGGCCGGATCGCGATAGTACGAGTCAGGACCGTAAGGTAGCATCATTCGGTTGCCACCGTACGGATCAGCGTAGGGAGCAACTTCGCGAATCGCGCCGTCGTCCCAACGTTCGATTGCGTCGGTCGTGCGGCGACTGTTGACGTGCCAATTGTTGTTGTAGCCTTCAAAAGCTCGCATCCCGTCGCTCAGCGAATTGGAGATTGTCATGGCATTGAACGGCAGTGGTTGGTCGTTGGGAGTCATCAGTGCGGCGTGATAGCTGCCGACACGCGCCCAATGATCAAAGTTCCGCTCAAACTCCGCATTCGCCGCCCACATGCCCCCTACTCCCAAACCAGGAAACTCCTGCGCCTGACTGACGTTCGCTTGAAACGCTCCTGCAATCATCACCGCCGCAACCACAAAAAACTGTCGTAACATACAACACTCCTTAAAAAATGGATGAGAACACATTCTGAAACCAAACATTGCTTGCTCTATGTACTTCTAAAATCAGGCCGCCTGACCATGTACAACAGTTTCCGGGCGATTCTCATTGATGATCTCCAGCAGTTCGTTGTAGCCCAGCAGGCGATCGCCAATCGTGATGGTCGTGGTCTTTGAATAGACTTTGTGTGCTGAGGAGTGGTACTGACCTCGCATCAAGTAGTCGATCTTGCTGACGACCACAATCTCGTCCCAGGCGATTCGATAGGTGCCCAGTAACTGCCGCGATTCAATCCCTTCGGCTCCAATCCGCACTTGCATTCGTGGAATACGAATCGCTAGCCAAAACATGATTCCGGCACCCAGCAGTGGGAGCGCTGAAACGCCGATCCGCAGGCCCAGGTCACCGGTCGCGCCAAACAGCATTGCCAGGCCGATACTCGACTGGAACAGGCCGAGCAGCCAGAGCAGGCCCTTGGCCGCCCAGTGGAACCGAGGATAAAGAAACTCCCGATCCGGCACGCGTTTTGGAGTCGGGGTCGCAGCTTGAACCGCTGCTTCGCGCAACGATTGACGGACCGCCGCCGGTTTTCCGATCAGGCCAGTCAGTCGCAAGATCGAGCCGGTAAATATCGCCAAAAAGACGCAAAGCTTGCCGATTTCTGGTGCTACCACATAAAGTGTCACTAGCAGGATGGCAGCTACGGTAGTGAGGATTTTAGTTCGCATTTTGGCACCTGGTAACGGTTTAAAGAGGAATCATTTGTTTTCGGACAATGACCCATACTGCCGGCCGCGGCCGCTGTGACGTGCGACCAAGGTAAAAACCCAAGAAGTCGCCAGCTCAAACTACCCACACCCCCGGGTTACCACTGTTTGCGAAGCTACGGTGACTTTGAGGATTTTTCCGTTAATTCCGCCGCCGTTCTGGTCGATTTGATATGTGCAAGCCGGTGGCGTGGTCAATCAGCCACTTCGCCGAATCACCTGTTGGAACTCATTCAAAGGGCGTTGCCATGCTGCGGATTTTCATCGGTTGGGATTCTCGCTTTCCAGAACCTGCCAACGTACTTCGCTATAGCTTGTCCCGGCACTCGTCCATACCTCTGGAAATTCGCTTTCTGAAGCTGGAGGAGCTGCGCCTCAACCGGACGCACGATCCACTCGCATCGACCGAGTTCACCTACTCGCGTTTCCTGGTGCCGCACCTCTGCAACTTTCGTGGCAAGGCGCTCTTCCTGGACAACGACATGCTCTGCTTTGCCGACGTTCGCGAGCTGGCCGAACTGGACATGGGGCCGTACGCGTTGCGTGTTGTCCAACACGACTATTCACCGACCAACACCGTAAAGATGTATGGTGCCGTGCAGACGAGCTACCCACGCAAGAACTGGTCCAGCATGATGTTGATGGACTGTGCCAAGCTAAAGATCTGGAGCAAACAGGTCGTCGAAACTCAGACCGGTGCCTACCTGCATCGCTTTCAGGATATCCCTGACGCGATGATTGGCGAGCTACCCAAGACCTGGAACACGCTTGACTGGATGGATGCCAATACTAAATTGATTCACTACACCAATGGCGGCCCTTGGTTTGAACAATACCGCGACCATCCGCATGCGGATGTCTGGTTCAAATACCGTGACGAAATGAATGCCGTGCTAAAGCAGCACGCACTTCGCGGCCCGCACTCGATGCCATCGCACATT
>JAWXCH010000050.1:0-4429 GCA_034440595.1 Planctomycetota bacterium | reverse complement strand
GTACATCAGCTCGTACTGCTGCATGAATCCTTTGATAGGAGAATACTGCTCCCCTTTTTCGCGGCGGATTTCTACCGAGATGGCCAGATAGTCTTGCTTCTTGTTTTCATCGACAAACCCGAAGCTAAGCATCACATGCGCCACCGATGGCATATCGGCAAACGGAACGACGATGAAGTCCACCGATTGGATATTGCGGAGATCGAAAGTCTTGTTGTAGTAACGTAGCTCGTAGTCTTCGGCGCTGGTGTAGGCACAGTTGCGGATGTTCGAGATCCGAACGGTGTCTTCTTTGATATCGGCGGTGGCCAGCAGAGTCTGGTCGGATGCCCAAGTCCGTTCGTTCGAGGCACCGATGGTCGCGCAGCCGCAAGCGACCGCAATCAGCGGGCTGAGCAGTAGCAACCAAAGTACGCGGCCGCGCCGCGAGGCACAACGAATGGTGGACATGAAATTCCGTCTGCGCGTAGCATCTCTGTGAATTTCCCGAACGGGAATCACCTCAATACAGGAAAGGGCGTATTGCGGCAAGATAAACTGCGCAGGCAGCCGCAATAGGACATGCCAGCACCGAAATACTGCGGAGAAATGAGACTTTACGAATACTTTATGGGCTGGAAGCCCATATGCCACAGGGAGATTTGCCAGTAGCACCTACGAGACTACGGTGCGGATTTTGCATCCGTTGGCTTGGCCTGTTTGGCGATTGCCTTTTCAATCGCTTCGGCCACCGGCTGAGCTAGCACCTTCGAACCGGCGTCCGTGAAATGGACGTTTTTGCTCTTCTGTATTTCGCCCAACTTTGGCAATGCAAACGCGTACAGATCGTTGATCTGAATCCCATTGGCGTCCATGATTTTTTTGGCAATGGCATTGTACTTCACCACATCGCTAGCCAATCGTGGCGGATTCAGGTCCGTATCGGGAACGGGCGTTGTGCTGCACCAAACGAGAGTTGCCCCGGATTTCTTCAGTCGAGTAACTAAATCTGTCAGGTTTTTCTCGTATTGATCTGGTGGAACTGCTGGCGTTTTACCATTACGCCGCGCCAGATCGTGCAGTCCCCAGTTGAAGTGAATCACATCCCACTTCTTATCTTTTAGTTCAGCATCAATATAGGTCAACGCCTTGGATGTTGGTCCACCGTTGAACGGAATCCGATGCACATTGGCCTTCGTCTCGAGTAGCTTCTGGACATCGGCGGTGTAGCCAATCGAAATGGAGTCGCCGATCAAGAGAACACGCGGCAGGCCAGGGACATCTGTGACTGATTTGATCCCACGGTCACTCACCGCGGCTTTCGCCTTGACGGTCCGAGTATCAGGAGGGGCCGCAGTGACAACAGCGACCAGTAATAGGACCGACGCTAGTAGCGCCGCAATATATACGATTCGAGGTTTATGCATGATGGACCGGCCTTTCGGTTGTTGATTTTCAAGCGGTGACAGCACTCCACAATAGCCGAGGTAGCCTCAGCACGGAAGGTTTTGCATAGAGTTCAACCGCCTGCCGGGAAAGGGCGCGGGCGTTTCGATTAAAGCAAAACCAGGCCGGTTTGGGCCAGACAGTGAGCGGGCCTTCGAGGATTGTCTTTTCGATCCCGTCCAGCAAAAGAGTGTTGTGTACCCAGCCGATGCCGCTTTTTGGGTCCGCCAGCATACCGCCGGGATAGCCACCCCAGGGTGAACCCATGTTGGCATAGCCAATTGCGGACCAGTGGTTGATGGCGACAGTACCATACCGCAGACGGGCGATGGCGGATCGCAGGCGTTGTTCGTTGCCGCGCCGCTTACGGAACTGGGGATGAACGATCAAGGTTACACCAAGGGTGCCCTCAATGCGGTCGTTTGCAAAGTCGACTGCCTTCTCCAGGAACTCTTCGGGAGAATTTGCATCCAGTGCAGTCTCTACCGCCACGCAGACAAATGACTCTGAAGAAAAGTGCTCTGGATGCGACTGGGGAGTCACGTCAGGAATGAGCGTCCACGGCAGATTCTTTTCCACCTTCGATGCATCCGTCTGGGCAAAGCGAGCAAAACGATCGGCAGCGCCAGGATAGTAAGCCAGCCGGCGCGGCACGCGCTGAAGCATTTCCTGGACAAGGTTGATGAAGTCCGTCCGCTGCGGCCATTGCCCTTGCGTGATAAGCACCTTGCTGGCAATGCAGTTGAACGACGCATTATTGACGATGCTGGTGACAAAGTTCTCTGCTTGAAAGTCCAGCTCGCGGGCGGTGTATTTATGCGGAATAATAATCCAGGGGGTCACATTGCCCAACTCGCTGGTGATTGGTTTTTTTAGCAGAGGATCGTTCGCCGCTATCCGTGTTGCTCGCTCGGCCGGATTGCTACCCCAGACAATTGCTTGATGCGTGTCGATGGAGCCGGTGATATGGACATCGTTGATCGAATTGTGATGTGCGATGTAGCTGCTAATTGCACTATCAGCTTTGACAATCCACAGAATCTGACGCAGGAACAGTGGTGCGAACGCCTGGTAGAAAACCGGTAGCAGATAATCATTCACCGGGTTCATCTTCAGCAGCACGGCGTGACCGTCCATAAAGATTTTATACAGCGCATCGGTCGGACCGATGCTGGAAACATTGCCGGCACCCAGCACCAGGGAGACGCCGGTTGGTCGGTCGGCGGGCGCTTGATGATAGTAGGCACCCCAATGCTCGGCGATATTGGCCGGCATGATCCCCTGCTGCATTCGTACCTGCGCCGTGAACCCGCGGAAGACAATTGAGTCAAAGAGCCCGCGAGCAGGCAGAACTGGTACTAGCAGTCGTCCGTCTGTGTCCTCCGACAATGAGCCGACGATTGGTAACGGCTTGTTTTGAGCAAGTGCTTCTAGCGTATTGATCAAAAGTTGCAGATAGCGAATCGTTGCCAGTGGCCCGGCTGAGATTTCTTCCGCCGCCAGATTGCTATCGGGGGAAATCCCTTTGGCCTGGCACGCCACAGCGACCCACTCGTCAGCTTGCATACGGACTGTTTGCACGGTCCGTCGCAACAGATCGATGCGATCCTCAAGGGACGTGTCGCGCCATCGGACACTCGCTGCTGCCAAATCGGACAGCGTCTGATCGAGTTCGGTGAAGCTGTTGCTTTCTACGGTGAACATATCAGAATCCTCGGCCATGCATCGGCCGTACGCAGTTCATTGATTCGCTACTTGCCAATACAAAACCGACTGAAGATTCGATCCAGCAGGTCGTTGGTGTAAACCGCACCGACCACCTTGCCTAGTTCGGCAAGTGCTGCGCGAATTTCGGCAGCGACTAGTTCCTCTCCTGCGCGGTCAGCAGCTAGCTGCACAGCCCGAGCCAGGCAATCTCGCGCCAGCGTCAGGCTATCACGGCAACGGAGGACTGTCGACTCAACGGCCGATGAATGCGACTGTTCCGACATTTTTTGTACAATTGCTTTTCGCAATTCGGCTAGTCCTTCGCCTGTCACCGCGCTGGTCCTTAATCCGGCGGTCTGTGGCACGTTTTGCGCCGCGTGCATCACACTCTGGGCCGCATCGCATTTGGTCCACACGAAGAACTGATCTGCACGGTCGAGTTGCTGAGATTCCCAGGTATTTTGCCGTCGCGAACTGTCGAGGCAGAGGATGCGCAGATCGGCCTGGCTGGATTGTTGTGCAGTCTTATGTTGAGCGGCGTGATGGATCCCTGACGTTTCTGCGCTAACTGTTCGGATGTCAGCGGCGCTCGGGGTAACAGGTTCTATACCTGCCGTGTCGACCAGTTCCACCGTGACACCGCTCCACTGCAGGCGGCAGGTGAGATAGTCGCGCGTGGTGCCGGCAATCGGTGAGACGAGGGCCGACGATTGATCGATCAGCGCGTTGAATAGGCTGCTCTTGCCGACATTGGCCATGCCGACCAGCACGACTCGGACTGTTGCTGCAGAGTCCCCACGCGAGGTCAATTGCTCGCTCAGCCGAGTTAGCAATTGAACCGCAGATTCAAGTCGCGAATTCAGCGCTGCGGGTGTGACAAACTGGATGTCCTCTTCAACAAAGTCCAGCCCTGCCTCAAGATCCGCCAGCAGATTCAGCAGTTCTTCGCGCAGTGCCTGCAATGGTATCGACAGACCACCGGCCAGTTGCGCAAGCGCCGTATCAAGCGATTGGCGATCGGCTGAGTCAATCACACCCAGCACCGCCTCGGCCTGCGGCAGGTCGATTCTGCCCGAGAGAAACGCACGCAGCGTAAACTCACCAGCGCCCGCCAATCGCGCACCATGCTGGCAAGTCAATTGCAACAGATGCTCAACCAGCGCTGGCGAACCGACCGTGTGCAGTTCCACCAGCGGCTGCCGGGTGTAACTGCGATCCGTAGGCCAGACATACGCATCCACTGGAATCGCCAAGCGACCGACGGCAACGCAGCGGACGACTTGCGACTTTGTGAGGT
>JAWXCH010000049.1:0-42472 GCA_034440595.1 Planctomycetota bacterium | reverse complement strand
CCAGATTGAGCGACCAGCCGGGGTACTTTTCCAGCGGCAGGCCACCGACCGTGGCACTGGACCAGATCGGCACCATGCTGTCACCATGTTCGCCAAGTATGAGAGCAGCAACCTGTGTCGGTGGAGCACCGAGTTTATCCGCAATCAGGCTGCGAAAACGGAGTGTATCGAGCTGAGTTCCCAGCCCGATGACTTGATGGGCTGGCAGCTTGAGTCGCTCGGCGGCCAAATAGGTTAACACATCGACGGGGTTAGAAACAACCAAGACAATCGCCCCCGGCTTGGTGCCGATCTTTTTGATTTCGCTGAGGATGCCGAGAAACAAATCGACATTGCGATTGATCAGGTCGAGGCGGCTTTCGTCGGGCTTGCGACGCAGACCGGCAGTGATGCAAATCACATCGCTATCGGCGACCTGCTCGTAGCCGCCGGCGTTGATGATTTGATCGGCCATCAGCGAAGTGCCATGCAGCAGATCCAATGCCTGCCCGGCGGCCATTTCGGCATTGGCATCGAGCATGGCAATTTGCCGCACAATGCCACCGGCCTGCAAGGCAAAGCCCGTGCAAGAACCGACCAGTCCACCGCCACCAATGATGCTAACTTTCATATCGTAAATCGCTCTTGTGAGTTTCGATTGTTCGTGTGCGTTGCTTAAATGGATCGACTCGGTTTGTTTATTTACCTGAAAGAGCCGCCATCACCCGGTCGGTAATCGCTTGAATGAGTTGTTCTTGATCGAGTCCAGCCGCTGCCGGATTGGCTGCACCGTTGGCACTTGCGGCTGCTTTCGGTCCCATCGCCGGTGGAGCCTCAAATGCCTTCCGCGCGACCCCGGACTGTGCCCAGCTATCGCGAAATACATCGTTGGCACAGATGTCGCAGTTTTCCATTCCGGGAGCCAGTCGGGCATCTGTGTAGCCCCACTTGGTCTTCAGGTCGAGCAGCTCGCGTGCTTTCGGTTCGTCGAAGTACGAAACTCGGCCCAGATCCTTGGCCAGCATGAGAATGCGGCAATAGGCGTCGAGAATTTCGGTCCACCAATACGCTTTCTCCACGGTTTCGCCAAAACTGACGGTGCCGTGATTCGCCAGAATGATCACGTTTGACTTGTGAACAAACGGCAAAATCGTGTCCGCAAAGGCCTGATCCCCTGGTGTTTCATACTTGGTAATTGGCACATCGCCAAGAAACACTTCGACCTCCGGCAGCACGCACTGCGGAATTGGTTCTCGCGCCACGGCAAAGGCGGTAGCATGCGGCGGATGGCAATGGACCACGCTTTTGATTTCTGGACGTGCTTTCATGATGGCCAGGTGCAGCCGCACTTCGCTAGTCCGTTTCTTCTGACCCGAAAGCTGATTTCCTTCCATGTCCACGATGCAGAGATCGGCAGGCCTGAGAAAGCCCTTGGAGACCATCGTCGGCGTGCAGAGGACTTCGTTCTCGCCAAGACGATAGCTGATGTTGCCGTCGTTACCGGCGGCAAAACCTTTGTTGTAGATTCGCCGGCCGATGTCGCAAATCTCTTCTTTAAGCTGATGCAAATTCATAGCAGTCGTTTTCGTTAGAGAAACGGTGTTCTTGGTTTTTTAGGTATCTGAATAATCTTGCGGGGTAGTCCGCAGTGGTGATCTGGTCGAATCAGTCCATTTGCAGCGAATCTAAAATCGCCGCTGCATACGCATCCACGGGCTTGATCTCTGGTCTAAACGGCTGAGCCGCCTCGCCCCCTTCGCTGATTGCTATCAAGCTGTCGATTCCGGCACCCAGTTCGTCATACACGACAAACTCTTCGGCGACGCTGCTCTGGTCTCCCTGCAAATTGGCCAGCGACAGCGGAACGACCACTCGGTAGCTCGCCCCTTTCAACGCCGAATGCGTGCGGCAGAGGGTGACCGTTCCGATGACTTTTCCGATTCGCATGGTAATGGCTTCGTTTGCTGTTCGTTAAACTAACCGAGCCGATGTTGCAGGTCTGTGGGACAGTCTCGTGACTCCGGTCGACAAAACAATTCGACCATTCGCCGTAGTTCAAACTGCGAACGGCCAGCAGGGTTGATCACAATCATGTTTGCCCCCAGTAACTTGATTCCGTCGCTGATGTCATTTTGTTGAGCAGCCACAATGGCCCGCACTCCACGCTGGCGATTGGCCAGGCAAACCGCAGCCTGGGCACGGCCCGTGAGCAGGATTGCCAGTTCGCCGTTTATTGCCACGCGATCGCTCAATTCATCCATCACACTCAACAATCCCGAGTTGGCGACTCGCTCGGACTGTGTACCCTGTTGTCGCAACAGTTGAATCAACTTAGCCGGTTCGTATTTTGTATCTGCCAGGCCGAGGACAATTGTTCGTGCTACGGCCTTCGTCGCTTTGTCTGGAATAGCTTTACCGGTTGGCTTCTGAATTTGGTAACTGAGGTCAACCTTTCGTTCTCTCAGCAGGTCTCGCACCGCTGGCGTGACAACGGCTCCACGCCGCACAACGAGCTGTCGCACACCAACCAACTTTTCGGAAATCTCGGCCAGCGTTACTACGCGTGCCGTCAGTTCCAAAACGTGACTACTGTTAGTTGTGGATCCGTTCGGCGGCGCGGTAAGGGCCTGACCGTTCGACACTGGCGTTACAGCGTTCAGCTGCCGCATTACTTCGCGAACGATCTGTTCAATTTCCGCTTCCTGCACGTTCATGAATCCACAATTCCCATCACGCTCCAGCGCACCGGAGTTGTATCGCTCTTCAATAACTGCCTTGTTCCGGCCCCGTCACTGGAAAGCAGCACCTGTTCTCCTCGCCCGGCCCCTAAATGATCGACTGCTAGCACCGGTTCGCCGTCAGGTGTTTTTCCGTCTCGCAACTGCGGCTGTACGATCAGCAGCTTCCAGCCATTCATGGATGAATGCTTGACTGTGGAGGTTGCCGTTCCTACTACCAAACCGATTTGCATATGGATTGTTGTTTATTGTCGCGATTGTCAGCCGACTCTAAGCCTTGCCAAGTATTCTCAAGTCGTCGATCAACGAGCAACGGCGCTCGCGAGTAAACGTCATCGGGGTCGTTACTCCTTCGCCGGTTGGCGTGGCGATTGAGAACGACAGGTAACCTTCGCCACCCAGTCCTAGCGATGCCATGCAGGGACCATTCTTGACGAACAAGGTCGTGTCCAAGGCACGTCCCATTTTGGTCATATTGCGCACGTTGTGACTGTGAATGAGGCTGGTGTGCCGGAAGCCATGCTCATAGAACTTGGCCTTGGCAATGGCTTCGTCCACGTCGCGAACGCGCACGAAGGGGATGAATGGCATCATCTGTTCGACAGGCACAAACGGGTTGTTTTCGTCGGATTCGGCAAAGATCAGTTCCACCTTGGGATCGATTTGCTTACCGGCCGCACGAGCCAGCACGGCGGCGTCCTGCCCGATGAATTCTTTGCAGGCCACATCGTGGCGGTGCTCCCCTTCGCCAGTCTGGACGATCGCCTTTTTAGTCAACGCGTCCAGTTCACGCGAATTCAATCGCACGGCACCGGCACGCTCCATCGAGCTCATCAGTTGGTCGAAGACGGAGGCAACAACGAACACCTCTTTCTCGGCAATGCACAACAGGTTGTTGTCGTACGAACCACCTTGAATAATGCAGCGTGCCGCACGGTCCAGATCGGCCGTTTCATCGACTACGACCGGCGGATTGCCCGGCCCGGCGACGATCGCTCGTTTGGCAGTCTGCAGCGCCGCCTTAGCCACGGCGGGTCCACCCGTCACGCAGATCAGCTTCACCCCGCGATGCTTGAACAGCAGGTCGGCCGATTCGATGGTCGGTTCGGCCAATACGCAAATCAGATTGTCGATACCCAGGTCGCGATAGATCGCTTCGTTGAAACGTCGCACACCCTCGACCGCAACTCGCTTGCCACTAGGATGAGGATTCACCACCACCGTGTTGCCACTGGCGATCATGCTGACCGCATTGCCGGTAATGGTCGGTAGCGAGTGTGTCACCGGTGTAATGGCCGCGATGACACCAAACGGTGCGTGTTCAATCACTGCCAGACCATGATCGCCGCTAAAAACTTCGCTGCGCATGAACTCCACACCGGGCGTTCGTTCGCCGAGTGCTTTCAGCTTTTCGATCTTATGCTCCAGCCGACCGATCTTAGTTTCGTTCATCTCCATCGTACCTAGCTCGACGCATTGATCGATCGAGATCCGACGGATATGAGCAATGATCTGACGCCGCTCGTCCAGCGATCGCTCGCTGAGTTGTTCAAAAGCAATCGTGGCTGCTTCCACCGCTTCGTTCACATCGTGAAAAATTCCAAAACGGCCGTTGTAGCCCCGGCCGTTCCCTGAATGAACGCCCGGCTTCAACTGCGCGAGTACCTGTTCCACGACGTTGCGAATAAGTTGTTCGTTGGCTTGCATGATGGGTATCGTTGGGAGGATTAACTGGTATGCGGGAATGATTTGTTGGGCAGGCTATAAATTGAAGTGGATCAAGGCGTGTGCTAATCGTTGCGGTGAAACACTTGATGCTGGTCGACCTGTACAGTGTCGACCAGGCCAATGATGACGCAGTCGATCGGCAATGTTTTGGTTTCTGGCGTCAGCCGGGCACTAGATCCTTGCGTGATCAGCACGTATTCACCCTCTCCGGCACCAACAGTATCGACTGCGACAAATGTGCGCCCGGTGCCGACGAGCGAGTCGCGCCCTTGCGGCTCCAGGCGGTATGGTTCAACCACCAGCAGTTTACGCCCGACCATCGATTCGACCTTTTGAGTCGCGACGACCGAGCCGATGACTTTTGCGACAAACATATTTAAGGTCCGATACTGTTACAGTTATTGTGGAGCATGCGGCGAAACGCTTTCAACACGTTCAACGCCAATACTCCGTCGTATTCTCTATTGTCCAATGCAGTCCGATTGTGCGATCAGAGTTTCCCCAATAAGTCCCTACTCTGACGAGCAACGACTAGCTCTTCATTGGTTGGAATAATCCAGATCTGAGTTTTGCTTGCTGCGCTGTGGATCGATGTCTCACCACGAGCACCGCTATTCAGATTTGGATCCAGTTCAATTCCCAACGCGCTCAGGTTGTGGCAAACGGCTTGTCGAACGGCAACGCTGTTTTCACCAATTCCACCGGTGAAGACGATGCAGTCCGCTCCCCCTAACTCGACCAGGTACGCACCCAGGTAATGCCGAATGCCGCTGGTAAACACGTCCAGCGCCAATTTCGCTCGAGCATTCCCTTCACCCGCCGCTTGCTCCAGATCACGCACATCGCCACTCAATCCGCTGACCCCTAACAAACCGCTCCGCTCAGCTAGATCATCCAGCAGATCATCCAATGTCCGACCGGTCTTCTTGATCAGCACCGCCAAAGCAAACGGATCAAAATCTCCCACACGATTGTTATGCGGCAGGCCAGATTGCGGGCTCATGCCCATGCTGGTGGCAACACTTTGGCCATTGCGAATGGCGCACAGCGAGTTGGATCCACCAAGATGACACGAAATGATCCGCAGATCCTTGCGACCGAGCAGTTCCGCAGTTCGACCGGCGATAAAACGGTGACTGGCACCGTGAAATCCCCAGCGACGAATCTGGTGCTGGTCGGCCCATTCGTAAGGGGCGGCATACGTTCGCAGATGCTCTGGAATCGTCGCGTGAAATCCAGTTTCAAACGCGGCCACCAGAGGAATCTTTGGCAGACGCTCGCTGAGCAGACGCATCGCCGTAATATAAGGCGGGTTATGCGCCGGAGCGACGTCGTTCATCGATTCCATAGCGACAAGCAAGTCGGGGGTAACCCGTTGCACGCCACTAATCCATCCGCCATGCACCGCCTTAAAACCAATTGCGGCCACTTCCTCGGCATCCTGCAGGCAACCGTCAACCGGGTCGGTCAATTGCTCCAAACATTTGCGAACTGCCACGGCATGGTCTGGCACCGGCACGATCAGTTCCTTGCGCCGCTCGCCAATCTCGACAAAGCAACGACTGCTGGCGGCACCGATTCGTTCCACGCCGCCGCGCGCCAGTTGGCGCTCGTCGGTCATGTCAAAGAGCCGGTACTTGAAGCTAGTCGAACCGAGATTTGCAACGAGGATCTTCATGATCAATCTGCTAAGCGCCAAGGAAATCAAAAGCACCATCGACACAGCCGCAATCAAGAGACTGCGGCTAGGTTTCAAGTGAAGTAGGCCGCAGCCAATCCGTCAGCAGGTCGCGGAATGATATGGCTGCCGACCAGCTCACCAACTTGCTGAGCAGCGGCGGCACCCGCTTCGACGGCAGCGCGAACGCTACCGACATCCCCGGTCACGACGGTGGTCACCAGACCGCCACCGATGGAGACTCGTTTGACAATCTGCACGTTGGCAGCCTTGGCCATGGCGTCGGTCGCTTCGACCAACGAGACCAGACCCTTTGTTTCAATCAATCCAATCGCTGTAGCCATGATATTTTTGAATAGTTCTAAGTGAGATGGACTAGTAAAAAATGCACGCCTTAAGGCAGATGCCTTATGGCAATCAGGTTACAACTCAGTCGGCACCGCGCGATACGCTTCGGCCAACTGGCAACACCACGTCCAGATCTTCGTGCGGGCGTGGAATCACTTGCACGCTGACCACTTCGCCGATCCGTCCGGCGGCATTGGCACCGGCATCGGTCGCGGCTTTGACTGCGGCTACGTCACCAGTGACAAACGCCGTCACTAGCCCACTGCCGACCTTGTCCCAGCCTAAAAATTCAACATTTGCTGCCTTCATCATCGCGTCGCTCGCTTCGACCAAGGCAATGAAGCCTTTGGTTTCGATCATTCCGAGCGCTTCTTGCACTTTCGCCATGGTTTACTCCGGTAAGAGACAAAACAACTAACTACACAGACATTTGATTGGTCGTACTCATTGCGACTTGCCAGACGACCAACTGGCAAGACGTTATTTCAAAGCGGCTTTTAAGTTTGTTTGATCAACTCGACTTTGGTCGCGTGATCCAGGTCGGCCGCGTTCCCTTCGTCGGTGTCCAAATGCACTTCCAGCTTGCTCGTATCATCGGCACGCACCAGCAGGTCTTCAAACAACGTCGTGCAGGTCGAGTGGATCCGCAAGCTCATCCGATCACCGTTCTTCACGCCGTAAAACTTGGCGTGATCTTGATTCATGTGAACATGTCGCTCGGCACGAATAACACCTTCTTTCAGTTCCACTACGCCCGCTGGTCCGACCAACACACACCCTGGCGTGCCGGCGATCTTGCCGCTGGCGCGAACCGGAATATCGATCCCCAGCGAAATGCTGTCGGTAAATGCCAACTCCACCTGACTAGCCGGACGTGTTGGACCTAGCACACGCACATTTGGCAACATCCGACGCTTGTTCGGCCCGACCACCATCACCGTCTCTTCAGCGGCATAAAAGCCATCTTGAAAGAGCGGCTTGCCAATTGTTAGTTTGCGACCAGCGCCAAACAGCGTTTCGACATGTTCATCCGTCAGATGACAATGGCGCGCCGATATGCTGACGACCAGCTTAGGCGTGTTCGGCGGTGCGGATCGATTGCCAAGTACAATCTCGCGAACGATTCGCTCGACACTCTCGCGATTTAAGGTAGCTGTGGACATGCGTTATATTGGATCAGGCGTGCTGTGAACTAAATAATTTTGATAGTGTGTTCCAAATTAGCGTTGCAAGGCCGACTACTGCGCCGATGGTTGTGCTGCGGTACTACCTGCCGCAGGATTTTCCACGCTTGACAGTTGCGGTGCAGCAATTTCCCCCTGCGGATTATTTGGCTCACGCTTGGCGACCAGAACGTTCACTCCGGCTGCGGTCAGCTTCGACTGCCACTCCGGTGTAATGTCTTCATCAACCACTATCTGCTGTACATCTCCCAATGCCGCCAGATGAGCCAGGCTCTGTCGGCCAAACTTTGTACTATCGGCGACTACAATCACTTCGTCTGCCGCCTGCATCATTGCTCGCTCGGTTTCGACCAGCAGCAAATTGCTATTGAAGTAACCTCGATCGTTAATTCCAGCCACACTCAGCACCGTCTTGCGAACGTTGAGCTGCTTGAGCATTTCGTTTGTATATGGTCCCAGTGCCACTCCCGTCCGCGGGTAAACGTACCCGCCAAGTAGCACCAGGTCGGTGTTCGTGTTGGACGCAAACAGGTTGGCCACGGGCAGCGAGTTGGTCACGATCTGCAGTTGCCTGCCGACCAGCAACTGAGCCACTTCGTAGGCCGTGGATCCCCCGTCCAGCAGCAACGTGTCTCCATCTTCGATCAACTCTACTGCGCGGCGGGCTATGACCCGCTTATGGTCCCAGTTGGCCGGTTGCCGCTCATCAAAATGCGGAAAACGAGGCGAACTGCCGGTATAAAACACCCCGCCATGCGTCCGCTTGGCCGAGCCGATCTCCTCCAGGTGGTCCAGATCGCGACGAATCGTCGATTCCGAGACCTGCAATTCATCCACCAGCTCAGGCAGCGAGGCAAAACCCTTGCTACGAACCAGTTCCAGCAGACGATTGCGTCTTTCTTCCACCACGATTCGACAGACTCCCAGCGCGTGTGTAGCGTCTAGATAGATTATTACACACGAATCGACTGGAATCAATCATCTGTTTGATTGAAATCTGTCATTACCTTCAAAACAGTGATCGTCATCATTCAAAATATCTTCCAAGTCGTTGCATGCCAACGGCTTGCGTAATATACGTTGTTCTGGTGCTATACGTCAACTTTTCGGCTTAGGGGTACGGCGAGCTGGAGTCCGATATACTGATTTGCCATGCTCCCTGTGATCCAACGTCGCAAATTCCTCGCAGTCCCCCCGGCCGCTAGCACCGGTACGGCCTGTTCGTTACGGCATTTTTCCGGCCCGGCGGACGTTGGTTTGTGGCTGGATTTGCGACAACGAGCCTTTGCGCGGCAGCGTGTTGGCGTAGGCCAATGGACGGAAGCGGACTTTCAACGCGAGTTTCTCGACAAGCCTTGGTGGCAGCCCGAGCGTCTGTGGTTTGCGCATCCGCCAAGGACAGGCTCCGGTTCAGAAAGTCAGGCGATAGGAACGGTGGCTCTGGCGTTGCGAGGAGAGGGTCCATCGGCCAAAGCGGTCGTACACTGGTTGTGCGTTTTGCCAGCTTGGAGAGGGCGCGGGGTCGGGCGCCTGCTGATGCACGCGGTTGAATCAGCAGCCTGGGACGCGGGCTACCGCGAGATATGGCTGGAGACGCACGTTGCGTGGCAAGAGGCTGCAAGTTTCTACGATCGACTCGGGTACCTATCGGTCGATCGTCAGCAGGAGCAGCAGCAACAATAGGTCTATGAATCGGCGCGAGTGGTGTCAAATCGTACTTGACGACCCTCGACGCGAATCTTCCCGGCAGCAACAATCCACCGTAACACAGTGGGATACAGCTCGCACTCCGCGGCAAAGACGCGCGCCGCTAATGAGTGTGGCGTGTCGTCTGCTAAAACAGGAACCGCGCGCTGTGCGATGATTGGCCCGTGATCGTATTGGTTGTCTACAAAGTGTACCGTGCAGCCGCTGACTTTGGCACCTTTGGCCAGTACCGCCTCGTGGACGCGCTGGCCGTACATTCCCTGGCCGCAAAACGCCGGAATCAGCGCTGGATGAATATTTACCACGCGATCAGCAAAGTCTTCAGGTATTCGCAGTAGTTTTAACCACCCGGCCATGACCACCAGTTGCGCACCGGCCTGGCGACAATAGTCAAAGAGACTCTCGCTGTACTGCTCCAGCGACTGCTGCTTTGCATGCCGTAGCACAACGGAAGGGATGCCCGCACCCTCGGCAAAGAGCAGCCCACGTGCTGATTCGGTGCTACTTACGACGCCGACGATATCAATCGGCAGTGATTTATTCTTGGTGCAATCGATCAAATTGCGCAGCGTGGTCCCTCCGCCGGAGATCAGTACAACGACGCGAAGTTTGTTTGTCATGTTAGGCGGAACAAATAGGAGCGATCAAAAACTCTCAGGCTCATCATTCGCACTGGCGGAGCCAGTGGCACACAAAAGCTGAACGCAAACCATATGTGAAGATTTCTAAATCACCACTTTGACGGCCAAGTGCAAGGCATGCCCTTCGACCGTCAATTCGACTGGATCGCAATTGATCGATGGAAACTCCTCACTCGTTGGTCCGCAGTTGAGCTGCGTGGCCAGCACCTCTCCTTGAATCCAGGCTCGGTTTTCATCGATGGCACGGCGCAATAGTTCGTCGTCGCTCCGTATTTCGATGGCCACTCGATCGGTGAAGTTCAGGCCAAGTTCTTTGCGACGAGTCTGGATCGAGTGCGTGACCTCGCGGGCTAGACCTTCGCAAATCAGCTCATCGTTCAGTTCCGTGGCCAGCACAACCACCGCCTCTTTTCCTTGTGCGGCAGCCCAGCCGGGTTTGGCAGCCATGCGCACTTGCAAGTCCTCGCGGTCCAGTTGAACTGGCCCGTCGGGTAGCTCAATAGTCACCAGCGAATTTTCCTCCAGATCGTGCAGCAACTGCGCGGCGTCTGCTTTTGCGATTGCGGCCTTCATCGCCGGTAGCCGCTTGCCAAGTTTTGGCCCCAGACGCTTCAGATCCGGTAGCACAGAGTACGTGATGTACTGGTCCGCATTGGCGGCGAACTCGACCTGCTTGACGTTCAGTTCTTCGCAAATCAACTGCAAGTGATCGGTCAACCACGGCTGTGCTGAGCGATCTGCGAGGATCACCTCGACCTTGCTCAACGGCTGGCGGACTTTTAGTCGGGAACTGGTTCGTGCGGCACGACCAAGGGAAGCGATTTCGCGAACAGTGCGCGATCGTCTGGAAAGTTCTCGATCGATGAACTGCGGATCACCGGCAGGGTAATCGCACAGATGCACGCTCTCGATCACACGATTGCCAAAGACCTTCACTGCCAAGTTCTGCCACACTGCTTCGGCGACAAACGGCGTGAACGGCGCGACCAGCTTGCAAGTCGTCAACAGGCACTCGTATAAGGTCCAGTAGGCATCGATCTTATCTGGATCCTGCTTGTCCTCGGTCCAGAATCGATCGCGGCTGCGGCGGACATACCAGTTGGAGAGTGCATCGACGAACTCGCGCAGCACCGCACAGGCGGCGTAATTGTCGTATGCATCCATCCGCTCAATCACTGTGGCGGCGGTCAGGTGTAGCTCGCTGAGAATCCAGCGATCCAGCTCGCGCCGTTTGGTAAGCGGTCGATAACCTTTGGCACGCTGCAATAGCGCCAGTTCCAATTGTCCGGCATCCCCGGTGATGGACTTGGCCGGATCGAATTCATCGATATTGGCATAGATTGTAAAGAAGCTATAGACATTCCACAGCCGCAGCAGAAACTCTGGCACGCTCTCCTTGATGGCTTGCTCGCTGTAGCGAATGCTGGTCCACGGCGGCTGGTTTGCAAAGAAGTACCAGCGCAGTGCATCGGCACCGTACTTGTCAAAGATTTCATTAGGCTCGCGGTAGTTTCTCTTGCTCTTGGACATCTTCTGGCCATCTTCGCCCAGCATCAGGCCCAGCACGATGCAGTTTCTGAACGGATGCGGATACACATGCGCTGGTGCACCCTTGGCAGCCGCCGGTCGCAACATTGAGCCTTGGACTTCACCAACTGGTGCAGCCTCTGGAGCTGCACTCTTGCCGCCAAATAGCAATGTGCTAATCGCCAGTTGACTATAGAACCAGCCGCGCGTCTGATCGATCGCTTCGCTGATAAAGTCCGCTGGAAACTGTTGATGAAAGTTCTCGCGCGCAGCGGCCGGCCCGGTTTCTCCGCGGTAGCCCCATTGTGCAAACGGCATCGCACCACTGTCATACCAGCAGTCGATCACGTCGGGGACACGCTGCATCCGTGCGCCATCGGTACAACAAGTCGAATCAAAAGTGATCGCGTCGATGTACGGTTTGTGCACACGCAGATCATCCACCAACGACGGATCGTTCTGCTTCGCAGTTTGCCACACCTCGGCACCGGTCATGCCTGGCTTGGTCAGCAAATCGTCGTAGCATTCGACGGCTTCCATACGCCCGCAACCGGTGCATTGCCAGATCGGCAGCGGCGTGCCCCAATACCGTTCGCGCGACAACGCCCAGTCGACGTTTGTTTCTAAAAAGTTTCCAAAGCGGCCATGCTTGATATGTTCGGGCAGCCAATTGATTTGCTCGTTATTGGCCAGCATCTGATCCTTAAACGCGGTGGTCTTGATAAACCAACTTTGTCGCGGGTACTGAATCAGGGGATCTTGTTCGGCGCGCCAGCAAAATGGATACTCATGTCGGTATTCTTCGCGGTGGTATAGCAGCCCGCGGTCTTTCAGGTCACGAATGATTTCGCGATCGCAATCCTTCACCCAGCGACCGCGACAATAGTCTGGTCCTTCCGCCGTGAATTTGCCGTCGGGACTGACGGCGCAAATCAATTGTGGGCCATCTTTTTCAAATCGCGCTTGTTCATCTTGCAGAACCTGAAAGTCAACTTCACCAAACGCTGGTGCCTGATGCACAACACCCGAGCCGCTGTCGGTCGTCACAAACGGCGCACCGACAACTCGCCAGGCTAGATGCTGTTGCTTGCCAGATGATTTGTGAGTCCCTTGCTGTGTCCCTTGCGTCGCGTAGTAATTATCAAACGGCGGCACATAGCGGCAGCCGATCAGGTCAGCGCCCGGAACAGTTTTGCTCACTACCAATTCGCGACCGATCTTCTTCGCGATGGTTTCGACCAGTGCGGCGGCAATGATCAGCCGCTCGTCCGGCAATTCCGGATCAACGACAACTGCATACTCCAACTCTGGATTCACGGCAGCGAACTGATTGCTGGGCAATGTCCAGGGAGTCGTCGTCCAGACCAACAAACTCGCGCCGGTCAAATCGAGAGCCTTGGTCTTCGCATCGGCAACCAGCGGGAACTTTACGTACACGCTCGGATCGGCCACTTCGCGATATCCCTGGCCGACTTCGCCAGCCGAAAGGGCGGTGCCACCTTGAGCCCACCGCCAGACGATCTTGTGCCCTTGATATAACAGTCCTCGATCGAACAACTGCTTTAGCGACCACCAGACACTTTCAATGAAGCTCTGATGATAAGTGACATACGCTTCGTCCAGCTTGATCCAAAAGCCGAGTCGCTCGGTCAGTCGTTCCCATTCTTGCATGTAGCGCCAAACACTCGCCTGGCAACGGTGGATGAACGGCTCAATGCCGTATGCTTCAATCTCTTCTTTGCTGTGTATGCCCAGTTCTTTACAGACTTCGACCTCGACCGGCAGGCCGTGCGTATCCCAGCCCGCTTTGCGTTCACACAGATAGCCGCGCATGGTTCGATAGCGCGGGTAGAGATCCTTGATCGAGCGCGTCAGGCAGTGACCAGGATGCGGCATGCCGTTAGCCGTCGGTGGGCCTTCGTAAAACACGAACCGCGGGCTACCGGCGCGCTGCGCCAGCGAGAGATCGTAGATCCGGCGCTCGCGCCAGAAGCGGCCGATTTCGTTTTCGAGCGTCGGAAAGTTGACGTTGCCTGCAACCGATTCAAACATGCTGATCTGACCAAAAAAACGGCGACGATACCGAAAGAGGTCGTCCATGGCGTCCGACCTAAAGCCTTACAGTTTAACAGGCTGCCGACCATTCGACTACCAGCAGACTGGTGCGGCGAAGATACCTCAGTTGGCATAAGGAGAGCCGGAGTCACGCGGCGCGTTAACGCTCAACCTGATCGATGGTGGCGATGAACTCGGTCCAGACTATGTCCTTCGTTCGTAAGCCACGAATACGCTGGACCTGTGTGTTGAACGATATCAGAGCAGGCTCGTACTTTGACAGGTTCGCTGTTTCCAACTCGGATTTCTTCTCCGAGTTCAATTGCAGGGCTTTGATTTGCGGAATCAATTCGGTCAACTCAGTCCGCAGTTCGTTCATTTGCTGGCCAGATTGAGCGAGTCGCTTCTGCAGCTCTGCGTCGTCTATGACCGGAGGTACTGCCTGATTCGCCTGATCATTGTCTGCCACCTGCCGAAGAATCGTTGTGGCACGTTCGAGAATGCCGATCTGCTGCTCAATGAGGGATTCTGTTTTGGCAGAACAGCCGACCAATGTCACCAGCAGCAGGCCGAAAATCGCGGTCAGTCCGTACGAAATGGCTTTGCACTGATGAGGGGAGGCAACCCGTGGCCCATTACTCTGATTTATTTCGACTGACAACGATTCGGACATGAAAATATATCAACATAGAGATTCAGCAAAGACTATAGATCGTCGTCATCCAGCTCTTCCAATTCATCGTCATCGTCTTCTTTGACTTCTTCCAACTCCTCAGACAAGTTGAGGTCGTCCTGATCCTCTTCAAAGTCATCGTCGAAATCATCGTCGAAGTCCTCTTCGTCGAACTCCTCATCTGCCTCAATGACCTCCGGATTCACCGGCAGAATATCCTCCTCTTCTTCTTCCACCTCGTCGTCGTCAGACGCGACAATTTTGACCGCCCCCGGGGGAGGCAGCTTAATGTCTGCAGGAGCGGGCGCTCCACCTGTCGGCAGAGTAGGCTCGACGGTGCCAAATCCGAGGATTCCCGGTTCGGACGACTCGGCCGACAAAAACATAAGCAGATTCCTATCTGTTGACGTTATAAGCAGTTGCCTCGAGGGTTCCCCCTCGGCAACTGAGATCTTGATATTGGCGAATGTGCTATTAGGGGATTGGTCAGCATGTTTTGTCAAGCTGCGTTAAAGCCAGTGGTGATCGGCACGAGTCGTTGCTCTCAACGACATGGCAAATGGGATAAATAGGTGTTTTGGAAATTGTGAGGATTCTGGGTCGAATGATTTTCTGAACGCGGCGACCCTATTAGTATGTGACGTACATAACCTGATTTGTAGCAATTGGTTACGATCAACCAATCATCTAGTCGCCTACAACTAACCTGCAGATATCAAACTGCTGGCGGATGATATCAACCACATTTGATATATTTTCCACAAACCGGCCTTATAGAGGCGCCAAATCGTTGACACCCATAAGCATTTCATTTTGTTTGTGTTAGATATTCGTAATATTCTGAATATTCGGGGCAACAATTCAAAAGGGGGGTGCTTGATCAGTTTATTGGGGCCGCGACTAAATGCCGGGGCATTACGCGGTTAGATCTTGTCGGGGGAATGTGGAGCGATGCTCTGCAAGGCAGATTGGTTTCGCGCGTAATTCGTTCGTCCTGGCATGCTTGGTCGCGCAGCACTATTCGATTCAATTGAAGGACATCGTATGAAGTTGCATTTCAAGACAATTGCAGCATTGCTGCTGGGTGCCATTATTGGTGCCAGCCAAGCTGCACAAGCAGCCGTGATTTTTGATGAGGATTTCACGACGGAAACAAACGCAACGTGGAAAGAGCGTACCGGTACTTTTCCCCTTCATCATCCCCAGAATGCTGTTGCTGGCGTGGGAGATTTTATCTTCCGAGTGCCGGGGACCGGCAGTTTCAAATTTCAAATTGCTGAAAATGAAGGTGGCCTCGGTCGTGGCTTGCATTCGGCACCGAACGATGGTAGCTCCAGCACGACCCATGTTGGGGTTCCTTACGACATGGACCTGACTGGCGTCAACGACGTTCTGCGCCTCACTGTGGTGGTGAAAAGCGCTCACACTTCCTGGAATAATCTGATCATTGGGTTCCATGAAGGAACTGGCACACAAAACATCGCGGTCAACAGCATCACACATCGACTGATGCTGAGTGGTGGAAGTGTTCAGAACTGGTGGGACAAATCACCTGCCGCTACTCCCGGTGTCGCGCTGCCAGCCAGCGCATTGGCTGCACAAGCTTCTTTTCACAAGTTCGTTCTGGAGTATGATCCTACGAAGGCGGGAATTGCGAACATGCAGCCACTGTCCTTTTGGGTGAACGACACCGAAGTCGCAGTACCACTTGGTGCCGCTGGCACGATTCACGACAAGATGACGCGAATCACAGGCGTAGGATTCGGCAGCTTGCTCTCAAACGGTGCCAACAGTCGTTCGTTTGTGCTGCAAAGCATGAAATTTGAAGTTGTTCCAGAACCATCCGCAATCGCGCTGCTTGGCCTGGGTGCCGTCGGCCTAGTTGGCTGGGTGGCTCGTCGTCGGTTGGCTAAGTAAAAAATCGTGAAACTGACTGGTCAAATTGACCGGACGTTTGACTGTTCTCTCATTTGAATTTGACGCCGAGCGGGATCCTTGTGATTCCGCTCGGTTTTTTCGTTGAACAGTCTACTTTTCTTGCATAAATTGGTAGAAAGGGAACTGCATGCCTTTCTGATCTCGATTTGACAGATGTTTGACCAGCCGATGATGATACGCCACCAACACAGGAACTTCATGATGCCGCTTCGAGCTTGCTTTATAATCCTGACGGCATTCTTCATGACGTTTTCATGCCGAACGCTTTCGGCTGCGGAGGCTACCACCCCCGTTTTGCCGCTGGTTGCGAAAGTTGAATCTCAGCCATTGGTGGCGCAGGTCCAGCGAGTCAAGCAGGCGCTGGAGTTCGTTGGTTCACCGCTGACAACTGAGCAAGACGCCGCGCTGGACAAGGCAATATCGATCGCTGATGAACGGGAACGAGTGGCCGCGATTCAGAATGTTCTGGACCCGCTGTGTTTGGCAGGTATTACCATCAATCCAGAAAGTCGTGTGAAAGCAACGATGGGAGCCGTCAAGCCGGAGCTGATTCAGCAAGGCTGGAGCGTCTTTTTGGTCAAGGTCCATAACGAGGCAGGTGTGACCGCAGAGCTGCGCGTCAACAGTCCAAATAGTGCACCGGTTGCAAGAAAATTCTCCAAGCAGAATAAGCCGAAGGACGAAATTGATGCCAAGGAAGTGACGAATCGCTGGATGGAAGTCAGCTTCTTCAACGGACAGCCACTAGAAAAGAATCTTTCCGGACTTGTCCTAGAGTATCGGATTCTTGAGATTTACAGTCGAGATGAAGGGAACCGTGAAGCGCAACTCAGCTTTGATGTTGGTCAAGCGACCCAGGATCTCGGCTTTCGCAGTGAGCTGAACATTTTATTCAATTGCCGCCCGGCAATCGAACTCACGCTGGAAGTATTGGACCACGACGGCAAACCGACGACCGGCCAGTTTGTTATTCGCGACCAACGGCAGCGAGTGTATCCGTTGCGAACGCGACGGCTGGAGCCAGACTTTTTCTTTCACGATCAGGTCTACCGTCACAGTGGTGAATCAGTCACTCTTCCACCTGGAGAGTATGAATTCACCTATACGCGCGGTCCAGAGTATCGCAAATCGAAACGGAAAGTCTTGGTTGGGTCTGAGAAGAAACAAAAAGAGTCGTTTCGTTTAGAGCGGTGGGCTCATCTTGCCGCGCAGGGTTGGTACTCGGGAGACCACCATATTCACGGTGCCGGTTGCGCTCATTACGACTCGCCGACTCAAGGCGTAACGCCAGAGTCGATGATGCGGCATATCCTTGGTGAGGATCTGAACGTTGGTTGCGTCCTCTCGTGGGGACCATGCTGGTACGCTCAAAAGGAGTTCTTTGATGGCCAGGTGCATCCGCTGTCCAAGTCGGACCATGTGATGCGCTACGATGTCGAGGTGTCCGGATTTCCTAGCTCGAACTCCGGTCACCTCTGTCTATTGCGATTGACCGAAGACGACTATCCTGGCGCGAAGAAAATTGAAGAATGGCCAAGTTGGGATTTGCCCATCCTACACTGGGCCAAGAAGCAAGGGGCCATTGTTGGATTCTCACATAGTGGCTCAGGGTTGGCAGTGAAGGACACTACGCTGCCGAGTTTCATGATGCCGGAATTCAATGGTATCGGTGCCAATGAATACATCATGGATGTCACTCACGACGCGGTCGACTTTATCTCCGCAGTCGATACGCCGATTGTCTGGGAGCTAAGCATCTGGTATCACACGCTGAATTGCGGCTTTAATACGCGAATTAGCGGTGAGACCGATTTCCCTTGCGTTTATGGAGATCGAGTCGGTCTTTGCCGTTCCTATGTAAAAATGCCAGTCGGAAAACCGCTCGACTTTGATGCGTGGGTCCAAGGGCTCAAGGATGGCCGCTGCTACGCCAGTGAAGGACTGATGCACCTTTACGATTTCAAAATAAATGGTCTTGGTGTCGGCGAAATCGGCGCAGCCGGTGAAGCTGGCTTGTTGAAAGTGAAGTCGGGCGAGAAGCTCAAGGTTGAAGTTCAGGCTCTTGGCATGTTGGGTGACAAACCAAGCAAAATCAGGAATCGGCCTCTGGATCAAAAGCCTTTTTGGCATATTGAACGAGCGCGAATTAAGGCCAGCAATCGGGTACCGGTGGAGTTGATCGTCAATGGCGAGGTTGTCGACAAGGTGGAAGTTTCAGCCGATGGCAATACCAGCGAAGTCAAATTCGAGTACATTCCAAAAGAGTCATCTTGGGTTGCGGTGCGTGTTTTCGCAGCCGCTCATACCAATCCCATCTTTGTTGAGGTAGACGAAAAACCGATTCGCGCTAGTCGAAAGAGTGCACAATGGTGCCTGGATGCGGTCGACGTCTGTTGGAACGTAAAGAAGAGGTTTATTCGTGCCACCGAACGGGAGGCTGCCATGAAGGCCTATGATCACGCACGCGAAGTGTACCGGAAGATTCTGACCGAGTCTCCAAAAGAGTAAAACAAAGCAACGGTCAAAGCCGGACTGCGAAAATTGTCCGTAGCACTTGCAAGAGCAAGATTTTACCGTTTTTGAACGCATCTCAGCAGAAATCACCCAGTTTTGTTGACACGGCGATTCCCCCGGATAAATTGGAAGATAGGGACCAAATTTGCCCCAAGCGGCAAATTCGGCTCCTGCCAAATTTCACACTTGGTTTGGCCGCGATTGGCCAGCCTGACATTTGGCCCCACCTGCTTTGCTCGTGCTCACCCCATGCCGGTTTGATCTCTCAGAGATCGAAGCGCATCCAGCTAAGGAACCATAGTCGATGCGAAATTTGTTCATTTCAAAGAGAGTCGTGCTGCTTTGTTCGATTGGCACTTTGCTGACGCTTGCAAGTTTCAAGCTCGCTCTGGCGGCCGAGGAAAAGTCGGAACCGGCCCTTCCGTTGGTATCGAATGTCGACGCACAACCGTTTGTTGCACAAGTCAAACGCGTCAAGCAGGCACTTGAATTTGTCGGTGCTCCCTTGACCAAGGAGCAGAGCGCAGCGCTCGACAAGGCCCTTGCTATTGAGGATCCGAAACAACAGGTTCAGGCGATTCAAGAGGTGCTCGATCCGCTCTGCCTGGCTGGTGTGAACATTAACCCCGAGAGCCGCGTGAAGGCGGCCATCGGCAGTGCGAAACCAGAACTAACACAACAGGGTTGGAGCGTTTTTCTGGTCAAGGTACATAACGAGGCAGGAGTGACCGCGCAACTTCGCGTTCACAGCCCGAACAATGCACCAATCGTCAAACAGTCGAGCAATGAATCGAGCCCAAAAATTGACATCACACCTAAAGATATCGCTAACCGATTTCTGGAAGTCAGCTTTTTCAATGGCCAGCCGCTGGTTCAAAGACTATCCGGGCTCAATCTGGAGTACCGGATTCTGGAAATCTATAGTCGCGATGCAGGGCAGCGCGAAGCGCAACTCAGCTTTGACGTCGGCCAGGCCACGCAGGATCTCGGGTTTCGCAGCGAACTGAATATTCTCTTTAATTGCCGTCCAGCAGTGGAAGTCACGCTGGAAGTGCTGGATCACGATGGCAAACCAACGACCGGACAATTTGTGATTCGCGACCAGCGCCAGCGGATCTATCCGGTGAGAACGCGCCGTTTGGAACCGGATTTCTTCTTTCACGATCAGATTTATCGCCACAGTGGCGAGAGTGTGACGCTTCCGCCCGGCGAGTACGAATTTATGTACACGCGCGGCCCCGAGTACCGCGAATTGAAGCGCAAGGTGATTGTCGGAAACGATAAAAAGCAGAAAGAATCATTCCGGTTAGAACGCTGGGCGCATCTTGCAAAGCATGGCTGGTATTCTGGTGACCACCATATCCATGGCGCCGGTTGCAGCCACTATGAGTCGCCGACGCAAGGCGTTAGTCCCGAGTCAATGATGCGGCATATTCTCGGCGAAGACTTGAATGTCGGCTGTGTGCTTTCCTGGGGACCATGCTGGTACGCTCAGAAGGAATTCTTTGATGGCCAGGTGCACCCACTCTCCAAATCGGACTACGTTATGCGTTACGACGTAGAGGTCTCTGGATTTCCTAGCTCGCATGCCGGGCACCTCTGCTTGCTACGTCTGACGGAAGACGATTACCCAGGGACAAAAAAGATTAGTGAATGGCCAAGCTGGGATTTGCCAGTCTTACAGTGGGGCAAGAAGCAAGGAGCCGTTGTCGGTTTCTCGCACAGTGGCTGGGGACTGATGGTCGACGATACGACTTTACCGAGTTACAAAATGCCTCAATTCGATGGGATTGGAGCTAACGAATATATCGTCGATGTGACACACGACGCGGTCGACTTTATCTCAGCAGTTGACACGCCGATCATTTCGGAATTGAGCATCTGGTATCACACGCTCAATTGCGGCTTCACTACGCGAATCAGTGGTGAGACCGACTTCCCATGCATTTACGGCGATCGAGTCGGGCTTTGCCGTTCTTACATCAAAATGCTGGACGGTAAACCGCTCGACTTTGACAACTGGATCCAAGGCCTGAAAGATGGCCGTTGTTATGCCAGCGAAGGGTTGACCCATTTGTTCGACTTCAAGATCAATGGCCTTGGCGTTGGCGAGACTGGTACCGCCGGCAAACCGAGTTTGCTGTCCATTAAGTCCGGCGAGAAGTTGAAAGTACAAGTTCAAGCGCAGGGGCTATTAGCCAAAGAGCCCAACGAACAAATCAAAAATCAGAAACTGGGTAACAAGCCTTTCTGGCATATCGAACGCGCGCGAGTCGGTAATACCAATCGCGTGCCGGTCGAGCTTATCGTGAACGGTAACGTTGTCGAGAAAAAGGAAGTTCCGGCTGATGGCAGTATCAATGAGGTCTCGTTCGAGTATGTTCCCAAGGAGTCTTCCTGGGTGGCAGTCCGGATTTTTGCTGCGGCGCACACCAATCCGATCTTTGTGGAAGTCGATGAAAAGCCGATCCGTGCCAGCCGTCGCAGCGCCCAATGGTGCCTCGACGCTGTCGATGTCTGCTGGAAGTCCAAAATGGGGGCCATCCGCGCCACCGAAAGAGACGCCGCGATCAAGGCCTATGACCATGCCCGCACGGTATATCGCAAGATCATCGAGCAGAGTCCTGCCGAATAAGCCGCTGTGGTGATTTGCGGTGTCAATATATTGCAGCACGTCACGACAGGCAGTTCACAGCGAACTGCCTGTCGTTTTTTGTGCTAGCTGGGTCTGGCCCGGGATAGGGGATTCCACTTTGGAACCCGTGAATCACTCTGGATTTAGACAACGGCTTCCAAGGCGGTCTGAGGCTGAATGGCCCTGGTTTCCTTCGGGGCACGCTCTGGAACATCCGATGGAACATAGTCGCCATCGATGAACTGGATCAACTTCGAGATGCAAAGCTGGTTGACGCTTGTATTGCGCTCGTCGGCCTCGACGCGGAGCGACTGGTGCAGCGAAACTGGCAGCCGGACGGTGATAACCCGGGTCGGCTCGCAGTCCAGGGTCTTCCCCTTATTCTTCTCGCGAAGCTTGGCCAGCATCGTGTGAATCTCGGCATACTCTTCACTCTTTTCAAACTCCGCCATTTCCTCTTCCGAAGGGAACATCTTGCGGACGATACCGTCTACTCCTAGAACCTCGCGAAAAAAGACGACCCATTCCTGGTCCATATCAAACTTTGCTCTTGCCAGTTGTTGTGCTTCGATGAACTTTTGCATTCCGTTCTCCTTAATGTCAGGATCCGTTCCTCACGCTCCTCGACCACGCCGGCCGGGTTTGACGCAATCTTGCCAGCACGGTCAAGCTGTCATCGTATGTGCTTGCACTGCTAGCACTTGCGAACCATCGCTCGTTGTTGCACATCTATTGGGCAGGGCTGCCATGATCGCGGCACTGCCGGACTGCCTATTAAATAGGCATATCAGTTTTTCCCGTTGTGCCAGGTGTCCAGTTACTTTTATTTTGGAAAGACCGATTTAGGCTCAAGTCTGATAGCTAACTAAGACGAATAACACCTGTTAAAAAAATACGTAATTCACGGACTTCTCGGATGCTAGAGACACCGTCGGGCGGAACTCGGAAGGCACGAGTTTGCTCAAAAGCTGAAAAATGGTGCTAGCAGCAGACTGGTGCCTCAGCATGGCTACTCGGCGGCAAGAGGGGCAGGCTGCATGCTGCGGGACAGAATTGGGGGTCGGAGGCCGTTCGCCATCACGATCCCGTTCTGTCATAATTAGTATCAGTTCCGTACTGCCCAGTCAGGAGCCGACCGATCCAGCGCAAGCATCGATTTCCAGGTGTCGGGTCCCTGGTGTCGGGACTTCCAGGTATCGATACCCAACTAGCCATCCAAATAGGCAGCAGCTCACCTCCGATCCCCCGGTTGCCTCTCCCAACGGTCGCTCATGCCCGAAGTACCCTTTGATGCCATTCTGGTTGTTTCGTTTGGTGGTCCCGAGGGGCCGGACCAGGTCATGCCTTTCCTACAAAACGTCCTGCGGGGCAAAAATGTCCCCGAGGCCAGAATGCTGGAGGTCGCCGGGCACTATCAGCATTTTGGCGGGGTCAGCCCGATCAACGCGCAGAATCGCGAGCTGATCGCTGCCTTGGAAGGTGAACTGCGGCAGAATGGTCTCGACTTGCCGATCTACTTCGGTAACCGTAACTGGGATCCACTGCTGCCCGATACGCTCCGCCAGATGCAACATGATGGCATCAAGAACGCACTTGGCTTTTTTACCTCAGCTTTCAGTTCTTATTCCGGCTGCCGACAGTACCGCGAGAATATTCTTCAGGCCCAGCAGACGGTCGGGGCAGAGGCACCGCAGGTTAGTAAGCTGCGGATGTTCTTCAATCATCCGGGCTACATCGAAAGTGTCACAGATCGGGTTACAAATGCCCTGAGAGACCTGCAAGTGTCACCTGGGGAAAAATTCCGCCTGGCGTTCACGGCGCACAGCATCCCGTCGGCAATGGCCGTCAACTGCCGGTACGAAGCGCAATTAAGAGAGTCGTGTCGACTGGTGGTCGATGCCATGAACCTGCCGGCTGACTGCTGGGATCTGGTCTATCAAAGCCGCAGCGGCCCGGCGAGTCAGCCCTGGCTGGAGCCAGATATTCTCGATCATCTAAAATCACTCAATGAGCAAGGCATCAAGAAGGCGCTGATCTCACCCATCGGATTTATTTCCGACCATTTGGAAGTGCTCTACGATCTGGATACCGAGGCCGCGGCTCTCTCTCAGGAACTGGACATGAGCATGGTCCGTGCGGGCACGGTTGGCACGCATCCGAGATTCATCCGCATGATTCGCGAACTGATTGAAGAGCGAATCCGTCCCGATTCACCACGCTTGGCACTAGGCTCGCTCGGGGCCAGCCACGATGTGTGCCCCGTGGATTGTTGCCTGAGCGGCCGTCCAGCCGCAGGCACCAGTCAAAATCCGCGATCGTCTTGAGAAATTACTCGATTGTCATTCCCGCGAAGAGTCTGCCCCCGCGAAGGCGTGGGGCGGGAATCCAGTTTATTCTACACGTTCGATGATCATCGCAACCGCGTTGCCCCCGCCGAGGCAGAGCGAGACCAGGCCGAACCGCTGTTTCCGATGCTCTAGTGCATACATCAGTGTCACCAGTGTGCGAGCGCCACTCGCACCGATGGGGTGTCCCAGGGCAATCGCTCCACCGTTGACGTTGACCTTTTCGCTGGCGATTTCGAGCGGGCGGAGGCATGCCAAGCACTGCGCGGCAAAAGCTTCGTTCAGCTCAAACAGGTCGATCTGTTCGATGCTCATTCCGGCTTTCTTTAGGACTGCTTGAATCGCGGAAACCGGAGCGATGAAGATTTCCTTGGGTGGGACACCGCTGGTGGCGCTGGCCACGATTCGAAATCGAGGGGAAGTTCCTAAATCTTTGGTGGTCGCTTCGTCTACGACCACTACCGCTGCTGCACCGTCACTGATCTGCGAAGAGTTGCCGGCGGTGACAGTCCCTTCGCCGCCAAAAGCTGGCCGCAACTTGGCTAGCACCGCATCACTGGTATCAGCGCGAGGGCCTTCATCCACCGCCACAACCTGATTCCCTTGACGAGTCTGAATCGTCACTGGCACGATCTCAGCTTGGAACGCCCCCGCTTCGATTGCGGCCAGCGCGCGCTGGTGACTTTGCAGTGCAAAGGCATCCTGATCTGCCCTGGACACTCCGCGGCTAGAGGCGATGTAGTCAGCCTCGACTCCCATCGATACGTTCTCAAACGGGCACCACAGCCCGTCATGCTGCATGGAGTCCAGCACGGGTTGATCGCCAAATTTCCAACCGGCGCGGGCTCCGGTCAGCAGGTGTGGCGCACGACTCATGCTCTCCATGCCGCCGGCGATGATGACGCTAGCGTCGCCGGCCCGGATCGCCTGGTCCGCCAGCATGACCGATTTCAATCCAGACCCGCAGACTTTGTTAATCGTGAGGGCTGCCACGGTCGGCGGAAGTCCGCCAAGGAGCGCCGCCTGTCGGGCAGGTGCTTGACCCACACCGGCAGAAAGGACATTGCCAAAGATGACTTCATCGACCTTTGCGGCGTCAACTCCGCTGCGCGCCAGCGCGCTGCGAATCGCAATTGCCCCTAGTTCAGTGCAGGGAAGGGACGAGAGACTGCCGAGCAAGCGACCAATCGGCGTGCGGCAGCCAGTAATGATATAGGAGGAGGGCATGAGCGAGACCAGGTTTTACAGATACATCCCCATATACCCGCCACTTTCGTCAGCCTGCTGTTGCAGCGCGGCAATTCGCTGCCGTGTTTGTTCCAAACTGCCGGCGGCAATGTACCGATCGAATTCGACTCTTACAGCATGCAGGACGGAATCACGAAACCAAGCCACAACCGGTTCGGTCAGCCAGTCGCACGTCTCGTGCAGCAATTTTACTTCCAGATGCGCTTGATCGGTTTTGGTATCCGAGGAATCGGTTAGCACGGTGCCGTCGAACTCGAATTCCAGCATGCCAAACTCGGGCTCATTAGTCAGGTGGTACTTGCACCGGGCATTGTACAGATAGTAGCTATTGAACGATCCATGCGTGTCGATCTGTTGCTTGATCCGCTCGCAACGCAGTCGATACTTGGGCGAGGCATCGATTGGAATATCGAGCCGACCGACCGAGCGCAATGGAAGGCAATCGAAGTTGATTTCGACAAACTGATGCATGGTCAGGCCGCGATGATTGAACTAAATCGTTAACGTGCAGGCGGAGCGGATACCGATATCGCAGAAGTTCTTGCAAACGTCGGAGTAGACTCAGTTCCGATGGTCGATCCGACACCGATAACTTCTGGCCTTACAGCACCAGTCGGCTCTGCGGCGCCAGTCGGCCCTGCGCTCGCAGTTGTAGCGGGTGCAGCCGCAGGGACACTGTCCCAGCAGAGAGACGCCCAGCCGTCGTTAAATTTTAGTTGAGTCAGATTGATTTTGCCAAGTCGTTGCCAGCGACCTTTCAGTTGAATGCCCTTCGAGACGATTTCTGGCTTAAATATCTTATCGAAACGTCGCGTCAGGATTCGCTTGACCGAAGTCTCTGTGGTGGAGAGACGGTCTTCTCCTTCGACAAAGTCCGGCGGAGCAATTTCAAGAGCCCCTTGGCGGATGGCGCGAATTCCATTCGGGCCTTTCTCCAGTTTGTAGCGGGCGGTGACGTTCATCGCTGGAAACGCGCTATCCCCGGAAGTGTATTCCTCGCCACGCAGCGTAAACACAAACCCATCGTCATCGAAAGTAACCTCAATTGGCTTCTGGTACGGAAAGACGATCGACCAATCGCGATCTTCTTCCGAGTCTTCTAACTCTTCAGGAACTTTGCCGGTTAAATCAACCAACAACTGATTCACTTCGTCCTTATAAAGTCTTCGACCCCCTAAGGCGCTGGTTGCCAGGTTGTTGATCAGCGACTGATGAACACGTAACGAAATATCGGCCGGTTGCGGCAGGCTTGGTGCGACCGTGGTGGCACCGATCTGACCTGGATCGGCCTGGGTGGCAGAAATCTGAATCTTATTCGCACTGCTGCGGAACAACAGGTCGTCCGGAAACACCCCAAACCGCAGAAGAGGATTGCGAAATCGGGTCACAAAACCGCGATTAGCTTCGGCCAGAAACTTCGCGGCCTGCTCATTCAAGCGATTATTCAAGCGAGTTTGAGCATGCGCCGCGGCAATTCGCTCAGCTTGAGGCTTGCTTTGATACGCCTTCTTGGTCGCGATCTGTTGGATTAAGTTTCGAAACAGTTTTGAAGTCACGGCAATGCAAGTAAATGTGGTCTTAGTCGCGGCCGTCGATACTGCAGGGATTCCACGAAATCCGTTCGGATCCAGGATAATGCGTTTGACACCACTGAGCTTCGTCACGCCGGTGCTGTGAACAACAGCAGGTCCATTACGCCCGACAGTCCGCGAGTGAGCTGTGGCCAGCAAGTTCAGATCGATCGTCGCATTCTGATAGCTTTCGCGGACTTTTGTATCCAATTGGCCAATGGTGCGAGCCGTGCCGCTGATCCGTGTGCCCAATATGACGTCCTGGACCTTGCTGACCTCGTTGATAGGATCATTGATTCCAACGGCTAAGATCGAGGGATTGATACCCACATGCAGATTGGGGTAATGGATATGGCGACGCACATTCCTCACGAGCTCGGGTGCTTGTCCGGATACCAACAGCTCATTCAGTATCAGGCTGGCGCGAGTTGAGTCATACATGGCAGGCACTTTCGCCAATGCAGTGACTTCGTCCGCCAGCGCATCCAACCGACTTTGATAATGCTTGTCCGCTTCTTCGTCTTTAAAAGTTGCCAGTCGGTTGTTGAATTTTTGCAGAGCCCTGCCAACGTTGGCAACCACCGGGAGTTCAAGACCTGGATATCCAGTTCGATACAGTACAGCTATTTCATCCAGACGTTCTGTATCGGCCTCGTTTCCGGCCGCCAACTGCTGTTGCATTTGTGACCAGCGAAGAAACCTCCGCCAGTCAGCCCCGGACTTGCCTGCCTTGGAGAGCCGCTGATCGAGCTTCTTAACCTCTGCCAGCAGAGTCCGCCGTGCCGTTGCGACATCGGCCTCAGTCACCGGGCGATATTGCGACCCGGCCCCGCGAATCTGATCAGCCAGTTGCTCCATACTGACTTTGTCGGTGCCGGCCTGAACTGGTGGTGTAGGGGTGGCTGGCGGGGCACTCTGGGCCGCGGTTTCCCCCCAGCAGGGTGAAATGGACCAGCAGGTGGCAAAGAGAATCGCAGGAAAAATCAGTTTCATATTTTCAACCTCGTATCATGCGGAGTTGTGTATTTTCGTAGACCAGCGTGGAAAACTTGAGTTAGCTGGATTTGGCTTTTGCCAAGTCTATTAACTACAAGCATTTCTGCCGCGTCGCGTCAATCTAACATAATTCTCGCGATGTGCGAAAGGAAAAGACTTAGCGGCGGATCAGCGAGTGCGATCGGCCAGTTATCTTTCCAAGGTTACGTCACGATTAAAGTCCACGCGAAGCCGCCACCCCTTGCAATCGTTAAAGTCGCGTGCCTTAATACTAACCAAATCGGACTTAACCGACTACATGCAACTTAACGGAATCTCATCAGTTTAAGCATTTGCCCTGGTTAGAAAAGGAGTCTGACTGCAAACATTTGTGAACGGCAACTGTTGATTGATTCTTATCTGGTGCCCGCCACGGAACGGACTCACCTAGGCACCAGCCCGTACATCGCAATGCAAGCACATCGCAAGGCAAGGTCCCGCCCGGGAATGAATGCATGCGGTGGATTTCCACGCTTCAAACACCCTTTTTGAGTGTAAGACCGTCGCGCCTAATTGGCGTTTGGAAGGGGTATTTTTCAACCTTGGAGGAAACTATCGATGCAGCAGCGAATTGCTAGTCATTTGTTGGTCCTTGTGGCCATCGCGTTTTTGCTACCCGTCTCAACGGCCCGAAGTGCTGAGAAGGCAACCCAGAAGCCCGCTCTTGCGACTGAGGAGAAGCCAGCCGAACTGCCTTGGATGGACAATTATGCCAAGGCGATGGATTTGGCCAAAAAAGAACGCAAGATGCTTCTGGTTCATTTCCATGACGAGAAATGTGCCGAATGCTCAGTTATTTCTAACCAACTATCCAGTCCAAAGTTGCGTGCCAAGGTCGAAAAATACGTTCTTGTTCGCTTGCCTCTCGGCTCCTCCATTCAAGTAAATGGCAAACCGGTAACGCTACTAAACCACGCTTCCTTTGCCGAACTGCGAAATGGACCGGGACTAGCCGTCATTGATCTGGCGAGCAAGGGCCAGCCGTACTATGGTCGCGTCGTTAGCACCGTGCCGACCAGACCGGGAAAGTATTTCAGCTTTCGACCGGAGCAAGTCGCAGTCCTTCTCGAACTGCCGGCTGGTACGCTCACGCAGCGGTCGATGATTTTTGCAGTCCGAATTCATCCCGAACGCCCAGCCAGTGCTATCGGATCCGCCGATCCGATCTTGACGGACGAGGCGACCAGCCATTCATCGCATCAGGCGCAGATCCATGTCCAAGGGCATCACCAATGGGGAAGCCGCTTTCAGCGAATCCTCGGACGCCTCTCCGGCCGCAAGCGAGTCAGCCCACCCAGTGAAGTGGTTGCCGAAAGCTGGCCGAATCAGGATCTCATGGATTCGTGTGTGGATTGTGTCTATAGCTGGCGGCAATCGTCAGGGCACTGGTCCAAGGTCCGTGCACAGAATGTCGCCTATGGATATGACATCCGCCGTGGCAGCAACGGCATCTGGTATGCGACAGGCATCTTTGCCGAATAGGCATTTGAACTGACCTGTCCTCGCAATTCTGGCAAGTTAATCGAATGTGGCCAACAGCCTGGGCTAACGCACAGGCTGTTGGCGATTTGCAGCCAACATTCAGGCTGGCAGGATTTCTACTCTTCTTAAGCTGTGAGTTTGCTAAAATTGCATCGCGACATACTTGACCATTCAATCCAGTTGAGTTGAACCCTATGCCTCGTCAACTTGGCCAAACCGATATATTTGTCTCTGAGGTGGTGCTCGGCTGCTGGCCGATCGCCGGCATGACCAGCGCCGACATCAACGACGCTGACAGTATTGCCACGATTCAGGCCTGCTTTGATCTTGGGATCAACGCTTTAGACACCGCCTATTGCTACGGAATAGATGGCGAAAGCGAGCGGCTAATTGCTCAGGCGTTGGTGGGTCGGCGAGATCAAATTGTCTTGGCCACAAAGGGGGGCATTCATTGGGAGCGACCACGTACGCAGGTCGTGGATGGTCGGCCCGAGACGTTGCGTCGTGAACTCGATGAGAGTCTCCGGCGCTTAAAAACCGATCGCGTGGAGTTGCTTTATTTGCACGCCCCCGATCCAAAAATTCCGCTAGCAGAATCCGCCGGTGAACTTCGTCGCTTGTGCGAATCAGGTAAGGCCCGATCGATCGGCGTTTCCAACATGACGTTGCAGCAGATGCAGGCATTTGCCGAAGTTTGCCCCATTTCGGCCTATCAGCCGCACTACAATATGCTGCAACGCGAGATTGAATCCGATCGGATCCCCTGGTGTCAGGCGAATCAGGTTTCCGTCTTTGTGTACTGGCCGCTGATGAAAGGGCTGCTGGCTGGTCGAATCCCGCGAGACAACGTTTTTGATACCACCGACAGCCGCCATAAATACCCCATGTTCCAGGGAGTCGAATGGCAAAAGAATTGCGACTTTGTCGATCGACTCCGTCCCATTGCCGAAGAGACCGGGCACACCGTGGCACAACTGGTGATCAACTGGACGATCCATCGGCCGGGAGTGACGGCGGCACTCTGTGGTGCCAAACGCCCGCAGCAGATTCGCGAGACGGCTGGTGCACTTGGGTGGACCTTGACCGCCAATCAGCTTCAGCAGATAGATGAAGCAATCCAGACGCGCGGAACTCCGCTGACACGAGCCGCCGTTTAGGCCAGCGATCCGTTACAATTCTCCTCATTTTCGACTCTGTCGAGCGGTCATTGCCTGCTGAAAAGAGGCCGCAGCAGCCGAATATCGCCGCCCATGTCCTTGACGAGTGCCGACCGGTTATCGACACTTAGACATTCTTGCAAGAGATGACCCTATTTCGTTCACTGTAATTGATCATACGATTCATGCATGCAAAATTAGTGGTTCTAGGTGGTGGTCCCGGCGGCTATGCAGCGGCATTTATGGCTGCTGACCTGGGAATGGAAGTGACGTTGGTCGAGGCCGATCCGCGACTAGGGGGCACCTGTCTGTTGCGCGGCTGCATTCCCTCCAAAGCATTGCTACATGTCGCCAAAGTCGTGAGCGAAGCGCGCGAAATGATCGACTGGGGAATTGAATTCAGCGAGCCAAAAATCAGCGTCGATGCACTGCGCGCACGCAAGGAAAAGGTCATTGCCACCCTCAGCGGTGGCCTGAAGCAACTGGCCAGCCGACGCAAAGTACAGGTTATCACCGCCAAGGCATTCTTTGAAAACTCCACCACGCTCCGACTCGAGCCCACGGGCGAAGGTGGCGCGATCGAAAAACTCACCTTTGATCATTGCATTCTGGCGACCGGCTCAACGCCGACAAAAATCCCAGCGTTTGATATCGGTTCATCACGAGTGATCGACTCGACCGGAGCGCTGGAGCTGGTCGATATCCCTGAGTCTCTGCTGGTGGTTGGCGGCGGTTATATCGGTCTGGAAATGGGGAGCGTCTACGCCGAACTAGGCACTCAGGTTACTGTCGTAGAACTGACCGATGGTCTGTTACCTGGTGCCGATCGCGATCTTGTTAAACCACTGCATCAGCGGCTGAATAAGCATTTCAAGAGTATTATGCTCAGCACTAAAGTCGTTTCGCTCGTCGAAAAAGACAACGCCGTCGAGGTCACTTTTCAGGACGCCGATGGCTCCAACGAGCGAACCGAACGCTTCAGTCGTGTTCTGGTTTCCGTTGGCCGTCGACCGACGAGCCAGGGAATTGGTCTGGAAAACACTAAGGTCAAGATCGACAAACGTGGCTTTGTCGAAACCGACGATCAACAACGCACTGCCGACCCACACATTCTGGCCATTGGGGACGTTGCCGGTGAGCCGATGCTGGCCCACAAAGCCTCGCATCAGGGAAAAGTGGCCGCCGAAGCATTGCATGGTGGCCCAGCTCATTTTGCGCCGCATGCAATCCCGGCGGTCGTATTCACCGATCCAGAAATCGCCTGGGCCGGGCTGACCGAAGAACAGGCCAAGCGAGAAAACCGCCAGGTGGAAGTGGTGAAGTATCCTTGGGCCGCCAGCGGACGTGCCCAGGCACTAGGCCGCACCGAGGGGATGACAAAATTCTTAATCGATCCAGAAACCGATCGTGTGCTGGGCATTGGATTGGTCGGTGCGGGTGCCGGTGAATTGGTCGCCGAAGGTGTTCTGGCTATCGAGATGGGCTGCACCGCCCGTGACATCGCCGAGTCGATTCATCCCCACCCGACTCTCAGTGAAACGCTGGCCTTTGGCAGCGAGGCGTACCTGGGAATCGCCACTGAGATTTATCGCCCGCGCAGCGATAAGAATAACCACTAAGCCACCAACATCGTCGCAATTGTCAAGCGGCGATCGATCCGGAGTTGCCAATGCAAAGAGCCTACTCAACTTCGAGCAGGCTCTTTGTTTTTTGATTGAATACTCAACAGACAGAAAAACTGCCTCGCGCTATTTTGCTCCCAATACCTTGAGCGCCTCGGTCGCTTCGGCACGTACCTCCGCGTCGCTGTCTGTCGTGGCCTTCTTCAGCGCCTCGATCACGTTCGGAGCGGCAATGCCCGCTTCCCCAAGTGATTCAGCCGCTTCGCTTCGAATCATGGCCGAATCGCTCTTCAGTGCTTCGATAAAGAGCGGCACCGCCAGTAATTTCACGGGGCGGTCTTCGGGCTGAAGTTGTCGCAGTGCCCAGGCACTGGCCATTTTTGCTCGAAGGTCTTCGGAAGCCAGTTTCTCTCTTAACACGGGGACAGCGGCGGCGGCATCCGGCCCGATTTTGCCCAACGCAAAAGCGGCGCTGGGGACGGTTTCAACCGATTTGACATCGTTTAGCTCATTGATCAAAGCCGGCACTGCGCCCTTGGCAGCAGGGCCGATTGCAGCCAGCGCCAGATTCACGCTGCGACGGAATTCCAGGTTATCGACGCTGAGGGCTTCAATCAGGTCAGGTACGGCGGCAGCGGCGTCTGGACCGATCCGCGTCAGAATTGCCACTGAATAGCCACGAAGTTTTTCACTCTTCAGTGCTTTGCTAACGCGCGGCACTGCTTTGGCACCCTGTGCCGCCAGACTTTCCATCGTAAATTCCACCACCTGCGGATCCAGATCCTCGATCGCCTTCTCCATCAGCGGCTGCGTGATTTCTGGTGGCGCTTTCAATTCGGTTAGCGCGCGGATCGCAGCGGATCGAACGCCGGAGTTCTTGCTTTCAAGCGATTTGGCCACAATTTGGACGGCTTGCGTGACAACTGCTTTGTCGTTTGGCGAGATCTGTGCCAGTCCCCAGGCCGCAATCAATCGCAATAATTCGTCGTCGCTCTTCACGCCTTCCTGTAGAACCGGTATGGCCTCCTTAGTGGCGATTCGACCTAGTGCGAACGACGAAGCGTTCTTCACCGAAATTTCTGGGTCCTTTGCTGCGATCAATAACGCTGCTGTGGCCGGTTTTGCCTCAGGCCCAATTTCGGCCAATGCCAACGCAACACGCATCCGCACTTCTGGTCGTTTGTCCGTTAGGGCTTCCGAGAGCGGTAAGGCAGCGTCCTTGGCTAGCGGTCCCAAGGCGGTGAGTCCCAGGCTGGCCCAATAGCGAGACTTTTCGTTCTTCAATGCTCTAATCAGAATTGGCACGGCGACATCCGGGCCTGAATCCGAAATTGCATGGAGCGCTGGCAAGACAACGCGCGGATCAGGATCTTCCAATGCAATGACCAATAGCGGTCGAGTAATACTTGGATCCGCCTTTAGTAGCAGCAACGAATTCAAAGCAGACAGACGAACCAAACCGTTTTCATCCTTAACTGCTTTGGCGAGTGCAGGTACCGCACTCTTGCCACTCTCCTGCATCAGGCCGAGCGCTCGCGCCGCATGCGCACGGACCAAGTGGTCCTTGTCGGTTAATTTTCCGGTGAGCGCACCAACTGACTGACTGGCACCAGGTCCCAGGCTGGCCAGTGTTCGCGCCGCGCGCCATCGCGTGGCGGCGTCTGCATGGTCGAGCGCGTTGATCAAAGCCGGGACAGCAGGTTCGGCTTTGGCACCGATTTCGCCCAGGGCGTCAATCGCGTTGTGCCGTGTCTTTTCGTCGGCCGCGGCAGCTTGCACTGCCAATTGGGCAGGGCTTATTTCGGCGGCGGCTTCTTGAACCGCCTTGGTTGGCTTTTTGTTTTCTAGTGCCTTGAGCGGATCCGGGGCCTTCTTAGGTACAGGAGGCAAAGGCCGTTTGACCGTACCGGGCTGCGCCATAAGTGGCACTGCGGCCACGCAGAGATAGAGACCCAGCGTGATTGGCAACAACGTACGCATGCGATGAATTCCCCGGAAAAGAGGGTTGAGAATTTTCAGGGCCGCCAATTTGGCGACCGATGTCCGATAGAGTATTATAGTATGAAATCGCCAGTCACCTCAATTGTGCCAACCACTCTATTTTTACTTGGTTTTGTTTTGACAATTCTCGTGGTGCAGCATCTGAGCGTACCGGCCTGATAACTGGACTTGGTTTGACAAATTGGGATATATCCATGACCTCTGCAATTCGCTTGATAGCCGTTCTGTTCCTACTGGTAAGCGGAACCGTGACTTATGGTCAATGGGATGGCGGGTACGGGTGGGGGGGCGGCTACCACGCTTCGACCGCCGGGGAGAGTTATGCCAACGGTATGGCTAATGTCATTCAGTCCCAAGGTCAGGCGAACTTAATGAATTCGGCTGCGGCGATCAACGTCGAACAGGCTCGTTCACAGAACCTGGACAACCATCTGAAGTACACCAACACGTATTTTGAGATGCGTCGCGTCAATCGAGAGGCGCGCGCTGCTGAGGCGGCACCGCAATTATCGTCCGATCAGCTTTACAAAATTGCCAACGATAATGCTCCTAAACGCCCCACACCGAGCCAATTAGATCCACTGACAGGACAGATCGCCTGGCCCATGGGACTGCGAGATGAGCAATACAATCCAGAAATTAGCAAGCTGGATCAGTTGTTTGAAGTGCGCGCCGCACAGCGTGGCAATATTGGCATGAGCACCTACAACCAGATTCAAAGCACCTGCAAAGGCCTGGTCAAGCTAGTCGTTGCTAACATCGATCAGTATCAACCATCTGAATACATTCAGGCTAAGAACTTTGTCCAAGGTTTGGCCTACGAAGCCAGCTTCCCTATTCAGCACTAGCTGCTTTGCCGCTGACAGTTCCACTGGTGCCGTGCGGCCCACTGAACTCCTTTTTGCCGCACATTGAACGCCAGTGGCGAGCGGTAGAATATCTCTTATAATTACAGCAGTTAAATTCACAGCAATGTGACGATCATTCACCAGCCTAGTCGGATGAATTGCTGCAGCAATACCAGTTGTTGATTGAGCGCAACGGATTGCTGGCTCCGAAAGTGTCCAGTTTGCGCCACCTTTTTTCTGATACTTAACGAATGGCTGTCATGATGCTTCCGGCGGAACTTCCTGGCCTGATCGCTGGACTCCAACGTATCGTTGGCAACGATGCTGTTCTGTCTGCAAAGTCCGAAATGCTGGTCTATGAGTGCGACGGATTCGTGATTGAGAAAACGTGCCCGGACGTTGTGGTATTCCCCAGCAGTGTTTATCAGGTTGCTGAGATTGTCCGTCTAGCCAATGAGCATCGGGTCCCTGTCGTGCCGCGTGGCGCTGGCACTAGTCTGGCAGGGGGGTGCTTGCCGGTCGGGGGCGGGATCATGCTCGCAATGACGCGCATGAAGCGCATTGAAGAGATCAATATTCGCGACCGCTATGCCGTGGTGCAGTCTGGCGTGGTGAATATCTGGTTGAATCAGGCGCTGCGTGGCACCGGCTTTCATTATGCGCCGGATCCTTCCAGTCAGGGAGCCTGCACAATAGGGGGCAATGTGGCCACCAATTCCGGCGGGCCACATACGTTGAAATACGGTGTCACGGTCAATCACGTGCTGGGAATTGAAGTGGTTCTGGCCGATGGTTCGATCATGCAGCTCGGAGGTCCGTGTGAAAGCACGCCCGGTCTGGATCTGGTCGGTTCGATTGTCGGCAGCGAAGGAACTTTGGCCATCGTGACCAAGGCCTGGGTTCGACTGACGCGTAATCCACAAGGCTGGCGCACGATGCTGGCCATCTATGATTCGGTCGATGATGCAACGAATTCGATCAGCGCCATCATCGGTGCCGGAATTATTCCTGCGGCCTTGGAGATGATGGACCAGGGTATTCTGGTCGCCGTCGAAGAAGCGTTTCAATTTGGATTTCCGCTCGATGCTCATGCAATACTGCTCATCGAAGTTGACGGCTTGGAGGCCGGCCTTGATGCGCAGCGCGATGAAATCGTCGAGCTATGCATGCAGAACAAGGCTCGCGAAGTTCGTCAGGCCCAAGACGCCAATGAGCGACAAAAACTTTGGAAGTGCCGCAAGCAAGCCTTTGGTGCTGTTGGTCGGCTCAGTCCTAGCTATTGCACACAGGATGGAGTCGTACCGCGTACCAAACTGCCGCATATCTTGCAGCGAATTCTGGCGATCAGTGCCAAGTATCAGATCCGAGTGGTCAATGTCTTTCACGCCGGCGACGGCAATATCCATCCGATTTTGCTGTTTGACGAACGCGATCCCGAACAGACTCGCCGCGTGCTGCAAGCCAGCGAAGAGATATTGGACGAGTGCATCGCCTGTGGCGGAAGCGTGACCGGCGAACATGGCATTGGCGTGGAAAAAATCAGCTTCATGCGCAAACTATTTACTGAAGAGGATCTGGCGGCCATGGAACGATTTCGCATTGCATTTAACCCAGATGGTCTGCTCAGCCCGGCCAAAATGCTGCCAACCGCCGGCGCTTGCGGGCTAGAGCAACGCCACCCTGGCCGCAGGGCGGCGATGTAATAATGTGCCACTGCAAGTGTGCCACTGGCTCCGCCAGTGCGAATTTTGTCGGACCTTATTCCCACGACCATCCAACTGCATAATTAGTCCTGGTCACGATCAAGCATATGCACTCCCTTCCGCTCACCGAAACTGTCACACCCGCCGAACAGGCCGAATTGGTCGAGCTGGTGCGAAACTGCGCGGCAAGCGGAACGGCGGTCTATCCCATTGGTGGAGCAACCGCCCTGGACTACGGCATGCCGGCGCGCCGTTCCGGTACTGGCCTGAATGTCACAGGTCTCTCGCGCATCATCGACTACCCTGCGCAGGACATGACGATCACCGTCGAGGCCGGTATTCGCATGCCTCAATTGCAAGTGGCATTGGCGGCGCAGGGGCAGACTCTGCCGATCGATGTGCCCGATCATGAAGCGGCGACACTCGGCGGTATGATCGCGACCGATACCAGCGGACCTCGTCGGCTCGGACAAGGAACTTTGCGCGACTACGTTATCGGAATTTCTGCCGTGGATGGTCGTGGAACTCCTTTCAAAGCGGGCGGACGCGTTGTCAAGAATGTCGCCGGGTACGACTTCTGCAAGCTACTGATCGGTTCGCTAGGGACGCTGGGGGTCATCACGCAAATCACGCTAAAGGTCAAGCCGGTCGTAAAGCAATCGATCTTCATGGTTGCTGAACTGCACAATGCCGAGCAGGCAGATATCTTACTGACTGAACTGAGTCGCTCCGAAGTCCCGGCACAGGCGATCGAGCTGCTGATTGGTCCTGCGTGGCGGAATGATCCGCTACTAGGCGATCTGCCCCCGCACGCTTACGGCCACCTCGCTGTATTACTGGAAGGAACCACGCCAGAGGTCGACTGGATGACAAAAACCATCGCCGAGCAGTGGCACAAACACACGCTTTCACAGCGAACTTTATCGCCACAACAATCCGGCGAGCTGCTCGCGCGCATCACGCAGTTTCCAGCCAGCGGTGATGCAGAGATGGTGCTGCGAGCATCGGTTCGCCCGAGCCGACTGTTGTCCTACATTGAACTCGTGCGGCAAATCGATCCACAGGCATCGATCCAATCCCACGCCGGCAACGGAATCCTTCATATTCGCTTTCCCACGTTCAAGAGTCAGCATGTGTCGCGCGATCTGATTGGACAATTACAACCTGTTGCACGTCAGGATGGTGGTAGCGCGATCGTTCTCCGCAGTGCTTTTGCCAACGAACTCACGCGGCAGGCTACCTGGGGACATCTGGGGGATTCTGTTATGCTGATGCAGCGGGTCAAGCAACAGTTTGATCCGCAAGGCATCCTGAATCCTGACCGTTTTGTTTTCACCAGTTCATAGGCAGGACTTTGCTCTTGGCCAGTAATTCGCCACATTCTGATACCGCATCAACCGTTGACAGTCAGGTCGACGACAACTTGTCGCCGATGCCTGCACCGTCCGATACTGCGCCGTTTAGTATTGCACCGTCGAGTACTGCGCCACCGACTACGTCACCGCCGCCTGGCAGATCTCTGCCTCCTACCGCCGGTGCAAAGATCGACTACGACTTGTTTCTCGATTGCGTGCATTGTGGGCTATGTACCGCCGCCTGCCCGACTTATGCCGAATTAGGGGACGAGAACGATAGCCCACGCGGGCGGATTTACCTGATGCGCGCGGTCACTGACCGGCGCATAGAACTGGACGACAAGGTGCGCGGGCATCTCGAACTCTGTCTCGATTGTCGCTCGTGTGAGACGGCCTGTCCGTCCGGGGTGCAATATGGCAAGCTGATCGAGCCGTTCCGCGTGGCCATGGAGCAACAATCCGACGGCCCGCAGCGCAGCGATGACTGGTTTCACCGCTGGATCCTGTTCGGAATCTTCCCCTATCCCAAGCGGATGCGGCTGGCACTTTGGCCAGCGCGGATTGCACAGCGGCTCGGTTTGGTCGCGCTGTTGGAGAAAACTCGCCTGCTGAATCTGCTGCCATCCCGGTTACAGCAGTTGGTGCGCATGCTGCCCCCGCCGCAGCGGCGGCAAAAAGACCTGCCAACATTTGCTCCGGCCATTGGCAAACGTCGTGCCCGTGTTGCACTGTTCACCGGCTGCATTGGGGACGTGATGTTCCGTCAAACGCACTGGGCCACCGTCCGTGTGCTTCAGCAGAACGGTTGCGACGTGCTGATTCCGCGCGAGCAGGTTTGTTGCGGTGCGATTCACTTCCATGCCGGTAGCAGCGAACCGGCCCGCCAGATGGCTAGTCAGAACTTGGCTGCTTTTGCTACCGACGATGTCGATGCGGTGATTGTGAACATCGCCGGTTGCGGGGCCATGCTCAAGGATTATGGTCACCACTGGCACGACGAAATGCAGCCACAACGCGAGCGCTTTGCCAGCAAGATTCAGGACATTCACGAATTTCTGGACAAACTTGGCATCGTCAAGCCGACCGGCGAGATTGCTCTGACGGCTACCTACCACGACGCCTGCCATCTGGTACATGCTCAGAAAATCAAAGACGCCCCGCGCCGGATTCTGGCGCAGATACCAGGCCTTGAACTGCGAGAGCTACCTGAAAGTGAGCTGTGCTGCGGTGCGGCCGGTACCTACAACCTGACGCAACCGGAAATGGCCGGTCGACTCAGTCGCCGCAAGCTGGACAATATCATCAGCACTGGTGCCCGAGCGGTGATAACCGCCAACGCCGGTTGCCTGTTACAGATCGCGCGCGAAGCCCGACAGCAGGGCGAAAAGTTCTGGATCGGGCACCCGATCGAACTCCTTGATCTGAGCTATCGAAATGAGAAGTTGAAGTTCTAAAGTTGCGGGTGGGTAAGCCAATTAACTTTACTTCTTCAACTGCTCGTGCATCCACTGCGGCCGATCCGTGGTGATGCCAATCACTCCCGCCTCGATCATTTGCTTCGCCAACAACGGGTCGTTCACCGTCCAGACGCAAACCGGTAATTTGGCCTTATTGAGTTGCTGAACGAGCTGCTTCGTCACCACGCTCCCTGCTCTTAGGTCGACTCCGTCAGCGTTTGCCTTTTGCGCGCCGGCAATCAACCGCTCTGCTGTCCAAGGGGGTTGAGAGTTCACCTTCGTGTCTGCTAGCCAGTACGCCGGCACATTGGGCATTTCCTTTTTCACCGCCGCCACGACCTCTTCGGAGAAGCAGATAATGACCGTTTGAGATGGTTCCAGCTTCGACCCCTCAATCACTTTTTTCAACTCGGTGGTAATCGCGGGCGGACATTTTACCTCAATGTAGACGCGCTTGCCGGCTGGTACCGTGGCCAGCACTTCGCTCAGAAGTGGAATCTTCTCGCCGGCAAACTTTGCATCTTTCCAACTGCCAGCATCCAGTTTTTTCAGTTGCGACCAATCTTGCTGCGCCACCACGCCTACCTGCCCGGTGGTTCGTTTGGTGTCAAAATCGTGCATCAAGACAATCTGCCCATCGCGGCTCAACTGCACATCGAATTCAACAGCATCGGCGTTTTGCTTCCAGGCTAGCTTAACTGCGGCCAGCGTATTCTCCGGCGCGTCGAAAGACGCACCACGATGCGCTATGATTTCGATCTCCGCCGATTTCGCAGTTTGTGCATTGAAAGACACAGCGACGATCCAGAGATAGCAGTTGAGTAAATGAGTGACGCGCATTGGTAACCAGGCCCTTTCATACAATGTGTGTACATTGTCGAAATTCTACTACAGCGTGGTTACCACCGCTCTTCGGGCCGCGTTAGAATTTCGTTAAGTATGATCGCCTGTTTTAGATTGCCGCCGCGTAGTAGTTCGGCAATTGTTAATGGAGTTCCCACCACCTGTGCCACGACGGGTGCATTGGGATCGGCCTGAGTGGTCTTTAGAGAATCCTGACCAAATGGTTGAGAAAACACGTTGTCGCGCAGAGAGTCGGACAACCGCTCTGTGCCGCCGATAGTTCCTAGCGGTTGGCGAGCAAGTGAACGCTCCTCCAGGCCGCCGACAAAGCGAGGTTCGCTACCACCAGATATGTTTCTACTGGTATCGTCAAACGATGAACGACGTTGTTCCGTGACCAGCTCCGCAACCACGACGGGCTGCCCGGCGGGTGAGCGACCACCGGGAGTGCGTCGCTTGCGCGGTTCGCGATCGGCCTTAGGCCGCTGTTGTTTATTCTGCTTTCGCTCGCTCGGTGCCGGCTCGCGTCGGCCCGAAGTTGCCCCGTCACGCTTGGCCGCTGCCCGGCGGAGGAATTCTTCAATCTCATTGGTCACTTCAGCCGGCGTGCTGGCAGGTGCCTGTCGCTCGCGGCCAGCAGGACCTACCGGGCGATCAAAGCCATCGGCCGCTCCTTCGCGATTCGCTTGCTTCGCCTGGCGTTCCCGATCTGCTTTAGCGGCGCTCTCTTTCAACTGAGTCATGACGAAATTCAGCAGCATGCTGAAGCCGGTCAAGACGGCAATCGTGACTGGCACAATCCAGTCTTCTACGGCGGCTAGTAGAATTGGGGCAGATAGAGATGCGTCGGAAAACAACGAGCAGTACATCATCTCAAATTCCTCAGCCAATTGTTATCGGCACCCTGGCAAAATTGTACTATGCGGCACGGTGCATGCACCGCGACCTGCCAGTTCTTACATGCTGGCTGGTGCCGACGAACCGCCAGCGATCGAACGTCGCATTTCTGTGTCGGCCTGAACATTACGCAACTTGTAAAAATCGAGGATTCCCAGGTTTCCCTGGCGAAAAGCCTCGGCAATCGCCATCGGTACTTGAACCTCAGCTTCGACCAACTTCGCGCGACTCTCTTCAATGCCAGCGAGCATTTCCTGCTCGCGTGCCACGGCCATCGAACGGCGTCCCTCGGCACGGGCACGCGCCACCCGCATGTCGGCTTCGGCCTGATCCGCCTGCAATCGAGCGCCAATGTTATCCCCTACGTCCACATCGGCAATATCGATGGAAACAATCTCAAAAGCTGTTTGCGAATCCAGCCGTCTGGCCAGCACCGCCTTGGAAATACGGTCAGGGTTCTCCAGCACATCGGTATGATTGTCCGACGAGCCGATCGCACTGACAATTCCTTCGCCAACACGCGCGATGATCGTTTCCTCGGTCGCTCCACCGATCAATTGATTCAGATTCGCACGAACCGTAACGCGTGCTTTGACCTTCAACTGAATTCCGTTCTTGGCCACCGCATCCAGCGAATCGCGACCAGATGCCTTGCCGGGGCAATCGATCACTTTGGGATACACGCTAGTCCGCACCGCTTCCAGACAATCGCGCCCTGCCAGATCGATCGCCGTCGCCAGACGATAGTCCAGGCTGATCGTCTTGGCCTTCTTCGCGGCAATCATTGCTTGAACTACCAGTGGCACGCGACCACCGGACAAATAGTGCGTCTCCAATGCCTTGCTGGTGATGCCGGTCTCGTCGCCAAGGCCTGCCTGCACCGCCATAATCTTGCTGCGGACAATCACCGCCGGGTTCACCTTGCGAAAGGTCATGCCCAGCAGATCAAAGATGCCAATTCCAGCACCGGTCGTGACCGACTGAATCCACAGTCGAAAGTACCTGGCCATTACCGCGAACATGATGATCAGCAGGACCAGCACCACCAGGATCCCGACGATCCCGACGATATCCCAGGGGTTGCCCCGCTGTGCCAGCAAGGCTGAATGCAAAAAAGTGGTCATATATTTGAGCTTATAAAAGAGAAACTCGCCGCCATGAGAGCCAACCCAGCAGTGCCAACCCATTCGTGCAAACATTGACAAGACTGTGCGTCGACTGTCGATGAACAGCAGTCGTATCGTCAATGACAATAACACCTTCTGATCGCAGTCTGATGCATCAGAATGCCGTTGTCAAGCATGATGCCAAGCATGAACCGAGCCAAGCGAAAGGTACTTCCGCGCAGGCACCCATTTACCAGTTAGGAGTATGCGGTTCCCAGCGGTAATCAGCAGTTTTGTCGGACCACGCTATTTCGCGGGCAAGCGACCTTGCTCGACCATGGGGAAATCCCCTGTGCAGTCCTTCATAAACTCGACCAAATCCTTCTTCTCCTGGTCGTTCAGATTGAGCGGCTTAATCTTTTCGCTCAGGTGCGGGTTCGGATGCCCTCCCTTATTG
>JAWXCH010000048.1:0-3741 GCA_034440595.1 Planctomycetota bacterium | reverse complement strand
TGTCAGGGCCCATCCGGACTCGTCACAGGCGATCATTCTAGTCGGAGGCTATCCGTTCAACATCGCTCCCGATCTGTGGCGCGAGATCGGAGCCGACGGCTATGCGCCCGATGCACTGCGAACGGTTGACGTCGCTGAACAGCTACTGCTGGCAAGGGCGGTTTCATGATCCCGCAGGACAACAAATGTGGAATCGTGTTGCAGTGTCAGCCCACCGGCGAGATCCTACGTGTGATTCAAGACGACCTGGGTTTAACGACCCAGTCTCCAGCACCACACAATTTGGTGGACATGGTAGATGCACAAAGTCAAGAGAAAGCACGATCCTTTCTGAAGGCAGTCGTTGACGGAAATGCAACCTTTGGGTGGGAAGTGAATGTCCTTTGCCACGGTCGCATCACCGGGTTACTGCTGATTGGGGGTCTGACCGATGTTGGGATCATCGTGTGCGGCTCTCCTTCTCGTGTCGGGTTGGAACATTTGTTTGATGAACTGATGAAAGTACAGAACGAACAGCTCAATAAACTGCGAGTCGCGCTGAAGCAGGAGCAATTCGAGGCGGAGAAACGGACCCAACACGAACGAAAGTTGCTCGAAGAATTTACAAAATTGAACAACGAACTGAGCAATACACAGCGCTCGCTGGCACGCAAGAATGCCGAACTGGCGAATGCCAATGTAATGTTGGAGTCGCTGGCGACCACCGATGGACTAACTGGCCTGAAAAACCATCGTGAATTTCAGGATGTGCTGGAAAGCGAGTACAGCCGGGCGCAGCGCTATGGCACTCCGCTCTCGGTGTTGATGCTGGATGTCGACCACTTTAAGCAATTCAACGACCAGTTTGGACACCCGGAAGGGGACCAGGTGCTGAAGCATGTCGCACGGATTTTGACAGGCGAATGTCGCGCGGATGCACTGGTCGCACGGTACGGTGGAGAGGAGTTTGCCATCGTTCTGCCAAATTGCAATAGCGACGAAGTAGCGCAAGTTGCCGAGCGAATCAGGCGCGCGGTCGAAACAGGCCCCTGGAAGCGGCGCGCCATCACCGTCAGCATTGGCGTGACCACGATGACGCGCAGCATTGTCGATCGAGCGGTACTCATCGCTCAGGCCGACGCCGCCATGTACCGCGCCAAAGTCACCGGGCGCAATCAGGTTTGTTGCCACATAGTTGAGACCGAAGCCTCGGCTGTCACCGCCGGGCCTGCCTGACCGGGGGTGGATTCAACGCCGCCGTTTTCATATTCCAACGGCCACAAAAAATCCCCGGCAACATAAGCTGCCGAGGATTCGTGGAAATCTGCTTTGAACAATTCGACTGCTACAGTACAGTCTTACGCCTGTGCAAACATCGCCTGCATCTCGTCGTTCATCTGCTCGGGGGTCATGTCGCGCTGGTGCGTGGCAAAGGCCCAGGTGTGGCCGAATGGATCGGAGATCACGCCATAACGATCTCCCCAAAACATGTCGGCGGCCGGCATTTTGACTGTGGCACCAGCATCGGCGGCACGCTTGATGGCGGCGTCGCAATCGGACACATAGCGATGGATCGTCACCGAAGAGCCGCCCAGTGCCGTGGGGGACTGTGCCTTGCCGCCGCAGTATTCTGGAAAGTCGTCGGCCAGCATGATTGGTCGGCCGTCGATCAAAATCTGCGCATGCATGATCTTGTCCGAGCCGACCGCTGGCATGCGACAGACTTCGGTCGCACCAAATGCCTTTTTATAGAACTCCAGTGCATCGGCACATGGATCGCAGACAAGGTGTGGGATGAGTCCCTCTTGTCCCTTTGGAATCGGATCAACTTTAGCTGCCATAATTTTCTCCTCGGTAAGAACTATTGTTAAGACTTCTCAGCTACCAAATCTATATGACTCTCAAATAGCGTGGCGCTCCAAGCAGACTTTATTCTCTTCTCTGCGCGCTCTCCGCGTCCTCCGCGGTAAACTGCTTTCATGCATTCTGCAACGTCGCAATATCCAGCTTGATCATCTGCATCATTGCGGCCATCACGCGCCCCGATTTCTCGGGCGACCCGGTCATCAACTCGCCAATATTCGCCGGGACGATCTGCCATGACAAGCCGTATTTATCCTTGAGCCACCCGCATTGGACCGGCTGGCCACCATCGGCGGTCAGCCTTTCCCAGTAGTGGTCGATCTCCTGTTGCGTTTCGCAGTGTACCACCAGTGAGATCGCTTCGGTGAACTTGAAAATCGGGCCGCCATTCAGCGCAGTGAATTTTTCTCCCTGGAGTTCAAACGCCACCGTCATAACGCTACCCGCCGGGGCTGGGCCCCCTTCGGGATACCGCGCGACGTGCGTGATCTTGGAATTTGGAAAAATCGAAGTGTAAAACTTCGCTGCCTCCTCGGCCTGACTGTCGAACCAGAGAAATGGGGTGATCTTTTGCATATGTTGGTATTCCTTGAATCAGAAATTGACCGACAGGTGCCTTCCCCTGCCGATATTCTATGACCTAGTCGAGCAACGAAGCAGCAATTCGACAACCGGCCAGAAACTTTTTTAAAAACAGCGATGTCGCAAGCCACGTCCGCCCACAGCCTCCGTCCCTAACATCCACCACCGCCGTAGCTTAGCGACTTGAAATGGACCGAGCATTTCGCGGCGTCGGCAATGCCCAGGCCAATAGCAGTCCAGCAACCAGTCCCGCCGCTCCACCGATGAAACCTCCGCCCGCCATTCGCGGCAGCATGGCCAATCCGTCGACATGCAGCGGTTCTCCGTTAACCACCACCGGCACTGGCGGCGCGAAAAACAGTGGTCCAAAATACGCTCCTGCCAATGCACCAACCAGCATGCAGAGCGCGCCTACCGCCAGGAACTTTTGGGTTTTAATCGGCATCTTGGAACTGGAGGCGGTCGGCAATGGCGGGGATGGAGGCAGGGTCGATACCGTTTTCATCGAAGCAGTAATAATTCAATACATATTGGTTTCCATTGATAGGTTCCATGGCAATGATGTTCGCTATCACACAATGAGTCCCTCCCTTTTTCACTTCAACGATAAAGCAGATTGCACGCTTACCAAGAAGTGTCGTTTCTAAACGATGGAGGACGGTACCCTGTGCTTCATGCTGCTCTTGCGCACCTGCTATCAAGTCGCGAAAGTAATTCGGAAATGATTCACTTTGTCCTTGGGCCATTACCGCAATCATACTGCCAATTGATGGTTCCCCCGCTTGAAGGATCACGGCAGGTTGCTTCTCTGCAACTTCAATCCAACCGTCGGGCAATGTTAAAACAATCCGATGATCTGGATGCACTAAACCGGCGTCGGTGATCTTTTGTGGACCGACATCCGTTTTCAATATTCTCTCGGCATTTTCTTTAGCCTCAGCAAGTCTCTGCTGCTTGGCTTTGGCAACAGCAGCGTCACGCGCCCTCACCAACGCCGGCAGCGCCAGCTCAACACCAGATATCAGCAGCAGTAGGATCGAAAAGGTGATCGTGGCAACCAACTGCGAACGCTTGCAGATCACGTGCACGACCCAAGTGATCACAAACACGAAAAGAAACTGGACCAACAGCGCCCCCACCAAATGGCCAATACCAGTCGCATTGTCTTCTTTGAGTGCCCTCGTCACCGGCCAGTAGGTCATGGCGGTCGACACTATCAATAGCACCGTTGGCACTATCCCCCACCACGCCAGCATCGTCGGCTTCTTCGCGGGTGCGTCGACCAGCAGCGCCTGTATCGGTGCTTCATCAACGGGT
>JAWXCH010000047.1:0-3529 GCA_034440595.1 Planctomycetota bacterium | reverse complement strand
GGAGAATGAACATGAACCATCCAGCATTCGGTAACTCGCCACCCGTAGTTGATGCCGTGAGACTTCAGATGCCCGGAGTTCCAAACTCGCGCACGTGCGGCATCGTGGGCACCGTTTTGCTCGGCCTCTTAGTCAATTTGACGGCATCTCCAGCCGTTGCCTCCGACGAACAATCCGACGCTGTCATTACGCGCGGCCTGGATTGGCTGGCCAAGCGGCAGTCGCGCGTCGGACATTGGGTGGCCAATGACGCGCACTATCCGACGGCCATGACCGCACTGTGCGGCATGGCGCTCTTGGCCGAAGGCTCCACCACGACACAAGGGCGCTATGCCCCTAACATCGACCGCGCGGTCACCTATTTGATCGAACGCAGCAATAAGAATGGATTGATCGGCGACCCCAAGAACGACGATCGGTACACTTATGGCCACGGATTTGCCATGCTTTTTCTCTCCCAGGTGCTGGGAGAGGAGGAAGACCTCAACCGCCGCAAGGAATTGATCGATGTGCTAACCCGGGCTGTTGAGTTTACCGGACGCGCACAGACGAAGGCGGGGGGCTGGGGTTATGTGAGCGCCACCGACGGCGACGGGTTTGACGAAGGTTCGACGACTATTACGCAGGTGCAAGGACTGCGTGGCTGCCGCGACGCCGGTATTGTCGTGCCGCGCGAGATTATCGACAAGGCCGTGAAATATATTCGTGACTGCACGGGCGCCGACGGCGGCGTTCAATATAGCAGCAAAGGTGGAGGGGGCCGGCCCGCCATTACCGCCGCGGCAATCGCTTGCTTATTTAACGCCGGAGACTATGACGACAAATATGTGCCGAAGCTGCTGGCCTATTGCAATCAACATATCGGCAGCATCTCGAATCAAAGTTTTGGTCACTGGCACTATGCCCACCTTTATTATGCCCAGGTAATGTATCGCGAAGGGGGGAAAGACTGGGAATCGTACCGCGGCAAGATGCTTCCTAAGTTGATTTCCGAAGCCACGGACGACAAAAAGCAATTTGCTTACTGGAACCAGGGTTACATCGGGACCGTGTTCACCACATCCATCAATCTCATTATTTTGCAATTGGATAAGGGAAACCTTCCCATTTACCAGCGATAAGCACTTGTATCGCTCTCGTGCATCGTCCAAGGAATGCCCCTCTATGATTGAAGCAACTTCAGAAACTGACGACGCCATTCGCAGGCTGAGTGAAGCCCGGCGGAAAATCACCAGCCAGCTTTCGCAGGTCATTGTCGGCCAGGAGCAGGTGATCGATGAACTATTGATTTCGTTGTTCAGCCGATCCCATTGCCTTCTGGAGGGAGTGCCGGGATTGGCCAAGACGTTGATGATCAGCACGCTAGCGCGCGCGCTAAACCTTAGCTTCAGCCGCATTCAATTCACCCCTGATCTGATGCCGGCGGATATCACCGGAACTGAGATTATCGAAGAGAACCGCAGCACCGGCTCACGCGAGTTTCGTTTTCTGGAGGGGCCGCTGTTTAGTAGCATTGTGTTGGCGGACGAAATCAATCGCACTCCTCCTAAGACGCAGGCCGCACTGCTGGAGGCCATGCAGGAGCGGCAAGTCACCGTGGGGCGCGTGCGGCATCGGCTATCCGATCCATTCTTCGTGCTGGCGACACAGAATCCCATCGAGCAGGAGGGCACTTATCCGCTCCCCGAGGCGCAGCAAGATCGGTTCATGTTCAAGGTCTATGTCAGCTACCCGAACTTTCAGGAGGAATTTGAGATCGCCAGGCGCACTACGGCTCAGCAAGAAGACCGCATTGAGCCAGTGTTGTCGGCCGAAGAGATAGTCTCGTTGCAGCGATTAGTGCGAGACGTGCCCATTTCCGACCATGTGGTTCGGTACGCGCTTTCGCTGGTTCGCCAAACGCGCGTGGGTGAGCCTGGAGTGCCCACTTTTGTCACACAGCAAGTGCGTTGGGGTGCGGGGCCGCGAGCCGTGCAATTCTTGATCCTCGGCGGCAAGGCCAGGGCGCTTTTGCAGGGGCGCACGCACGTTTCGACAGCGGACATTCAAAACCTGGCTCGCCCCGTGTTACGCCACCGCCTGTTGGTCAACTTCGCCGCCGAAAGCGAGGGCGTAAGTGCGGACGACATCATCGATCGGCTTTTGAAAGAGACTCCCGAGAAAGAGGACGAACTGACTCGCCATGAACGATTCCAAACGATTTTTGCATCCTGAAGCGGTCCAGCGCATCTCGCGGCTGGAACTGCGGGCTCGCTATATCGTCGAAGGCTTCTTGTCCGGCATGCACCGCAGTCCGTACTTCGGCCAGTCGATCGAATTTCGTCAACACCGCCAATACACGCCCGGCGACGATTTGCGTCACGTCGATTGGAAGGTGTGGGCCAAGCAGGATCGCTACTACGTAAAGCAGTTTGAAGAAGATACGAACCTGCGATGTACGCTGCTGGTGGATGTTTCAGAAAGCATGCAATACGGAGACGGACCCCTGACCAAGTACGACTATGCCGCCACGGTGGCGGTAAGTCTTGCCTATTTGATACTTCGTCAGCAAGACGCGGTAGGGTGCATGTCGTTTGACGAGTCCGTGCGAGTTAGTGTGCCCTTGCGGACCAAGCATACGCACATAAGTTCGATTGCTGAATCGCTGGCAGTTTCTGAGCCACGCTCCAAAACGGATTTGTTTCAGATTTTGCGAAATGTGGCCGACGCCCATCCCCGCCGTGGATTAATCGTGTTGGTTTCCGATCTGTTTGCAGATCCGGATTCGCTGATCAAGGGCCTACGGATGTTGCGACAGCAGGGGCACGATGTCATGGTCTTTCACGTGATGGACGACGACGAACTCGACTTTCCCTTCAGCGGGCCGACCCGTTTTGAGGGGCTGGAATCGTCGGATACATTGAATTGCAATCCTCGCGCTCTGCGGACGGGTTACCTGGCCGCGCTGGAGCGGTTTCTGGAAACGGTGCGACGCGGTTGTGCGCAGAACATGGTGGATTATGCGCTCATTCGTACACGAGATCCGCTGGATGCCGCCTTGGCCTCTTATTTGACCAACCGCTTGGGAATGCACCACCGCAATTAGTTTTCAACACCCCCACTTTGCCGCATGTCTTCACTTTATCCAACTCTGCTCACCGTCTGGTTGCCCGTGCTGATCGGGGTGCCGGTGTTGATTCATCTGATCAACCTGATGCGCCACCGCAAAGTGCGTTGGGCCGCGATGAACTTTTTGCTGGAAAGCCAGAAAAAGAATCAGAATTGGGTGCGATTCAAGGAAATCCTGCTGCTGCTGACGCGGATGGCGGCAATGGGGGCGATTGTGGTGATGTTGGCCGGCCCGCTGGCGAGCCTGGATTGGAGTCGGCTCTTCGCAGGAGGAGTGGTCCATCACGTACTACTGGTCGATGACAGTCTCTCGATGTCCGACCAGTGGAATAACACCACCGCCCTGAAAAACGCCCGCGGGGTGGTGGAGCATCTTCTCGATCGCACAGTACATCACCAGGGGACCCACTTGGTCACACTG
>JAWXCH010000046.1:0-7872 GCA_034440595.1 Planctomycetota bacterium | reverse complement strand
TGCGCGTCGACCCTGGGCTGTGGTATGGAACGCCTTCGGCGTACATTGCAAGTTTACGCACCCGGCCATACCATTGCCTTCTTACGACCCAATCTCCGTCCTAAAGCGAACTTATCTTGCTAGCATTTTTGTGTAGAGACTAATGGGCTATGCCAGTGCATTGAATTTAAGGCGACGATTCGCTGAAAAACTATCGCTGACGCAAGACGGTTATCGGCAGATGCTCTTTCACGGAGTGAAAGGCAACAAAGCGAGCCGGCGCAATTGCGCCGGCCCGCCGTTCACTACTTTAACATTGTCACGCAAGTACTACTTGCCGCAGTTGGGGCAATCGCACTTGGCGCATTCGCAGTTGTCGCCGCAATCAGGGCAGGCAACGCAAGGACAGTCTGAAGCCACCGCAGCAACTGCTGGAGCGCCAGTGAAGCTGAGAACCGAAGCGAGAATGAAACTTGTAAACATGGTAAAACCCTTTTGCAAATAAAGAACTAGTTAAGAGAATGAAACAGACACACTGCGTGTCCCATTCATTTCAACCAGGTGCAAAAAAGGATCTGTCTAGATACGGAAGAGACTTCGGCATCCGCCAGTTCCAAAACGGAACCTGCCGTGCGATCCAGCAACGGTACATCGACCGCCGTAAAATGTGCAAAGTCCGCCAACGGGCTACGCAGTTCGATCTCGTTCTTGACGAGGTTCGCTACCGGGAAAGCTTCGCATTGGCAGGACGAGGGACTAGGCGTCGGTAACTGAGACTCAGAAGTCCCAGCACATTCGTGGCAGCATTTGGCTGGAGCGGCAGTCGTGACGCACGTGTCGACGCTACAGGTGACGCATCGCAGCGAAACCTGCGGCACCACACCAATGGCGACTTGCAACAACAGCGTTAACCATACGAAGGGGGTCATGCCGTAATTATTCGCAGACGACTCGGCTGGGTCAATTGCAGTGCGGTGGATTCTTTTTGCAAACAGCAGCCGATGCCTGGCCGTCCGTTTCGAGCTTTCGGCTACGTAGCGAATCTGCATATCCGTGCCAGCACGGGCCAAATTCTCGGAATTTCACGCACAATCGGTAGGCGGGCGTGCTAGACCACCACGACGGGCGTTGGGAAGGTGGTTTCCGGGCCAAAGGCTTACGGCTTGTTAAGCTAGACTTCCAAAAGGAGACAGGCTCTTCAAAGTTCACGCATTTAGGTGTTGCCATGTACGCTCGTTCGATCCGGGGAATTTTGTTCAGCGGCTTGATGCTTGGCCTGTTGGTTGCATCCTCTTCCATTGGGCGTGCCGATTGGATCTTTGACAAAAGCTATTTCACGAACAGCCCAAAGACTGGGGAACGCGTCGACCAGTACCAGGCCATCAAGCCGGTCTATCGAGTCCCGTACTCCAAGTACTTTTCGCCCGACGGCCCGCATCCATTCATGCCATATGGATACTATGCAGACCAATATGGATACGGCGGCCTATTAGGCGGGCCATACCTGTACTCTGGTGCGTTTGCGCCAAACGCAATGCCGTATGGCGGCTGGTTTGGATATTAAAAATAGCAAATAACAATTGACAGATAACAAATAATAAATCTTGCTACGGCGTTGAGAACAATTTGTTATTCGTTATCATTTATTTGTTAATTCTTATTGGTATCGGCGAAGACTCTTCGGCGATCAGGTTGACCAACATTCTCCCCTCTCCACGCACAGGACTTCGATTTCAACTTCCGCGCGTTCGGGGAGAGGGGCGGGGGTGAGGGCGAAAAAGGCGGAAAACCAACAGTACACACTGAAACGATTCAATCGAGTCGATTTCAACTTCCACTTTCTACTCTCACCGCTCTGCTCACTCACCGGCCCTCACCCGTCGCTGGGGCGACGACCTCTCCCGCAAGCGGGAGAGGTGAAGCATGCGGGCAGTGCTGACTGATAATTGAACAGGCGCTCCGCTGCTCAACCGGCCATGCGCCAGCGGTGCGTCACGCCGATCCGTTCGCACAACTCCTCGTACCTGGCAATCACATTGGCCGGCGAGTGAAGCTTTCGGGCAACGCCGACTGCTGATCGAGTGTCGGCCTGCACTAGCGATGATCGCAAGCACCACTCAATTCCCGCGGCCAGGTCGGTGAAGTCGTTGTGCCGCGCCAAGTAGCCAGTCTGCCGATGCACAATCAAATCCGGTGCTCCGCCGGTTTGAAACGCCACGACCGGGGTACCGCAAAGCAACGCCTCGGGGATCATCATCGGCCCGGCGTCTTCGATCGAGGGGGACACATACAAGTCTGCCGCCTGATAGGCCTGCGCCAGTTGGTGTTCGTTGATTCTGCCGAGCAGCCGCGATGCAAAGGGAAGTCGCCGCGTCAGCTCGTCGTCGGCCTGGCCTGCCACCAGTAGCAACAACTCGTCGCGCAATGGATTCGCTTGCCACTGCCGGTGCAAGAGGTCCAAGGCAGCCAGCAACTGGTCGATCCCCTTACGCGGTTCGTTCAAGAAGTTGCAGCCGAATAGCAGGATCTTTTGATGGGCTGGCAAATTCAGTGCGCTGCGTGCGGCGGTTCGGTCCGCCGGCTGAAATAGTGCGTCATCGATTGGCAGTGGAATCGGTTCAATCCGGTGCTTGCCGAATAGCGAGCTTTCTCGCGCGCGATCCGCGGCCCAGCTAGTGGGTGCGATAAAGATAATCGGCAAGTCGGCCAAAAAGTGCCGCTTGCGATACCACACGTCGCGCGACGCATCGCCCGGGTGTTTGGACTCCAATAGCGGACAACGCCCGCACTTCTCCATAAAACTACGACAGCCGAACGAATAGTGGCACCCGCCGGTCAGTGGCTCCTGGTCCATTAGGACCCACAGCATTGGCTTTTGAAAGTGATGGTAGATCGCCGCAATTTTGCGAGCGGTCAAAAATTCGCTGACCCAGTGCAGGCAGATCAGGTCGGGACTCTCGGAGAGTTGCTCCAAGGTCGGCTCGACCTGCATGCCCGATTCCAGATCGTGATTGAACGTGAACCGCGCCGGGGTCGGTCGCAGCAGCGGCAGGTGCCCTTGCAGCTTTCGCAGTTGACGGATCAATAAGTTCTGCGGGACGACGGCAACGTCTGCGTCGGTGGTCCGCTTGTCGCGCACGAGCATCTGGCTGGAATGTCCGGCAGCGCGCATGGCCGTATGCAGGCGGTAGGCAGCCTGAGCCGCACCGCCGTACGCATCGCTCGTTGAAAAGTGAAGTACCCGCACTGGATTGCCCTAATGTAGTAGGCATGGTCCCCATGCCGTTAAGCTTTTTACCCGTCATTCCCGCGGAAGCGGGAATCCAGTCAAATCATCCTAACCCGACGCGCCAGCGAGGAAACTCGTCAAACGTGCTGTGCCTCGCTGGCGCTTTGGGTTAAAAATAACAACGCACCCTTCGGCAGTCATTCCGCTCTTTGCTTCAGCTACGGCACCGGGACGGTGCCTGCTACGTTGGGGCGTAGAGTTATCAGAAAGCGATAAAGTGGGCAAGATCGGTGTGTGGAGTGTTTGGTGCTAGCTTGCATGATTCGGCTGTCTGTCTCATGTGGGACGAGGTTATTGGGCTTACGCTTGAAAAAGTGGCAGTGGTGTACGTCATGTAAGTTGCGCGCATTGGATTTTTCGTTTTTCGGGGGCCTGCCTCTCTGGCGAAATTTTTGGACTTACGTTGATGGCATCGGTGGTATGGACCTTTGGCGTCTTGCGCATCCGGGGTGGATGGCATTTGGGTGGCCCGAGGGCCGGTGACGTTCGGCTGCACAGGCGCGCGGGGGCAGACTTGGAAAAGGCTGTGAGCTTTGTAGAAGTCTGCCCCGTTTGCTTTTCGTACGCGCGAATCGAAGAGTTCAGCCTAGCACAGGTGCTGGCTTTTTTTCAAGAAGGAAAGCAGGCTTCGGGCGCCAGGACAGAGGAAAAGTTGGCTTGGTTTTGGTGTTGACGCGCTGGTGCGGGGGCCACGCCAATTGTCATTTGTTATCAATCGTCTGTCATCAAACATTTGACAGGATTCAGTCTGTCGAAGGATGAAAACATGGCTGGGCAAGCCAGCCGCCTTGGTTTTGTGGCTTGAAAAGCTGGAAGGTAACCGCAAACGAGACAAACGCAATCAAAGTCGCTTGCGAAAACTTGGCTGGAAGGTAATGATACTCTGGGAGGGTCAGATATGGGGACTCGGCGAGGATGGAGCGCCGTATACGTGCATTTTTAGGGTAGGAAACATGAAAGCAGTTGAGCTTTTCGCGGGAGCCGGTGGACTTGCCCTCGGAACCAAAGCAGCGGGTTTCAAGCACGCCGCAGTGGTAGAATGGAATCGCAACGCATGCGATACGATTCGCAAAAACAACCACCTCGGCGTAATCAATTGGCCGCTTGTTCGGGGAGACGTTAGGCAGATTAATTTTAAGGAATGGCACGGAGTTGAGCTGGTAGCCGGTGGACCGCCATGCCAGCCGTTTTCGATCGGTGGAAAGCATCGTGGACAGAACGATCACCGCAACTTGTTTCCCGAGGCTGTTCGTGCGGTACGCGAAATACAACCCAAAACTGTTCTAATAGAGAATGTTAAGGGGCTTCTGCGTCCAGCGTTCAATCAATTCTTTGAGTATGTAGTCCTTCAACTGACCTACCCAGAACTAACAATCAAGCGCAATGAAGACTGGCAAGCGCACTTGTGCCGATTAGAGCGCTGCCACACAAAAGGGCAACAAGCGGGATTGCATTACCAAGTTGTCTGGACGCGATTAAATGCCGCCGACTTCGGGGTAGCTCAGAAGCGAGAACGAGTTTTTATTGTTGGCTTCCGTTCCGATATTGGCGCGAGTTGGTCATTCCCGATGCCAACCCATTCGCATGCTTCCCTTTTGCGTTCGCAGTGGGTAACGGGCGAATATTGGGACCGGCACAAAGTTTCCAGTCGAAGTCGTCCAGAAGTTCCTACTGCAATCGCTCGTCGATTAGAACGCTTGCCAGCTTGTGACCTTAAACCCTGGCGAACGGTTCGGGATGCAATCTCGGATCTCCCCGATCCGACCAAAGGTAAGAACGACATTCCAAACCATTGGGCCAATTCAGGCGCGCGAGCATACGGTGGCCACACTGGAAGCCCGCTGGATGAGGCCGCAAAAACTCTCAAAGCTGGGGACCATGGGGTTCCAGGTGGGGAAAATATGCTGGCGTATCCAGATGGAAGAGTTCGGTATTTCACTGTACGTGAGAGCGCGCGCCTTCAATCTTTTCCCGACAACTATATCTTTGAGGGTTCATGGACGGAGTCGATGCGACAGCTTGGCAACGCCGTAGCTGTCGAAGTCGCAACGCGGGTTGCAACTAGCATTCGGCAAAGTATAGCGTTGGAGCATCGAGTTCATGTCGGATGAATCGCCGTACAATCCACTGGACAAACGCAATCTAGGCGCAAGTGTCGCAAAAGCAATTTTAGACCGCCCTGTTGTAAGTATGCCACTGCCGGAAGTCGTGCTCGGCGCAGGTGTCTATGCCATTTACTACACGGGTAGATTTCCGCTGTACCAACGAATCGCCGAACGCAACCGAGATGGTCAGTTCAGTTGGCCGATCTACGTTGGTAAAGCAATCCCGAAAGGAGGTCGGCGTGGTGTCGCCTTGGAGGGCGTTCCGGGGCGATCGCTATTCAATCGCCTATCTAAGCACGCAAGTTCAATAGAGCAAGCGAGCAACCTAGACATCGCTGACTTCTATTGTCGCTATTTAGTCTTGGATGATATTTGGATTCCACTTGGCGAAACTCTATTGATTAACCTGTTCGTGCCAATTTGGAATACCAGCTTGGACGGATTCGGAAACAATACGCCAGGTGAGGGTCGAATCGGCCAGATGCGTTCGCAATGGGATGTAATTCACCCCGGGCGAAGTTTCGCCAAACGATTGAGTGACAATAAACAGTCTGCCGAAAAGATTATCGAAGGTTTGAAAGCCGCTATCGACAAGATTCCATGAAAAACGTCAAACAACGCACTATCTAAGCAGTTACATTGTCCGCGAAACTTGGGCGCTACCTCACCGGCGGCTTGACATTGCGTCCAGTAGAGCAGAGGAAACGGCCACTGCAAGCGGATTTAGATTTCTGGTTGTCTCCGCCTGTACGCGTTCCGCTGCGTGTTGCGGGAACGCGGCTTCTTACGACCAAAAGCTACGGCATGGGGACCATGCCTGCTACTTTTTGCGCTCCGATGTGCGTCGCGGCTAACAATTTCATGACCCAATGGGCTCTTTCAATCCCAGCGCTGCCAGCGTGAAGCCGGTGATGTGATCGGTGAGGGCGTCGATTGAAAAATGTGATGCCAGTTCTTCTGGCGGGACCAGCAATTTTACAATCGGCGCGGCGGCGCGGTATTGCACGCACTGACCAATGATGCTGAAGGCAATCTGCTGTCGGCGGTGCGGTGGCATGTCGCCGGGCACAATTTCAGCAATCACTTGCTGCAATTTCTGAAATAGCGGCCCAATGTAGGCCTGCACCAGCTCCTGCGTCGCCCCGCTCGGTTGCAGGATCTCGCGCGTCATCAGCCGTACCTGCCAGGGTGATTCTTGCAGCCCAAGCATTCGCGATAGTAGCGTGTGAACGAAGCTCCTGACCTTCACCTCCGGGGGCATGCCGGGGGGCCAGTCGGGCAACGGCACTTGTTCGGCGCGGAGCTTGGCCGCTTGCTTGACCGCTTCGATGTACAGCCGCTCCTTGTCGCGGAAGTAGTAGTTCACACTGGCCAGATTCACTTTGGCGGCCTGGCAGATCTCGCGGATGGTGGCGGCCTGGTACCCACGCTCGGCAAAGACCGGGCCGGCGGCGTTGAGAATCCGCATGGCAGTGTTATCCGCGGGAGTACCCTCTTCGGAGACTACTGCGGCGGCAATAGTAGTATTGTCTGTAGCCATAGTGCGATGGAGGAAAACAGTTGTTTAAAACAAGTTTATGACCATTTACGGGTCGAGGCAACCGGTGCAGCGTAAAACCCTGGTTTTTTGGGATGGAATTAAGGCAATGCTTGGCAGTCGAGTAGTGGCATTCGGCGATGGGAATCGGGATTTTCCGTTGCCCTCACCCCCGGCCCCTCTCCCCGAATGCGCAAACAATGCAGTCGAAGTCGTGCGCGTGGAGAGGGGAGGGGTTTGTTCAAACCGCTAACCCAGGGTTCCGCCGCGGCGCGGCTACACCCTGGGCTGACAGAGACGACCCTTCGGGTCTGTGGCAGCTCGATACCCTTCGGGTCCGTGCAAGGAGTGCGGTAAAGATCGAGGATGATTCGCAATGCGTCTTACGTAGCGCCTGGGTACGTTCCACGCACCGGACTTATGGTGCCCAGAATCGGTTTGAGAATGATGCCATGTGGTGTGCAAACTCGAACGAAATGTTTGGTGCGTTTCACGGCCCCTACAATTAGGGCAAGGCAACCGGTGCCCCCCGAAAAATCCCGCAGAATCGTTACCGGTGGCACCGCTGGCTGCACTCGACTGCGACCTGGCGGGGGGAAACTTTTCGTGATTACCACAAAAACAGACGTAGAATTTTCAGACGCCAGATTTGCCCGATTATCGCCCCGTTTTCTGGCAGCACTCCCCTCCTTATTTGCCTGCCTCCGCTATGCCAACTCCAGCTCCCAAGCTTGAAAAACCAGGGCCGCGCCTGCGGTATCCCGTCAAACTTGCGTTTGTCGTTATTTTGCTCAGCATGATAGCAACGCTGTTCTGGCTGACACCTAGTTTGCGAACGGCCAGCGTGCGACTATTTGCCGACTTATCGCAACCGATCAGCCGGGCGATCAATGGGGATAGCCCCGAGCAGACCAAGGCGTTGGAACGTGCAAGCCGTCAGGCGGCATTGCCGGTGCTGGGAG
>JAWXCH010000045.1:0-23469 GCA_034440595.1 Planctomycetota bacterium | reverse complement strand
AGCCGGAGCAAGCCGCCTAACAGCGCCAGGTAGTTATCAAAATCCCGCTCGCTCATTGATTGTGCCCTCTGTAGGTTGTGCGAAACGCACTAGGATTTGCATGAAAAGGTCGAACAATGTTAGCCGCGACGCGCTAGCGGAGCGCGTGAAGCGAATTTCCTCGCTGGCGCGTCGGGTTAAAATACTTACGCCGGATCCGGCAGTGTTTTCAAAATAGGTGAAAGTAACTCCTCTAAGCAACTTGTGACGTCTCGCCACTGCGTCGCCCGTTCGGTGAGTCGGCTGCGACCCTTGGCGGTTAGCTCATACCACTTGCGTGGGCGGCCGGTCGTCTCTTCCCAGCGGCAACGGACCAGCTTCTCCCCCTCCAGCTTGTGCAGAATCGGGTACAAAGTCCCCGCTTGCAGCGAGACCATACCGCGACTGACATCGCTGAGGCGCTGCTGCAATAGGTACCCGTACTTGGACCCGTCGGCCAGCACCGAAAGGATCATCAGGTCGAGGTTTCCCCGGAATAAGTCGTTTGCGTCCTTGGCCACGAGCATTGGTCTCCTATGTATTGGTAACCTATATATACGGATTCTATACATTGATGTCAAGCAAGTTGCAGCAGGGTTCCTAAGAATTTCAAAAGGGAAGTGCACGCAAAGCGACCAATGAGAATTTTGCCCCGATTAGGGTATGGCTTTGGCTGAGATTGAGAAATTGCCCGAAGGCACGAGTAGCCCCCTTCTTGGCGACTTTGCGCCTTTGCGTGAAACTTTGAATTTCAGCATGCCTAGAAGCTAAGACGCAAAGGGGTCGTCTGGTAGGCCATTTGCAACTCGGGAAATGCCATTTTTGATAAGGTCAGCATTGAAGTTAATGAGGAGACCAAGCCGGCATGTAGTAAGCCTGAGGTAAGTCAACAACTGCTTTTTGTGAACCGGAGGGGCTACTTATAGACTTGGCTTCCAACTGAATATTCGCCATCCTAAGAATCGGAAACCGCATCGCTGGAACGCCTCGCCCTCTCTTAGCGTCTTTGCGTCTTTGCGTGAAACTTTTTTTATAACTCACGCATGCAATTAGTTCCGCGGTTTTTCACCTTCGACGGCGATGCGCATGCCGTAGAACGAGCGATAGACAAAGAACATCGAAATCGCCAGGAACGCGACGGAAAAGCCGATGGTCAACGTCGAGCCTCCTTCTCTTCGGGTGAGCTGGCCCGCCAGTGGCACCGCCAAGATACCGAACAGGGTGGTGAACTTAATGATCGGGTTCAGCGCCACCGAAGAGGTATCCTTAAACGGGTCACCGACCGTATCGCCCACAATTGAGGCATCGTGAAGCGGCGTACCTTTGGCCTTTAATTCCGTTTCGATAATCTTCTTGGCATTGTCCCAGGCACCGCCTGCGTTGGCCATGAAGAACGCCTGATAAAGGCCGAATAAGGCAATGGAGATCAGGTAGCCGATAAACAAAAACGGCTCTAGAAACGCAAACCCGAGCGTGGAAAAGAAGACTACCATAAAGATATTGAACATGCCGGTCTGTGCGTACTGTGTGCAGATGGCCACGACGCGTTTGCTATCCTCAACCGAGGCGCTGGCATCGGAGTCCAAGTTAATATTCTCTTTGATGAACTCCACGGCGCGATAGGCACCGGTCGTGACTGCCTGAATCGAGGCACCCGTGAACCAGTAGATCACGGACCCGCCGGCAATCAGTCCCAGCAAAAACGGCGGGTGCATGATTGATAATTTCTCGAAATACTCTTGCTGCAATCCGTGCGTCAGGGAAAGGACGATTGAAAAAATCATCGTGGTGGAACCGACGACGGCCGTGCCGATCAGCACCGGTTTGGCGGTGGCCTTAAATGTGTTGCCGGCACCGTCGTTCTTTTCCAGATTGTCCTTCCCTAGTTCAAAGTCAGGCGTGAAGCCGAACTCCTGCTTGATCTCTTGTTTGATGTTGGGCAGCGTTTCGATCATCGATAGCTCGTACACCGACTGTGCGTTGTCGGTGACTGGGCCATAACTATCGACGGCGATAGTGACCGGTCCCATGCCAAGAAATCCAAACGCGACCAGCCCGAAGGCAAATACGGATGGTGCCAGCATCATGTCGTGTGGCATGGTCAGCGCGATTTGATAGGCGATTCCCATCAGGGTAAAGATGACCGCGCCGAGCCAGTAGGCGCTGAAGTTTCCGGCGACCAGCCCGGAGAGGATATTGAGCGAGGCTCCTCCCTCGCGCGAACTGGTGACCACTTCGCGCACGTGGGCCGACTCGGTCGAGGTAAAAATCTTGACCAGCTCAGGGATAATTGCCCCGGCCAATGTTCCGCAGGTGATGATGGTGGAGAGCTTCCACCACAACATATCATTGCTGGCCAAATCAGGAATGAGCACGGCGGAGACGACGTATGTCAGGATGACCGAGACAATCGAGGTCAGCCAGACGAGTCGTGTCAGTGGGGATTCAAAGTTGAAATGGCGTGCTTCCTGGTACTTATTCTTGGCCATCCGCTCGTTGATGAAGTACGACGCAGCCGAGGCAATCACCATCATAATGCGCATCACAAAAATCCAGACGAGCAACTGGATCTGAACCTTCGGGTCGTGGACCGCCAGCAAAATAAACGTGATCAGCGCCACGCCGGTGACGCCGTAGGTTTCAAAGCCGTCCGCCGAAGGACCAACCGAGTCGCCGGCGTTGTCGCCAGTGCAGTCGGCAATCACCCCCGGATTACGGGCGTCGTCTTCTTTGATCTTAAAAACGATCTTCATCAGATCGGCACCGATGTCGGCGATCTTGGTAAAGATGCCGCCGGCCACGCGTAATGCCGCGGCACCGAGCGATTCGCCAATTGCAAACCCGATAAAGCATTGTCCGGCGTAATCACCGGGCACGAACATCAGGATAATCAGCATCAGCAATAGCTCAACACTGATCAGCAGCATGCCAATGCTAATGCCCGCTTTGAGCGGAATGGCGTAGCAGGGGAAGGCGCGGCCGTTCAAGCTGCCGAACGCAGTTCGCGAGTTGGCGTATGTATTGATACGGATGCCAAACCAGGCCACGCCGTAACTGCCCAGGATACCGATGACGCTGAAGAGCAGAATAATGACTACCTGATGATTCTGAAATTTCAGCAGGTACTTGAAGTAGAAAACGATGATGACTCCGATGAAGAGCCACAGGATGAATAGGAACTTCCCTTGATTGAGGAGGTACGTTTTGCAGGTTTCGTAGATCAGTTCCGACACGGCCCTCATCGAACTATGCACCGGCAGCCGGTTAATCTGCTGTGAAAATACCAGGCCAAAGGCAATACCCAGGCAAGACACGAACAGGCCCACGTAGAGTAGGTCGCGTCCACCGACAGAGCCCCAGAGAAAAGAGACCGAGTTCAAATCTGGCAGTTTTAGTTCGGCTTCACTGGCGTGCTGTTCAGTTGCTTTAGTATCGGGAGCCTTTTTTTCCACGGCACTGAATGCGGGCCCATCCGTCGGCGCAGTGCTGGTCGCTGGCGATGTAGCTGTTGGCTGCGCGGGGGGCTGATCTTCCGCTTGTGCAAAAACTGGGCTACTCAGGCAACTCATGGCGATTGCCAAAGTCAGCAATGCTAGGAAGAGCCAAGCTCCAGTGTGCTTTAGCGACCATACGAATGCCGTACGGCAGCGGATTGCCGCCCAGGGGTTAGAAGAACTCGACGGATCTATGGCGCTGCTGGCAGAACTCAAAATCGACATTCGACAATCACCCTCACTCACTGGCAAATCGGATCGAGAAAAAGAATCCTAGAAGTCGTAAAGGCTAGCTGGCAAACCGCATAGAAGCAATCGCAAATCGGCGAATGGACGACGAAACCGGCTGTGCGTCCAAGAATTGACCGATGGCTTGGTCGAAATAAAGGCAAAAAAACCGCAATTGCCGGGCACGTTGCTGCCATCCATCAGCGGCTGTTAGCCCGTTGGTTAGGAAGGGGGGCTGAGAATCGCCGCCAGTTTCTCGCGAGTCTCGCGGTTCCCCAGTTCCTGCTTGCCAAAGCCGGGAATTGCCCCGGCGGCGATCGCTTCGGCCTGATACTCGGGGTAGTTGGAGAGGAGCATGACCGGCAGAGTGGTGCCGGCCGGCAGAGCCTTCAGATGCTGGATAATTGCCAGCCCGTCACTATAGTCTTTATCGAGCTTACGATTGACGATGATCAGATCGAACGACCGGTCCTTGATCGCGGCCAAGGTCTCGGCCAGGTCGTCGGACTGTTCCAGCACGGCGTCAAAGCTGCCCTCGATCAGCCGGCGCAAGGCCATATGATCTGGCACACAGTTGCCAACATCCAGTACGCGTTTGGTCATGATGCTTACTTTGCTGCTGCGACGTTGCCAGGAGTCTGCCCGGGCACACTAGCGGCCTGTTTTGGTGCCTCGATGGCAAACAGGAAGCTCTTATTGCTGATGTAGAGTACGCCGTTGGCGACGATTGGGGTGCTGTAGACGGCATTGCCCATCGAGACTTCGCCGATCACTTCCAGTTCCTTGGCGACTTTGAGAATGCTCACCTCGCCATCTTCGTCACCGATGTAAAGGCGGTCTTCAACGATCAATGGGGATCCCCAGGCAGCCGACAGCATGTCATGCGTCCAGTAGGGCTTGCCGGTCTTCACATCCACGCAGTGGACCAGCCCAGAAAAGTCGGCGACGAACAGCAGATCGTTGGCAATGGCCACGGTTCCGCAGGTGCGGTGCATGGATTCTTCAAACGAAATCTTGCCGTTGCCATCAAAGTCGTGATTCTCGTAGTGCCAGACGGCGGCGGAGTTGGGATTAGGACGAGCAAAGTCCCCGTCCTCTTTAACCATCGCCTGATTACGCTTGTGTTCGATCGGTTTCTCGGGATCCTTTGAATTAAAAACCAACTCCGGGCTGACGTCCCCGCGCTTGGTCGGATCGATGCACCAGAGGTGCCCGACACCTTCGCCATGCTCGGGGTCTTCGCCAACTCCGATAAAGACCTTGCCGTTATAAATGACCGGCGTAGCGATCAGATGATTCCGGTCGGCGCGACCGCCGAGCGTGTACTTGCTGTCTTTGGGGTTACAGTCAAACTTCCAAAGCAGCTTGGATTTGCCGTTTTCGCCGCGAGCATCAAAACTATAAACCCAGCCGTCGCCACCGCCAAAGAGAACTTGCGGTACACCACCTAATACGGCATAGGCGGGGCTGGACCATTGCCCATGCAGGACGTTTGGCCCTGGCGAATTATCCGACCAGATCAACTTGCCGTTGTTTTTGTCCAAGGCGATAAAGCTGGCCGCTCGCGGGCTAGGGAGGTTGAGGTGTCCTTCATCCACGCCATTGCTAGTGTTGACGAACAGGTAATCCCCCGAGACGGCGATCGAGCAGTTGGCCATATTGTGCTGCGAAACGCCTAGCTGTTTCATCATGTCGTAGACCCAGATCACATCGGCTTCGTTCTTGCCGGTGAATTTTTCGTCGGTCACTGGGCCGTTGTTCTTGTCGTCATGAAAGCCGTTGGCATCCAGGCATTTAACTTCGCCTCGGCTGGAGACGAACCAGACTCGGTCACCTTCGACCAAGGGAGAGCTGCATGTGCCCATCAGTGGCCAGTCATTGACGCGGCCAGTGTGCAGTTTTTCGCTGCTGTCCTGCCAGAGGAACTTGCCATCTTTTTCGTCAAAGCAGAGGAGCACGCCGAGATCAATTTCCGCTGGGTAGCGATCCTTCAGGTAGGCAGCGCCGTTGTTGGTGCCGACGTAGACCTTGCCATTGGCCACGACGGTGTTGCCATAAGTTTGCGAACCAAGCGGAATACCCCACTTGATGTTCTTGGAGGAATCCTTGTTCCACACGCCGGTCTCGTCGTCGAACTCGCCGACTTCCCATTCGGTGGCGACATTCTTGGCGTCCGAGACATTGTTGCGCAATGGCGAGGCTCCCCATTGATTGTGATCGCCAGGGCGATTCATCGAGTTGGCCTTCTTGGCGGCCTCGACCGCCGAGAGTTCGCCGGTCATGGTCATGTCGAGCTGCGGCGCGGCAGAGCTGGCAGATGTCTTGGTCGTTGCAGTGGTATCGACTGCACCCTTTGCCTTGGGTGCGGCCTGAGCGGATTCCTGTACGTCGTTGCGGCTGATCATCAACAACAGCGCAACAATTGCAATCCAATAAAGCTTATGCATAGAAAACCGACTCCCTATCGACAGTAAAACATGTATGAGTTGAAAGCGTTGAGTTGTTCGGTGTGCGTTTCACACACGCTACTTTGCTGCACTACGACCGGCTGGACTTGAAGCGTTACCGTTATCCGTCACGGAGATGTTATCAATATAGATCTCTGCATTGGTCGCATTGCCAAACAGGCCCGGGCTGCCGTGCAAGTTTGGCAAATCGTCGGTTGCCGAGACTGTCCATTCGGCCGGTTCTTGCGTGCCGCGCGGCCAGACCTTGCCTTGCAGCACCGCTTTGCCATCCTTCACGCCAGCGCTGAACTTCAGCGTGTACCACTTGTCCGCTTCCCAGTTCAGCGGAACGGTCTTGCTAAAGTTGGTGGCCACCTGAGGAGTCCAACTGCGGATTTGCAGTTGCTGGCTCTCTCCCATCATGTCCAGCGTATAACGCTGGGCGATCAGCCCCATATCAGGGAGCTTGCCAGCTTTATTGGCTCGCAGGTCAGCCTGGATTGTGTAATCGTGCAAATCGGTTGGCCCGAACCAACTCTGGCTGCGCGTCCCCTTGGGAATATACGTCACCTTGACCATGACGCGTTCGCCGTCGACATCGCGAACCTTGTGCCGATACCGGGCACCGACCCAGGTAACTGGCGGTTCTCCTTCGTCGCGGCCACTCTTGGCATCTTTGGCCAAATGAATGTCGTTGAAATCGAACTTCCAAGGGAGGGGCGGCACAACGCGAATCCTGGCCTTGCCTTGCAGTTCGCCAACCTTGGCGGTCACGGTCGTTGCGGAGTGATTGGTTCCAAGGGCCGCGGTGAACGTCCCTTGGTTGTCAATTTTGCCAGTTCCTTGCAGCGAATACTCTGCCGAGCTCTCTTTGAGAAACTGACCGCGATCATTAAACAGGCGTACCTTGAATGTTTGCGTCTGGCCAGGTGCCAGCAGGACTTCGGCTGGCACCACCTGAACCGTAGCAGGTTGGTCGTCGTTGCCGGCAGGTGTTTCCTTCGGCAGTGCTGGCCGTGGATCTGCCGATGGTTGCTGGTCCTTGGTTCCTAGACAGTACAGTGCATTGGGAGTCGGCAGATAGACGCGACCATGCGAAATGACTGGAGAACCGATAATAATATCGCCAGCGTCCAGCCGTCCTTTATGTAGGAACTTTACGCCGGTGGCGGTCGGTTCCATGATCTGGAATGCCCCGGTGGACATGGCGTAAATCTTGCCATCCCCGGCGGTCAGGCTGGCGCTGTTCATGGTGCCGACGAGTTTCGTAGGTCGTTTACCGACACGCTTACCGGTTTTTGCATCGAAAATGTGCAGGTTGGCGCTGTCGTCGACCACGTACAGTCGGCCATCGAGTAAAACTGGTGAGCCTTTGCCGGCGGTGACTTCCTTCACGTTCCAGAGAGTATTGGTTTTGGTGATGTCTCCATTGCCGATGCCCTTGATGGCGGCGATGGAGCCCATACCGCGATTGTCCAGGTTTTCTTCGGCCTGCGTCATATAGACCGTATCGCCTTCAACCACGGGCGAGACACTAATCCCGCGGCGGGACATTTTGTAGTTCCAAATCGGCTGGCCGGTGCGCGGTTGAAAGGCCCAGCATGCGCCATCGCTGCTGCCAAAGACCATGGCCGCTTCGCCACCTAGCACTGTCAGAACCGGCGTGCTGTAAGTGGTATCTTCTGGACGCACGGTGGTGCCGTTGAGCCAGCGGACTTCGCCAGTATTCTTGTCCATGCCCAGAAATCGGTGAGCGGGCAGAGCCGTATCTCCCCAGCCGATGATCACGGCGCTGGCCAGGACCATGTCTTCAAAAATAACCGGCGTATTCGTTCGGCCGCCGTAGGTACTGAGCAGACCGAACTCTTCGTGCATCGAACGGGACCAGATTTCCTTGCCGGTGTCCCCATCGAGGCACTGAAAAAAGCCATTCACCCCTTGGGCATAAACTCTTCCGGTTGTTGGGTCGCCGACGATGTTGGACCAGCCGACACGTTCGGCCGGTACATCCGACAGATAAACATTATGGGCACGCTCCCAGAGTTTCTTGCCGGTGACGGCATCCAGGCAGAGAACCTTTTCGCGTTCATGCCGCGTTTCTGGTTGATCGCGAACGATGGTGTAGAGCTTGCCACGCATGATGATCGGCGTGGAGATTCCGGCGGCCTCTTCGTTTTTCCAGAGCAGGTTTTCGCCTGAGGAGGGGTCGAAGGACTCGACCAACCCTTTTTCGCGAGAGATGCCGTTTTGCTCGGGCCCACGCCAGTTGGGCCAATCGAGCGGATCGACTTCAACAGCGAGCGATTGAGCGGAGAATCCGGCCGTCAGGCAAATAGCTGTCCAAACAACAATCGCTGGCCAATGCGTTTTCATGCGAGAAATTCTAGTTCAGGGCTTCCGGAGGGTCCGGCAAAGAAGGCGGGGTCGTCCTTTCAGAATACGCAAGCCGATCGGTACAAGCAAGCGAAAACGGGGTCGCCGCGGTTGCGTGAAGGCCACATCCGGCTCCTTTTTCTGGCCGCCAGGGGCTGTTGGACACCACTTTAAGGGGATCCGTACTGGCCGATTCGAGGAAAATGTCCCCCCAGCGACTTTCGGAGCGACTGTTACGACCAGAATTTCAAAAATAATCTGCGTGCGGAAATCCACCATCGGCAGGGCTGGTGGCCGAAAAACCGCGACACACTAGGGGGACTTTGACAGCTAGCAGTGACATTGCTGGCACAAATGTGATGTCAGAACCGGCAAGGTCTACCCGGCTTTCGGACGCGGCAATGTTTGCGCAACAGTTGATGTAAACCATTTAGAGAAAATTAGTTTCGGCGTCTCAAGCGATCTTGTCGGGCAAGCCGATAGCCATTGTGTCCCGAAGAAAAGGCGTGCTTCACCGCACGCAGGACTCGCCAGGTCACCGGATCGGAATCATCGAGCCAAGGATTGGCTCGACTGGCCCTGGCGGCATAGACCGTGTCAGCCGCGATCGATTTGTCCCGCCTTCCTCAACCACGCGAAGCAATCGTCCGTATGCCGGACAGACTAGCGCAGTACAAGAAAAATGGCAGAGCGCCGTTCTTTTTTGAGTTTCACGTCAAGCGTCTGCTAGACGCCGCATGCTACGTGAAGCGACGCGCGATTGGGGATATCGCAAATTCGAGCGGTTCGACAGTTAAAGGAGACGTTTCTCGATGAAATGGAACATTATTTTCGGCGCGCTGGTACTCAGCGTGGGTCTGTGTGGCCAGAGCTTCGGGTTCGAGCTCTTGGACCGCATGATCGGCCTGAATGGCCATGGTTGCAACAGCTGTTGCGAACCAAAATGTTGTGAAAAATCTTGCTGTGCAGCCGAGCCAGACTGTGGCTGTGCAGCGGCTGCGGATCCAGGTTGCGGTTGCGAAGCCGCTGCTGCCTGCGAACCAGCTTGCGGTTGCGATGCCGCCGCTGCTTGCGAACCAGCCTGTGGTTGCGAGAAGTCCTGCTGCGAAAAGTCTTGCTGCAAGGAACGTTGCGGTGGACATGTGAAGTGCGGTTGCCCAAAGTGCGGTGTTCCGACCTGCCACAGCCACGACTTGTTCGGTGGCCTGCATGGTCTGTTCTGCTGCCACAAGAAGTGCTGCAAGAAGAGCTGCTGCAAATCGGATTGCGGTTGTGCCGCTGAGCCGACTTGCGGTTGCGAAGCTGCTGCCGATCCAGGTTGCGGTTGCGAACCAGCTTGTGCAGCTGAACCAGCTTGCGGTTGCGATGCCGCTCCAGCTTGCGGTTGCCAGAAGTCTTGCTGCCAGAAGTCTTGCTGCCAGAAACATTGCCACGGCTGCCTTCTGAGCGGACTGTTCGCTCACAAGAAGCGTTGCTGCAAGAAGAGCTGCTGCAAATCCGATTGCGGTTGTGCTGCTGAACCAGCTTGCGGTTGCGAAGCTGCTGCTGCCTGCGGATGCGGAGCTGCTGCTCCTGCTCCAGCCGGTGAAGCTGCTGCTCCAAGCGAAGCTGCTCCAATCCCACCAGCTCCAACCGCCGACCCATCGGCTTCGTTGCGAGTCAATCGTGGTATGGTTGCCTCTCGCTCGATCCGCTAACTAACGCTTCAGTGCGATAGTCAGTAAGAACTTGAATGCTCTTGAAACTCTGCCCGAGGGGAAACCTTCGGGCAGAGTTTTTTTATGCGCTAAGGGTGCTATTTGCGTTCGGATGCTTGCTTTCGCAGTTCGTTCGTTTCGCGACGAAGAGCTTCGATCTCCTGCTGCATTCCTTCGATCACGCGCTGGTAGGCATCGAGTTGCTTGCGGAGCATTTCTGGTTCACTGGCTGGCTTGGAGCGACGTTCTTCTTTTGTGACTGCCACTTCGGCTACGCCATTGGGTGCTCGCCGCATGATCTGGCCATCTTCTGTCGTGTGGACCTTCAGTTGAGGGCCGACCAACACCACCTGCGAATCCTTACCCACTGGTGAGAGGACCGCCGGGGCAGCGCCGCCGTCCAAGGTAAGCTCAAACTTCTGTCGCTCGCTGCCGCGCTGCACGGTGAAAGTCATTTGATCGCCTGGCTGTTTCTTGACGATCAAACCGATGGCCTGGTAGGCGCTGCGAATCTTCAATCCGTCGGTCTCGACAATCAAGTCACCAACGCGAATGCCGGCTTTCGCCGCAGGGCCGTCCTTCTCGGTCTTTTCCACAACGACGGTGCCTTCGGCCTGGCCAGCTCCAATGGTGAAACCGACAACCGGCCGCCGCCGTTTCAGCTCCATGAGTTTTCCCGGTGCATAAGAAGCGAGTAATCGCTGGACATGCCGAGTAGGCAGTGCATAGCTCCAACCGGCTGGCTGGCCGTCAGTCGATGCCGCGACAATCACACCGATGAGCGCCCCCTGTTGATTGACCACGGCGGCACCGCTCGATGTTTCGGTGGTTCGCACGTCGCACTGTAGCAACGGAGGGAGATCCACCGCTGGCAGCGAGCGATCGATTGCACCCAGTATGCCCGACGATACGGCGGGTTGCTCCAGTCCTGCGGCTGCGGCAGTCACGACGGTAGCCCCAACCTTTGGTTGATCGCTGGCCAATTCCAGACCGGGGAGTTTGCGATCAGGTATCTCTAGCAACACCAGACCAGAGTGGCGATCGATCACTCGTAATTGAGCTTCGGCCTGGTCTCCACCAGGGAGCGTAACACGAAATCGCGGCAATGCTGGCCGATCAGCGATTGCTTCTGATTCCATCGTATGAAACGTAACGATCTGGCCATTCCCTAGTGACACACCACTACAGACTGTGACCTCCTCTTTTGTGTCATCGCGTCTCTTAACTGGCGATTCTACTGGAGGAGCAGTCGCAATGGACCCTGCTAGAGCAGATGGCGGAGTCTCTTTCTGCTCCGCGATTCGCACAGTCACGGTGGCGCGCAGCAGTTTTTCAGCAGCGGAGATTGCAGAGTCGTTGGCTACTGCACTGGCTTTAGATCTTGCAGGCTCAGCGGCGCGCGCTTCAGGTACGGTACCGATGACGGTGACCAGCAAGATCGCCATCTTCGCATTACAGAATAAGCAGCAGAGAGAACGCACGGCAGACATCGGGGTAGTAGTATCTCGGTCAAGAAACGGACTGGCACTCACAAACGCAACGGCGACGAGCGATTTGTATCAAAGCTCGATCGCGCGGTGATTCTCATCTACCCCATACGCTATATAGACAGCCCCGACAGTTGGCTTGCCTGCTGCTCCAAGAGATCCAACACTCCCTCTTGTTCGGAGGCAGATAAACCTTCCAGTACATTGTGTGGCGCATTGTCCGCATTAGACATTCCAGTCTGCAAATCAGCAGAAAGTAGCGCTACGGGCGTAGGTAGCTCTGAACTTGGACTCGTCGAACCAGAAGCATCGTCCACTGGACCGACGAAGTGCTCTGCCGATCGATCCGTGGTGACTTTGGCCAGCGAGTCTGCTGGCTCTAGCTGCACCCAAGGTGAACCTGACAGCCAGGATTGAACTGTCCAAACACCGGCTGCCAATAACAGTAGCGATGCAATCAACGAACGCGCCAGGACCGAGTTACCTACGAATCGATTTTGACGATGGGCATGCCGCGATGATTTATCTGTCAGTTGCTCTGCCTGTACAATGATTCCGGCCATTACCGCGCTGCTGCGCGAGCTAAGCGAGTGCTCGCCAATAGTCTGTGCCGAATAGGCCAACGACGACGCGGCCACATCCGTCAGCGAGACCGAATCAGAACTACCCACGGCGGCATCCAAGTGGCCACTGTAGATCGTACTAAGGTGCTTGGCATCGTCGCTCAATTGTTCTGCCAATGCGGCCAGATGCGCGGGCAAATCTCCCTCAAAGTCGATCGCAGGACGCGCCGCTTCTGCGGCAACGAAGATGCGTGGCTCAAACGGTGGCTTCTTAGATGACATGGCTTAGATCCTCCAGTGGAAACCGCGGAACGGCTCGACTGTCACTTCCGTCCGCTTCCATCTGTAGACGCAAGGCCTCCAGCCCATTGAATATCCGTGACTTGACTGTTCCCAAGGGGCACTCCAACACGGTCGCAATCTCGTCGTAGCTCAAATGTTCGCTGAATCTTAAAACCAGCGTTTGTCGCTGCCCATCTGGCAAACGTGCCACGTACATCCACAGGCTCTTTTTCCACTCAGCCACCTCGACCGCAGTCTCGGCAGGGGGCGCGGTCCGTGTGCCCGAGTCGTCATCCCACAGAACCTGCAGCTTGGTGCGATGCATACCGCGACGTCGCCGCTCGCGCCGCTCCAGATTCAAAAGGATCCCATAGAGCCAGGTGTACAGTGTGCTGCGCCCGGCAAATTGGTCCAACTGCCGCGCTATGACCAAAAACGTCTCCTGGGCCAGGTCATCCGCATCCCACGGGTTGCCACACATCACCAACGCCGCACGGTGAATGCGCGGAAAGTACGTTTCAATGACGGTCCGTATGTCCGTTGGCGATGCCACTCACTCGGCTCCCAGGCGGTTCTTGCGGAAATCAACCAGGTATCTCTGACGGAGTTGCCATCTCCATCAGCACTTAAGTCACTTGCTAGACCGGCCCATCCATTCTAACCGCATGACCGTTACATCACCAACTAGTTGCGGATGCCCTCCAACTCCCTGTTGCGCCGAGTTTTAGTGCCTGACTGGAGCAGAAAAGTTCAATCCACCGTCGCAAAAGCCCGATTCATAATCAAAGTCGGCCTAGGCAATATACGCAGAATGGCAAAACTGTCTGGTGCGATATTCCGCCTGACTTTGTCTAGAGTATCGATTCTGCTAGGCTAAGTGACAGCTAAGCACAGCTTTGCGGCGACCGGACTGTTGTCGCAGCGTATGCGCCAAAAACCCAGTTTGGGACCAAAACCGACGACCTGACCATGCTGGCATTCGTAGTCAGTAGATAGCGAATACGACTCAAAAACATCACTGAAAAGCACTCGCACCGCGTTTCAGGGATGTTAGCACTGTTGATGAGACCAGCCCGTGAAAATCGTTCTAGCCACTAGCGAAGCTGTACCATTCGCCAAGACCGGCGGCCTAGCCGATGTTTGCGGCGCTCTGCCGATGGAACTGGCTAGGCTGGGCCATCAGGTCACCCTGTTTATGCCCGCCTATCGCTGTGTCTTAAACGGAGATTTCGACCTCGAACCGACCGGCGTCCAGCTTTCGATTCCGATCGGCCGCAAGAACGTGACCGGCCAGTTACTGGTGGGGCGGTTTCCTTCGCAGAATCCAGCGACGAACCATGTACCAGCAGCCGCCAACGAGCCGGTGGTCTACTTCATCCAGCAGGATGACTACTTTGATCGGGACGGCCTGTATCAAGAGCGCGGCGAAGATTACCGCGACAACTGTGAACGGTTTGTATTCTTCAGCCGCGCCGTGCTCGAAGCAATTCGACTGTTGCAGATCGATGTCGATGTCATCCATTGCAACGACTGGCAGACCGGGTTGATTCCCGCTTATCTGCAGATCGAGTATCGCAGCCTGCCGCGCTTTCAAAATGTCACCACGCTGTTGACCGTACACAATCTTTCCTACCAGGGAACGTTCTGGCACTGGGACATGCTGCTGACCGGTTTGGATTGGAAATACTTCAACTGGCATCAGATGGAGTTTTTTGGCAATCTGAACTTGATGAAGACCGGCTTGGTGTTTGCCGATCGGATCAACACGGTCAGCCCACGCTATGCCGAAGAGATCCAGAGCATCCCTCTCGGCTGCGGCTTGGAAGGGGTACTGCAACAGCGTCGTAAGGAACTGACCGGAATTCTCAACGGCGTCGACTATCAGCAGTGGAATCCAGAAACCGATTCGCACCTGAAGGCGAAATACAGCCTGAAGAACCGACCCGGCGTAGTCTCTGCCAAGGCTGCCAACAAGGCCGCTTTGCAAGCCGCGCTGGGACTGCCGCAGTCGCCACGCACGCCACTGATTGCTTTTGTTGGTCGATTGGCCGAACAAAAGGGAATCGACCTGATCACCGGAGCCATGCAAGAATGGGCACCACACCGCGATGCTCAATGGGTCCTGCTCGGTACGGGCGAAGCCAAGTACCAGGAGTTGATTGCCAACATCGCTCAAAGACATCCACAACGTGTGGCTGCGCGATTTGAATTCTCCGAATCACTGGCTCATCAGATCGAGGCCGCTGCCGATATTTTCCTGATGCCGAGCCGTTTTGAACCGTGTGGACTGAGCCAGCTTTACAGCTTGAAATACGGCACCGTGCCGGTGGTCCGTGCGACGGGTGGCCTCAGCGACACAATTGTCGACGCCAACGACGAGACTCTTACCAGCAACCGTGCGAACGGTTTCTCGTTTCGCGAATACAGTACGCTGGCCTTTTCCGAAACGCTGTCGCGAGCGGTCGCGCTGTATGAACAGCCAGTTCGTTGGGAACGACTGGTGGCAAACGGCATGTCGCAAGACTGGTCCTGGCTGCGTAGCGCAATTCAATATGCGGAGCTGTACGAGCAACTGATGCTCTCGGCGTCACGCGGTGTGAGTTCGCCAGCGTAAGCGGCAGGGGATCTTGCGTGGCACGGGCATCCTGCCCGTAAACAACAATTGCAGCGCATGAAAAAACATACATGGGCTGGAAGCCCATGCCACGGAGGTACGATGCCTGACTCTCAGCCGATCCACGAACTGCGCCACGACCCGCTCGTCGACCGGTACGTGCTGATTGCCGAAAGCCGGGCCGACCGACCGGGGGCGATGATCATCGGCAATGGAGACGAACTTTTCGCTCCGTCCGCTAGTGGCTCAGACGCGACGAACGATCGTGACGACCTCTGTCCATTCTGCCCCGGCAATGAAACGCAGACGACGGGCACGCTGTACCTCTACCCAGAACCGGTCGCGATTAGGCCTGTTGCCGGTTTCCCAACTGTCCAGGATCCGGCACCGTCCGCTCCCTGGCAAGTCCGTGTGGTGACCAATAAATACCCGGCAGTGGTGCCGGTGCCAGAGGGGAGGGTATCGACAGAGAGCCACACAGTCAGTACTGCACTGCCAATTGGTCGGCATGAGGTGTTTATCCACCCCGCTCGTCACATCACGCGTGCTGGCGAACTGACACGCGATGAACTTCTGGCGGTGCTGCTCACCTGGAAGGCACGAATGCTAGCGGTTCGGCGCGAGACGGACCTCGGTTACGCGTCAGTCTTCATGAACGTCGGGCGGCTGGCCGGGGCCTCGATCGCGCATCTCCACAGTCAGTTGGTGGCCACTCCAGAGGCACCCCCATTGGTTCGGCAGGAACTACAGGGAGCCGAGCGATATTTTGCAAAATGCGGCCAGTGCTACTATTGCCAGACAATCCAGCAAACGCTACAGGATCGGGTTCGTTTGGTCGGCCAGACGGCGCGGTTTGCGGCCACTTGTCCTATGGCGGCGAGGATGCCGTTCGAGACCTGGGTTCTGCCGACGGAACATTCGCTACACTTTTCGGACACGGGCTTGGCAGACCTTGCGGATTTGGCAAATCTTTTGGCCGAAGTGATCGATAAAATCGAAAGACTTTTTCACGGCTGCGCCTACAATCTTCTCATTCATACAACTCCGTTTGACAACGTGCCAATTGACCACTATCACTGGCATATAGAGATTGTGCCACGCTTGACGATTGAGGCGGGTTTTGAATGGGCGTCCGGCTGTGCAATCAATACGGTTTCGCCGGAAAGTGCGGCCAGCTCTTTGCGTGCGATACCCATGAGTTGAGTTTGAAGACACCCTGAGCAAACACCGTCGACCATTCGCCCCAGTCAATTTGACGCTGCCAGCCGCCACACCTAGCGAATTGCTATGCAACCGATCCGCTTCATCTTTGCTTTGCACGACCATCAGCCGATTGGCAATTTCGACGGCGTGTTCGATCAGGCTTATCACGACAGCTATAAGCCGATGCTTGATCTGTTTGAGAGCTATCCGCACATGAAGCTGGCACTGCACACCAGCGGGCCACTCATGGAATGGCTGGATGTGCATTACCCTGACTACCTTGATCGACTAGCGGCGCTGGTTCACGCCGGGCGCATTGAGATCGTTGGTGGCGCATTTCACGAACCGATTCTCGGCATGCTTTCTTCGCGCGATCGGATTGGACAGATCACGACTTACTCGGCCTGGCTTGAAAATCGTCTGGGTGCAGACATCCGCGGCATGTGGATTCCCGAACGTGTTTGGGAGCAGAGCATGGCTGGCGATCTGGCCACGGCCGGCATTCAATACACGATCCTGGATGACTCGCACTTTAAAAATGCCGGCCTGAACGAAAGCGAATTGCACGGCTACTACCTGACCGAAGACGACGGCAAACTGATTCGCGTCTTTCCAGGGAGCGAGCGACTGCGGTACGTGATTCCATTTGGTGCGCCAGAGGACACAATCGAATACCTGCGTCAGGTTGCTGAACAGCACCCTAACGCCATCGCACTGTTTGCAGATGACGGCGAAAAGTTCGGCGTCTGGCCCGATACTAAGAAGGCCGTCTTTGAAGAAGGCTGGCTCTGTCGGTTGTTCGATCTGCTGGCCGAGAACCAGGATTGGATCCGAATGACAACTCCTTCGGAAGCGATCGACAATGTGCCACCGTTGGGCACAGTCTATCTGCCAGAAGGAAGCTATCGCGAAATGACCGAATGGGTTCTTCCGCCACAGCAACTGATCGAGTACGAATCGGCGCGATCCGAGATGCAACAGGATCCGCGCTGGCCGCGCGTGGCGAGATTCATGCGCGGCGGCTTCTGGCGCAATTTCAAGGTTCGCTATCCTGAGGCGAACGAAATGTATGCCCGTATGATGATGGTCAGCCGTCGGCTGCAACATCTGATCGACACCGGGCACGATAGCGAACTAATTCGCGCCGCACGCAGCGAGCTGTATCGCGGTCAGTGCAATTGTCCCTACTGGCATGGTGCGTTTGGGGGCATTTACCTGCCGCACTTGCGCAATGCCATCTATACCAAACTGATTTCCGCCGACAATCTGCTGGACCGCGAGCTAGGTCGCACCGAACCGTGGGTCGAAGCGATCAGCGACGATTTTAACTTTGATGGTCGCCCTGAAGTGCAATTGGTCAACGACCGACTGTCGGCATTTATCGCGCCGAGCCGTGGCGGTCAGATTTATGAACTGGATATCCGCACAATTTGTCATAACTTGCTGGCGACACTTTCGCGCCGGCCAGAGGCGTACCATCGTCAGGTTCTGCTGGGGCCCGATGCCGCTGGCGGCAGCGTTATCGACGCCAATGCACAGGTCAAATTCAAGCAGCCGGGCCTGGAAAACCGCGTGCAATACGACTCGTACACACGCAAGAGTTTGCAGGATCATTTTTATGACGACGATGTTTCGCCCGAGGCGATCCTGCGCGGCGAGGCGATGGAGCGAGGCGACTTTCTCAGTCAGCCGTTTGATGCGCGCGTGCGGCGCAAGGAGCATCGAATTCAGGTGCAACTGACTCGCAACGGCAACGCCTGGGGCATTCCAATTAAAATCACCAAGGGTGTTACGCTGGATAGCGGTAGTTCGGTCTTGGAGATTGCCTATCTACTTGAAGGACTGCCGACCGACCGACCGTTGCACTTTGCGGTCGAGTTCAACTTTGCGGGAATTCCATCTGGTGCCAGTGACCGCTACTTCTATCAGGCTGGCCGCGAGCGGTTGGGAGACACTGGCACGCATCTGAACATGTACGACCTGCACGAGATCGGCATGGTGGATGAATGGTTGGGATTGGATACCGGCCTAAGTTTCTCACGACCGACGCATGTCTGGACCTATCCGATCGAAACGGTCAGCCAGAGCGAAGGTGGCTTTGAACTGGTTCACCAGTCAGTGGTCGTTCAGCCGCATTGGTATGTGCAAGGGGACGCTGACGGCCGCTGGAGTATGACGATGCGTCTGCACTGCGATACAGCCTTGGCTGAAAGCCGGATGGAAAAACCGGCGATCGAAATCCGCACGCCCGCACAATCGCCGATTACGCTCTCGCCGGTATAACTAAATGATTACCGGCGTCGATTCAATCTTCACCAATCCCGCTTGCGGGAGAGGTCGTCGCCCCAGCGACGGGTGAGGGATTTGAGAAAGTAGAGATGTGAAAGTAAAGAGTAGAAAAACCGAATTGCGCCGAATTCAACAGCTTAACTTTCTCACTCGCCCTCACCCGCGGCTGATACCGCGACCTCTCCCCCGTGGCGCGATAAATGAAATCAAAGTCTGGCGGGTGGAGAGGTGAAGTGTAGTGGCAACGCGAAGAGAACACTGCTTATCGCCGCTTCTGTTGATAACGGCGGCTGGCGCGTTCTAGCGTCTTGCGCTCGGCAGCGGTCAGACTCGCTTCTCCTTCGCGGCTGATTTTTTCCAGAATCTGGTCCACCGTGCTGTTTAACTGCTCCTCAACGTCTTCTGGATCCTGCTCGTGGATCTTCAATTTGGGTCGCGGGCGCAGCGCACTGAGAGACCAGCGATTGGGAATGATCCGACCCAAGTGCCAGCCGGTGCGATAGAACAAATATCCCCAGGCGGCACCAGCCAGATGTGCGGTGTAGGCGACGTTGCTATCGTCATCTGGATTCAATGCACCGGCGATGTTACCAATCGCCATGAGGGTACCGAGGATCCAGACCGGCACTGGTACGACTCCCCAGATCATGAAGACGCGCGTCGGAAAATGCATGATATAGATCATGAGAATCCCGATGATGCCACCGGACGCACCAATGATGCGCGCTTGGTCAACCGTATCACTCGTCAGATTGACGATGACCAGCCAGCTCAGGCCAGACAGAACAATCAGCGACAGGTATAGCAACAGGTAGTTGCGACGACCGTATATCGCTTCCACGTCGTTGCCAAACATCCACAGCGTAAACATATTGAATAGAATATGCATTACGCCGCGTGAATCGTGAACGAACCCGTAGCTGAGCAACTGCCAGAAATCCCAGGGGTGCGTAAACAGGTCTGCCTGAAGGGCCAGCGCCTGGGAGATTCTGCTATCGGCAAAAACATCAATGATGTAGATCGCCACGTTGACCAAGATCAACGTATTGGTGACGGACATATCGCTACCCAGCGTGAAGCCGCGTGGTTCGTCTCTCAGATAATCGCGGTCGTACAGTCCCATATCGGTTCGGCCAGTGGCCGCGGCTTTCAAGTACAAGGCGTGCCCGGCTGCCAGAAACTGTCTGAATCAGCGCGGCAATCGCGATCGGTGCTAAATACATTGCTGGACCTGCGAAGGTTAAGCCGCAGGCCACCACCCGCCCTCTCCGCCAAGCTATACTCACAACGGGTGCAACCACTATCATACTACAGGGCAGGGGAGTTGGGGACTACCAGCGGTGCTGGCATGCGGGCAATAGGCACATTGCGGCAGCGAATGAATCGCAATTTTCGACACCGCCGTCAGGAAAACTTTGCGACCCCGCCAAGTAGGGGCGAACCTCCACCATTCAGAATACGGTGACCATGAATCGAATCACATTCCACGGAGCGGCCGAAACGGTCACCGGATCCAAGTACTTGCTGGAGTCCGCGCGGTCCAAGGTGCTGATCGACTGCGGCCTGTTTCAAGGTTTGAAGGAACTGCGGCAGAGAAACTGGCAACCACCACCCTTTCAAGCCAGCACGGTGGATAGCATCGTCGTGACGCATGCTCACATCGATCATATCGGGTACTTGCCGCGACTGGTGCGCGATGGCTTTCGCGGCAACATTTACTGCACCGCCGCTACGGCACAGTTGTGCGAACTACAGCTTTTTGATACCGCACACTGCGAAGAAGAAGACGCCCGTTATGCCAATCGCAAAGGTTACAGCAAGCACCGACCGGCATTGCCGCTATTTGATAGCAACGATGTCCGGCGGACGCTGACGCTGCTCCGCTCGCAGCCAACCAGCACAATGTTCTGTGCGGCCCAGTCGATCTACTGTGCCTTCCACGATGCCGGTCACTTGCTCGGCTCAGCGATGATCGAAGTCGAATTGCGCGATAGCAGCCCGCCAATTCGCATTTTGTTCTCGGGCGATGTTGGTCGCTACGATGCCCCGCTTTACCACGACCCCAAGCCCCCTCCGCAGTGTGATTATTTGATCTGCGAGAGCACGTACGGGGACCGCGACCACCCGGTTGAAAACGCCTTGGATGAACTGTCCACTGTAGTTCGCGCCGGTATCGAGCGCGGTGGCGTGATTGTGATCGCCGCCTTTGCCGTTGGGCGAACTCAACAATTGGTTTATCTGCTGCAGACACTGGCCAGGCAGCAGCGAATTCCGTCGGTGCCAACCTATGTGGATAGCCCGATGGCGATTGAGGCGTCCCAGATCTATTGCGAGCACGCAGCCGATCACGACCTCAGTGAGGCACGTCTGACCGTGCCCGTAGAGATGCTGGACTGGCCAGCGGTCCACTACACCCGAACTACACAAGAATCGAAGGAGATCAACGCCGTCGACGGTCCGGCAATCATTATCTCGTCCTCCGGCATGATGACCGGCGGGCGGATCCTGCACCACCTGAAACACCGGCTGTCGGATTCGCGCAATACGATCCTGATCGGTGGATACATGGCCCCCGGCACTCGCGGGCGTATGCTGGCCGACGGCGCTCCCTACCTGCGCCTTCAGGGTCGCGACGTGCCGAACCGCGCGGCAGTGGCTCGCATACCCGCTCTTAGCGGGCACGCCGATCGCAGCGAACTGCTCCGTTGGTTGTCGCCGCTGGCGACACCACGGACCTGCTTCTTGACCCACGGCGAACTGACCAGTGCGCGTTCGCTGGCCGAGGAGCTGCACAGTGCGCGCGGCTGGAACGTGCAGATTCCTCGGCAGGGGCAGAGCTTTGAATTGGCGTCGACTTAACGACCTGGCCGACCGCCAGTTTTACTTCTTCGCAGCCGCTTCGCGTTTTTCGGCGGCGCGCAGCCGACCCATCTCATTTCGCCTGGAACGATTGACGCGCTTACGCCGCGTTTCTCCGGCTCGATTGGCACCCATGATATTGGCTCCTTTGGCATTAAGTTGGTTTAGTCCAGTTCCCGCGGTGGCCGCAGGGGGTTCATCAACATAACAGACAACACGACGGCTGGCGACTGACCGAGATAATCGCTCCTGGTGCCTTCTTTCTGAGTCGGGGTTTCATTCGTATCCTCCCCTCCCAATCGGCATATCCGCACCTTCTGCCCTCATCAGATCCCCCGACTGGGTATGAAAGCTGCGATTTGCCCCCCGCCTGCTTCTTAAGCGGCTGCGGTTCGTTGACACCTAGCCGTAAGCCGTTTACAGTTAATATGTTGTTTAGGTTGCTTAATTCTAAGGCACTGTTCGCACAGGTTCTACGTGGCCGCAAAGGCATGGTCAGGAGTTTTCAACGAGGCGACGGACCGCCGAGTCGAATTATTCACCGAAAGCATCAGCTTCGACCAGCGCCTCTACGCGCATGACATCGTCGGCTCGATCGCTCATGCTCAAATGTTGGCCAAGGTCGGGCTCATATCTCAGGCCGAATGCCAGCAGATTGAGCAGGGGCTAGCAGAAATTCGCCAGCAGATTGAGCAGAACCAGTTCGCCTACAGCACCGAACTGGAGGACATCCACCTCCACATCGAACGGGCGCTGATTGACCGGATTGGCGATGTGGGCCGAAAACTCCACACAGCACGCAGCCGAAATGATCAGGTCTCGACCGATTTACGGCTCTGGTGTCGCGATGCTATCGACCAGATTGATGCCCGTCTGCTGACGCTTCAGCAAGCTTTTGTTGGGCGGTGTCGCCAGGACCAGGACTGCATCCTGCCAGGGTACACGCACCTGCAACGTGCTCAGCCCGTGCTGGCACCGCACTACTGGCTGGCCTACTGCGAGAAGCTGGAGCGTGACCGACAGCGCCTGGCCGACTGCCGGCGGCGGACCAATGTGCTGAGCCTAGGAGCCGCCGCTCTGGCCGGTACCAGTTTGCCCATCGACCGGCACGACGTGGCCACACGGCTGGGCTTTGTCAACGACGTTGGCAACCCGCAGGTCGCCGCGAACAGCCTGGACGTTTCCAGCGATCGCGACTTTGTGGTCGAGTTCGCCTTTGTCCTGACAATGATCGCCGAACACCTCAGCACCTGGGCCGAAGAGTGGATCCTTTGGTCCACCAGCGAATTCAATTTTATTAAACTGCCGCAGGCTTTTTGCACCGGCTCGTCGATCATGCCGCAGAAGGTCAACCCGGATGTGCTAGAGTTGACGCGGGGTAAGACCGCGCGCGTGGTTGGTAATTTGCAGTCACTATTAGTCCTGATCAAAGGCTTGCCGTTGGCCTACAACCGCGATTTGCAAGAGGACAAACCACGTTTGTTCGACTCGTTTGACACGGTAGCTGCTTGCCTGGAGGTTGCCGCGCCGCTTGTGGCCGCTAGCGTGCTGAATCGTCAGGTGATCGCCGAGCGACTGGATCGAGGGCACCTCGACGCCACAACGCTGATGGAGGAGCTAATCCGTCGTGGAATTCCGCAGCGTACCGCACATGAGATTGTCGGAAAATTGGTCCGCAAGGCACTGGACCGGAATGTTCGCTTGTCCGACCTCAGCGTGGCGGAACTGGCCGCGGTTGACCCGCAACTGGACGAGAGCATTTACGGCGTATTAGGGGTCGAGGAAGCGATTCAACGGTTTGTTAGTTATGGTTCGACCGCGCCGTCGGAAATCGATCGACAGATTGCTGCTTGGAAAAAGAAGCTCGCATTGGTCAAACAGTGAGTATTGGTAACCGTGGAAATGAACATCCTTT
>JAWXCH010000044.1:0-17405 GCA_034440595.1 Planctomycetota bacterium | reverse complement strand
CAGCCGCAGCATGCAACTGCGCACGACATCGAGTGCCTCATCGCGACCAGTGCCAGTGGCCTGAATCAAAAGCGATGCGGCACGCGGAAAATCCATCAGCGCCGGCAAGTTAAACCGCTCGGGGATTCCTGCATTTAGTTCTGCGTCAGTCGACAATGCCCCCGGAACCTGCGTCAGATCTACCTCGAACTCGCCAAAACGGAGCGAGGGAGGCGCTGACTGCGGCGGGTTCCAAGAAGCCCACACTGGCGATGTCCAGTCAGGAAACAGTGCTTGGTCCATCTCCCTGGCGGCATGGAGCTGCGCGGCGACTCGCGCCATACCGGCCTGCCAGTGCTGGACTAGTTCGGACCATTCGCTGGCATGCTGCTGGTCATTGTCGAGCTTGGACTGCTCGAATTTCTTTTGCGCTTCGTCCAGCGATGTCCGATAGGTCTGCTGGATCTGTTCGATCTTTGGAGGGTATTTAGCCTCGGCATTGGCAATCAAGTTGTCGCGCCTTTCGGTCGCTTCGCGCTGAATTCGTTCCGCTTCGCTTTTGGTCCGGTCTTGTTCGGCGCTGCGCCGTTCTTCGACAGTGCTAAGAAACCGCTGCCGCTTATTGCGAGCATTCAGCAAGTCCAGATCACGCCGGCCCTGCAATCGTCGCAACTCCTGATCGCACTGATGTTTCACCGAGGCCAGATGCTGCCGCGCCGCGGATGTACCTGCCTGAACAGACTTTACCAATTGTTTTAGAACGCCTCCGGCAGATGCAGCCGCCTTGCGCTTCAGGGAAAAATGCAATCCCCCACAGAGTAGCAGCGCTACGACGGCCGCAATCGACAGCCAGACTGGCGCCAATCCAACGAATAACAGCATCGGCACGATGCAGATAATCAAAATCAGAAAATGAATTCCCCAAATCCGTCCATCGCGAAACATACGCGGCGAGGAGAGCGCCTGTAAGGCACGAAGCTGTTCGCTAGCCGCAGCGGTGGCGTTGTTCAAGTCGGCCAGCGATTCCCCGTCAACGGGCTGACTGGCCGAGGCAAGTTCGTCGCCCGTCAATGGGGGATCAGAGGCTGGTGACATTGCTGTGGCGCTGGCAGCAAGCGACGATTCTGGCGATATTCCGCAACTGCGAATGTAGCCCTTGGCCTGCTCGAGTGTGGCCTCCAACTTGGCAACTGCGCTGCGACAGTTTGATTCGGCCGTATCGAGGCGCAGTTTGGGGCCATTCCGTGTGGAATCAAAGACCGCGTTGGCTTCCCACTGTTCGGTCTCATCGTCCTTGATTATCTTTTCGACGGCCGCTTCGTATTGACTGGCCAAACGCTGCTCAATGTTGTGCAACGACTCTTCCGTGGTGCTGATCAATGACTTGTAATCATCGGCCGCTTTTTGACGGATGCGGTCGTACTCACGTTCGGCAGTCTCCTTGTCGATCCGATACTGCCGTGTAATGGATTGCTGTGCATCGCGAAAATCCTGCACCGCCTGACGAGCGCGCTCATCATATCCACTTTGCCGATGCAGTTCCGCTTGCTGCCGTTCGGCAGCCAAACGATACAGCTCGGCCAGCAGTTGCTTCTGAGAAGTGACCGTCAAAGAATCCATAATGACTTGGCAGTGTGTTGTTTTGTAAACTGGCGGTTCAGCGGACAGCCGTTGCCGGCAGGCACCGCTGTTCACGAGACCTCTCGTTGCGCTTTCTCCAGAACTTCACTGACACGTGCCGCGGCTTCGAGAACCGCTTTGACCTGTGGCTCGATATCAACAATGTAGTCCCCCTCGAACGCGCGGCTGGCCTCGTCCTTCCAGTAACCTTGCACTTGTTCCCAGCGTAAGTATAGCGTTTTTAATGCCTGATCGAGTTTCGTCGCACCACTCTTCAAATCGCCAACTTTCATGGGCGCGTGCTCCTTTCCGCCGGTTCGCCACTACCGGACTGCACGATCGAACTGGCCGAGGTATTCGGTTCGGCTAATGTGGATTGTTCGGATTCTGCGGCTAATGAAGACGGAACTTGCTCCGCAATCTCGCCGTTCTCCACCGATGCCACAGGGGCGTCGGTAGCGCTGGACGTTTCTGCAACCCCCGACCCGACTGCGCTAGCAAAGGTTTCCGCTGCCAGCCCGCTTGGGGTTTGAGTGCTCAGATATTGGTCCAAGCTCTTCAAAATGCGGTCCAGAACACTCACGGCGCGGGGCAGATCGCCGTCCAGCACGCTAGTGAACTGAGACAGTCGCGTCAGGAATTCACGGTATTGCTGCTCACTGAGACGTCCCCAGTGTTTGACGGCGTCGATCTTCTGCTGTGCGTGCATCAACCGCCGCTGTGCCTTCTCCAGTTGTTTCTTTTCTTCGATGCAAGAGGGAGTGTAACGATCGATGGTCTTAAAAGTTTGCGAGTTGCTCAGCTCCTGTTTTCGTTCGGCGACCGCTTCACCCCCGCGACGCGCTTCGGTCGTCCAATAATTTGCCTGATCGTGCGTGATGTACTCAACGGCGCGGCGCGCTTCCATATCCATTGAGGCGATCGCCTGCCGCGCTTCGTGAATAAACGTACACAGGGCGCTGCGAAACTCCACAATCGCGTCGGTGGACCGTACATTGGCTGGCATGAGCACAAAGCGGGGTGAGAGTTCACAATCCGGCTGGTACCTTCAAACGCAGTGGAAACGGCGTTTGAAAAACTATCGTTGCTGAAGGTATTCGTCGATGCGCTCGGCCTTGCGTAGCAGGAATGGTACGTACTGCTCGCTTGACTCGACAAAACGATTGATCGTCTTCATTTGCTGTTCAAACTCTTCAGTGAATTTCTGCTGCTCCTGATCGCGCCACGTAGAACCCAGCGCAACCATCTGCCGCTGAATCGCACTCATCTGCGTGACCAATTCCGTATTGAAATGCTTGAGCTGCTGCGCAAATCGCCGCAACTCAGCAGGATTGACAATGGCTTGCGACATGACGGACTCCTGAAAGTCAGAAAAGCGATGAAACGGGCCTCGACCACCCTGGGCGACCCTAGCCGCGTGCAAGTCCCCACTGTTATGATAGTCGCGACGCGATCGATAGTGAAGCTGAATGGTTGGCTAACTAACGGTCCTTGATAAACTTACGTCATTAAACCTGTCTCCGAATTCAGGGAATTCCAGCATTCCATGCGTGTATTACTCATCCACGGCCCCAATCTGAACCGGTTGGGGATACGTCAGCCGGAAATTTATGGTCGTACGACACTGGCCGAAGTCGACCAGGCGGTGACCGCGCGCGTGCACGTGGCCGGGCTAGAAACGGTCCCATTTCAATCAAATCACGAAGGTGCGCTGATCGATTTTTTGCAGCAGCATCTGTCCACCGCCGCCGGAGTGATTATCAATCCGGGCGCACTCACGCACTACGGCCTGTCACTGCGCGATGCGCTGGCCGAGGCAACTTGCCCGATCATCGAAGTACACCTGTCGAATATTCATGCTCGAGAGAGCTTTCGACACCATTCGGTCGTGGCACCGATCGCGACTGGCCAGATTGCCGGCCTCGGCTGGCGCGGGTACTTGCTGGCTGCAGAGTGGTTGATTGAAAAGCTGGCCGAGACGAATTCCTCGGTGGCCGATGACTGAAACAGCGAGAACAGAAACGATGCAATCGGCAACGGAACGAGAGATCTCTGGCAACATTGTGGACGTGCTTTCCGAGCGGATCTACTACGGCACTCTAGTCATCCAGAACGGCCGGATCGCCGATATCCGTGGTATCAACGAGCCGGCGCGTGATGGCCAGCCGTTCTTGTTTCCAGGTTTTGTCGATGCGCATGTGCATATCGAAAGCTCGATGCTAGCGCCAACGGAGTTCGCGCGACTGGCGGTGGTTCATGGAACCGTGGCCACTGTTTCGGATCCTCACGAGATCGCCAATGTACTCGGCGCGGCCGGTGTCTGGTACATGGTCGAAAATGCCGAGCAGTCGCCATTGAAGTTCCACTTTGGAGCCCCTTCCTGTGTTCCGGCGACACCGTTCGATCGCTCTGGGGGGACACTGAACTCAAAGCAGGTGGCAGAACTGCTGGACGACGATCGAATCAAGTACTTGTCGGAAATGATGAATTTTCCGGGCGTGTTGCACGACGACCCCGAGGTACTGGCCAAAATTGCCGCAGCCAAGGAGCGTGGTAAACCGGTCGATGGCCATGCGCCGCAGGTGCGCGGCGATGCGCTGGCCAAATACATTGCGGCTGGAATCAGCACCGACCACGAAAGCCGCAGTTACGACGAAGGTCTGGAAAAGCTGCAACGCGGTATGAAACTGCTCATCCGCGAAGGATCGGCTGCCAAGGACTTTGAGGCGCTGCACCCGTTGATTGTTGATTTCCCGCAGCAGTGCATGTTTTGCAGCGATGACAAACACCCTGACGAGCTGACGCATGGGCACATCAATCAATTGGTTCGACGCGGTCTGGCCAAGGGACTCGACCTGTTTAAGCTATTGCAAGTCGCCTGCGTCAATCCGGTGCAGCACTACGGTCTGGATGTAGGGTTGCTACAGATCGGCGACGCCGCGGATTTTCTGGAGGTTGACAACCTGACGGAACTGAATATCGGGCGAGTGTTCATCGATGGACAGGTCGTCTGCGAAAATGGTACTTCGCTCTTGCCAAGAATTGAGCCAACAATCGTCAATCAGTTTCAGACCGAACTACGCACTGCGGATGAATTCATAGTCAAAGCACAGCCCGGTATTTTGCAGGTGATTGAAGCCATTGGTGGGCAACTGATCACCAAACGAGTCCGCCGGCAGGCGCGCATCAAGAATGGTCAGGTGTTGATCGACTTGGATCGCGATGTTTTGAAGATCGCCCTGGTGGACCGTTATACCGGAAGCCCCCCCTCGGTAGCGTTTGTGAGAAATTTTGGCTTGAAACACGGGGCCATTGCGTCGAGCGTGTCTCACGATTCGCACAACATTATTGCCGTCGGCACTAGCGACGAAGAGATTGCCCGAGCGATTAATCTGGTCATTGAGGCAAAAGGTGGCATCTCGGTGGCCGCCGGTGAACGGACTGACCTGCTACCACTGCCGATTGCCGGATTGATGTCGAATGGCGAAGGGCATGAGGTCGCCGCGGCCTATGCACGGTTGGATGGCTTGGCCAAAGAACTGGGATCCAAGCTTGCGGCACCCTTTATGACGCTGTCGTTCATGGCGCTGACGGTCATTCCAGAACTAAAGCTCGGGCCAGAGGGCCTGTTCGACGTAGCCAAATTCAGCTACGTCTCGCTGTTTGAATAGCCCCTTCGTCTTGAATAGTCCCCCGCCGTCATTCCCGCGAATGCGGGAATCCAGTCCCTGGAATCCCTCTACTATCCACTGCTCACCCTTCTACTCTCTAGGGTTAGAGTAAGTTCCAGCCTTCTTGATACAACCCGGCCAATGCCAGCCAGCCGGCAGTTTCGGCCGAAACGGCGCTGGGTTGATCCCAGACATCAATGCGCACGCGATCGACCAGATCAAACAAAACTCCACTGCGCACCTGCCGAAGCAGTGCATCATTGAAGGCGGCGTACCGCGTGAACTCGCTCACGAGCACCAATCGATTTGGGCGCACAAAATTGATCGTATTGGAAAGTGCGCAGGACAGATACTTCAGCATGTATTCTAGCGCAGGATCGTTTCCACTGTAATGTGCCACGCGATCGAGCAAACGCTCGCCAACGATTGGTGCACCATTCGCTGCGGCCTCAACCATTCTGGACTCTCGATCATCGGAGTTGGAAAGATCGCCGTTGCTGACAGCACCATTCGTCGCCTGGCGATTCAGAAAATCCGTACTGCAGATGCGTTCCAGACAACCTTCATGGCCGCAGTAACATCTCTCCGTCTCGACGAAAAACCGTGTGTGCCCAAGCTCGTTGGCTCCCATCAAACAGCCGCGATTGGGCCGACCGTCGACGAGCAATGCCGCCCCTAATCGACCGTCGCCAATGTATACCAGTAGTACGTCCTGCGACTGCTCCGCCTGATGCGTTAAAACCCAGCGTACAGCCAGCGCATGCATGTCATTCTCAAAAACGATCGGTGGAGCGTTCTCCCCGATATTGAGCCCGCGAAAATCCAACGGCTGTTCTACGCAAGTGATAGAACTGGAAAGGATCGCGCGTTTCTCGGGATCCAAAAATCCCGGTGAACTGATACCTATGGCCAGTGTCTGATCGCGGAGGGTCGATCTCAAAAGCTGCTGCGCAGCCGGGACCAAATCCTGCACATGCTCAATGCTGCGAGTAACCGTTCCTCCGAGCAGATTCCCGCGCAGATTGAGGCGTGCGATTTCGATTTGCCCTGGGCTTAGGGCCAGCCCGATGACATCGCGCGAAGAAACATCGATCTCCAGCGGCACGCGAGGTCGTCCCTGCCCGACCGATTCGGGAGCGCCCTCTCGCAGGATCCCCAATTGCAGAAGCGCGGCTGCTTCGTTACCGATGGCATTTGGATTAACGCCAGTGAGTTGGTGAAGTTCCCACCGGCTCAGTCGGTTTTCGCACCAGATCAATCTCAGTAGTTCTCGTTGTCGTCCATCCAGCAACATCGGCAATGCGAGCCTGAAGTCAAAGTATTGTGATTTTGAAATTACACCTTACAGAATAACGCCGAGGATTATAACCTTAGTTAGCGACTTGACGTTAAATGTATCCCTAAATAATAATAATCCGTCATTCGCAATCGAATCTGCCATGGAACCCTGGCGATTTTATAGTCCCACATGTCAGTCCGGAGCCATGTTCCATGTCGAATTTTTCAAGTTCCCTTGAGCGTATTCCTGCGGTTGTTTTTGCAGAGTCGCGTCAAGTCAATATTGCTGTGGCAAGCGAAATCGCACAGCTCATTCAGAGCAAGGCGGCGCTAGGCCAGAAATGTGTGCTAGGACTGGCAACTGGCTCTACCCCGGTCGGAGTTTACGACGAGCTAGTTCGCTTGCACCAGCAGGGACTTTCGTTTCACAACGTCGTGACCTTCAATCTGGACGAGTATTTTCCGATGCAGCCGGAAGACCTCCAGAGCTATCATCGGTTCATGCACGAACACCTTTTCGACCTCGTTGATATCTTACCGGAGAATGTTCATATTCCTAATGGGACGATTCCAATTGAGCAGGTGCAGAACTATTGTCAACAGTACGAGCAGCAAATTGTCAACGCTGGCGGAATTGACCTGCAATTGTTAGGAATTGGGCGAACCGGGCACATCGGGTTCAATGAACCTGGCTCGGGTCGCGATAGTCGAACCCGGCTGATAACGCTGGATCATGTGACCCGTCGCGATGCGGCCAGCGATTTCTTTGGCGAACAGCATGTCCCGCGTCGGGCGATCACGATGGGGGTGGGCACGATCCTGGCCTCACGGCGGATTCTGCTCATGGCTTTTGGCGAGCATAAGGCCGCGGTCATTGCTCAGGCGATCGAGCAGCCCCCTACGTCGACCGTGGCGGCCAGCTATCTGCAGAATCATCCGAACGCGCAAATCATGCTGGATGAAGCTGCGGCGGCGGAACTAACTCGCGTCAAATCCCCCTGGTTAATCTCTCCTGTTGAGTGGAACCCGACCGAAGTCCGCCGTGCCGTAATCTGGCTGGCACGAATCTTGAAGAAAGCGATTCTTAAACTGACCGACGAGGATTACAACGAAAACGGATTGCAAGATCTATTGGCCGAACGAGGGCCAGCCTACAACATCAACATCGATATCTTTCGTGTCTTACAGGAAACCATTACCGGTTGGCCCGGTGGCAAGCCCGATCAGAAAAAACGGCCGGGGGACATTCGCCGTTCGACCGATACAATCTTTCCAAAACGAATCCTGATTTTCTCGCCGCATCCTGATGATGACGTCATCAGCATGGGAGGAACGCTGATCCGGTTGGTCGATCAGGGCCACGAAGTGCATGTTGCCTATCAAACTTCGGGCAATATCGCGGTCTTCGACGCCGATGCCATTCGGTTTGTTGACTTTGCGCTCGACTTTGCACGTATGTTCAAAACCGCGCCCGATCAGGTCGAGCGCATTGAGCAGCAAATCGAGGAGTTCTTGCGGAATAAGCGACCCGGTCAGGTCGACGGTCCAGAGGTGCAGCAGATCAAGGCCTTAATCCGCCGCGGCGAGGCACGCGCCGCCAGTCGCGACTGTCAGGTGCCAATCGAGAACGTCCACTTTTTGGACATGCCATTTTACGAAACCGGTAAAGTCCGCAAAAAGCCACTTGGCCCGGACGATGTGCGAATTGTCGCCGAGCTTCTGCAAAAGATTCAGCCGCATCAGGTCTACGCCGCTGGAGATCTGTCGGACCCGCATGGAACGCACCGCGTTTGTCTGGCGTCAATCATGGCCGCGTACCAGCAGGTCATGTCGGAGTCGTGGACCACGCAGTGCGAAGTCTGGCTGTACCGAGGTGCCTGGCAAGAATGGGAGCCAGAAAAGATTGAGATGGCGGTTCCGATCAGTCCAGAGGAGTTGCTCCGAAAGCGAAACGCGATCTTCAAGCATCAGTCTCAAAAGGACAAGGCCATGTTCCCTGGTGCCGACCAGCGCGAATTCTGGCAGCGTGCTGAGGAGCGTAATCGTGCCACGGCCCGCCTCTACGACCAGCTAGGCCTGTCTGAATACGAGGCGATTGAGGGTTTTGTCCGCTGGCACCCATCGGCCTAAGGCAGGTGGCTGGCGCGGCAACCAAAACCCCGGCAAAACCGCTCTCTTTGTCCGGTTTGTTGATTTTCATGTTTCCTTGGGCGAAGATGGTGCAAGGCAAGCACCCTGGAATACGGTTCACAATTTATAGGAATGGCAAGTATGCGATATCGATACCTTCTGGCGGCGATCACTCTCATTGGTTGTGCTACGCAGATGCAAATTGGGTCGGCGGCCGAATTGCCCGCTGACGATCAAATTAAAGCAGTGGAACTGTTCAAAGTACCCGCCTATTGCGAAGGAGTCGTCTTTGACCATGACGGCAACGGGTACGTCTCCTGGAAAAAGTCGATGACCAAGTTCAGCCTGGATGGCATGAACAAAGTCTGGGTCGAAACCGGTTCACCAAACGGCCACAAGGTTTTGGCCGATGGAACCCATCTGGTATGCGATGGAACGCACAACGCCATTCTGCATCTGGATGCCGATGGCAAGCTTCTGCCGCACGCCAGCCAGGAATGCAACGGCAAGAAGCTACGGGGCCCGAATGATCTGACTTTAGACACGCCGAATGACGGATTTTATTTCACCGATCCGGGTGGCAGTGAAGGTGATAACCACATCGGCACGGTACATTACGTTGACAGCAAGGGTAAGACGCACTTAATCGACGATGGTCTGGCATTTCCAAATGGAATTGTTTTGCGACCCGATGGCAAGACGCTGCTGGTGGCCGAGAGCAAGAAGAATCGAATTCTGGTGTACAAAATTTCCGCACCCGGCAAAGCGAGTGCGCGACAGGTGTTTATCGACCTGCCAGAAAAAGACACCACCAAGGGACAAATCGACAATCAGCCAGACGGCATGTGTTTGGACGTGGATGGCAACCTGTACGTCGCTCACTACGGCATGAAGCAAGTGCAGGTCATCGATCCAACCGGCAAGCTGATCCGTCGTTACGATGGCGGAAACCTGACCACCAGCAATGTGGCCTTTGGCGGCCCGAAACATGATCAACTGTTTGTGACAGGGGGTATCGGCTCTGAGAAGGACCCATCCGGTGGTCTGTTTCGTTTGGATCTCGGCGTGCCAGGGGTGAAGATTTTGCCAGCGAAGAAAAACTAGCGCGGCAGCATTGCGCTTGCAAAAAAAACATCATCCGGCCTGTTGGACTAGCCCAACAGGCTGGATGATTGTTTCGGTGGATAGCAGTGGGCAATTCGCCCGCCCCACTTACCCCACCGTAGTTGCCCAGCAACACTTATCCAGCAGCGTAACTGCTATTTCTTCGCACCCTTGTCAGATTTGGCAGGCGTGGCATCTGTTGCGGCCTTCTTATCTGCGGTAGCCTTTGCCTTGGGGTTCGCCGCCTGGGCACGCTTAAAGACCGTCGGTTCTTCGTGATCAAAGCACGCTTGAAAGTTCTTTTCCAGGAAATCAGCTAACTTGGCAGGCTCTTCGGTGATTCTAATCTCATCGACAAAGTCTTTTTGAGTGACGGTTCCAGCGATCTTCTTGTTCTTGATCAACTCTTTGATTTTGTCGTTATTCAGCCCGAGTAGGCGGACAGTGTTCTTGTCGGGAAAATCATAGGCCGCGACGTACCATGCCTTGCTTTTGCCATCTTCACTTTCGTCCAAAACACTCAGGTAATTGTGCTTTCCGAACTGCTTGGTGTGGACCGGAGTGGAACCTTCTTCATTCGGGCTGGTAAGCTCCATAATGGTGGTCGAACCGGCCTTCCTGCCGACAACAAACCTCTCTGGGGTGGCTTTCCCATCTTCGGTGTAATCCCAGGTGCCGATCAGCCGTGTATCCACGACCGAGTCTTTTTCACTGGAAAGTGGCTGCGAGACCTCCACGCAGCCACTGCTGAAAATTGCCAGTACCGCGGCAAGCGACGATGGCCAAACGAAAGCTGACATAGAAAACTCCTTCAATTTTGGGATGCGATAAACGGTATCAGTGCAACTAGAACCTGTACCGTGGCGAGGGCACCCTGTGACAGCGATAGCAAAAAAACACTGATCGAGTCAGGAGCAACCGCCAGCCGTTTAACCGCTTGAATAGCCTAGCTCAGACCAGGGCAGATATCGAATCATTCTCTCCATTAGGCCTAAATCCGCTTGCAAGGCCACACCGCGGTCGCTGATTCGTCTAAGAACGGCAGCCGTATTGGCCCGCCGGACTGCTATTTCTTGCTGGACTTGCCGGGGGTCGTGGCAGCCGGTTTCTTGGCGGCAGGTTTCTTTTCGGCAGCTTTATTTATCGCCTCGGGAGTGGCTCGCTTGAATAGCGAGGTTTCTTCGTGATCAAAGCACTCATGAAAGTGCTTCTCGAAAAACGCAGCCAGCTTGGCTGGATCTTCAGTGATTTGGATGTAGTCGAAGTAGTCGTCTTTTTCAACGACTCCGGCGATCTTCTTTTCTTGAATCAGCTCTTTGATCCGATCACTTTCCGGGCCACGCATCCGGATCGAATCTTTGTCCAAGAACTCGTACTCGGCGATAAACCAGGTCGTCTTTCCCTTCTTATCCGTATCCATAACGCTGAGGTAGTCGTGCTTGCCAAACTTCTTGGTATGCACCGGCGCTGAACCTTCTTTTCCAGACATGCTGGTGATTTCCAAAATGGTCTTTGATCCGGCCTTCGGTTGCACCTTGATCAGCTCTGATTCTTTCGTACCATCTTTGGTGTATTCCCAGACGCCGATCAGCCGGGTATCCACAACCGAGTCCTTCTCGCTGGAGAGTGGTTTAGTGAATTCAACACACCCGCTGCTGAAGATTGCAAAAAACGCGACCAGTGCTGGCGTCCAGATTGAAGTTTTCATCGAGAGGGCCCTTGGTTTCTGGAATGGCGAGAGGTTAACTATGGCACGGTCGGAATGCGAACTCGCCGGTTTGACGGTTTCGCACCAGCCGTTTGACCGCTTGAATAGTTTAGCTCAGAACAGGGCAGATATCGAACCATTCTCGCCCTTGGGCCTGAATCCATTGGCTACATTCGGCCGGCCCCCAGAGGCCCGCTTCGTAGGTCAGCATGGCCGGCTGGCGGCTCTCTTTCCAGGCGGCCAGAATCGGGTCGATGATGCCCCAGGCCAATTCGACTTCATCGGCACGTGCAAACAGGCTGGCATCCCCGGCCAGAGCATCCAGCAGCAGCCTTTGATACGCTTCCGGCATTTCCGATTTGAACTGCTGGGCAAAGCGGAAATCCAAATCGGTCAGACGCAATTGCATGCCGGCATCTGGGACTTTGGTCATAAAGTGCAACTGAATCCCTTCGGCTGGCTGCACCTGAATGACCAGTCGGTTGGCATCTGGAGCGGAGACCGGCGATTGGCTGGATTGAAACAGCAGGGTCGGCGGCTGCCGAAACTGAATAACGATCTGCGTGGTGCGGCAAGACATCCCTTTGCCGCTGCGCAAGTAGAACGGAACTCCCTGCCAGCGCCAGTTGTCCACCTCCAGCCGAATGGCCGCAAACGTCGCCGTCTGACTGCCAGTTGCAACGCCCGGTTCCTTGAGATAGCCGTCATACTGTCCACGTAGCGTAAACTGTGCCACCTGCTCGGCAGTCAGGGGCCGAATTGCTTGCAATACTTTGACCTTTTCATCGCGCACTGCATCGGCGCGATAGCGAACCGGGGCCTCCATCGCCGTCACCATCAGCAATTGCAGCAGATGATTCTGAAACATGTCGCGCATAATACCAGACTGATCGTAATAGTCGCCGCGACGACCAACGAGCACCTCTTCGGCCACGGTGATCTGCACATGGTCGATGTAGTTGCGATTCCAAATCGGCTCAAAGATGCTATTGGCAAAACGGAGCACCAGAATGTTCTGCACCGTTTCTTTGCCCAGGTAGTGATCGATACGATAGACCTGCGACTCATCAAAAATCTGATGGATCGAAAGATTCAAGTGCTTCGCACTTTCTAGATCGACACCAAATGGCTTTTCGATCACGATCCGGCGGCGGCCATTCTTTTCGTCAGCCAATCCGGCCTTTCCGAGTTGCGCTGCGGCCTCTTCATAGAACTGCGGGGCAGTGGCCAGATAGTACAACCGATCGGTGTTTTTATCCCCTTCGATTTTCTTCAGCTCAGCGGCCAGCTTCTTGAAATCGGCTTCGCTGCCGATATCCAGCGGCTGATAGAAAACGTTCTTCGCGAATTCCTCCCAAACGGCAGGATCAAATGCTTTGCCGGCGAACTTCTTCGTCGATTCGGCCAGCTTGCTACGCCACTCCTCATTCGAAAACGGCGTGCGCGAGCTACCGACGATGTGTGTATCGGCAGGGAGCCGCTTCTTGCGATATAGCCCGTAGAGAGCCGGAATAAGCTTGCGGCTGGTGAGGTCGCCCGAGGCACCAAAGATCACGATGGTAGGCATGATTTGCACTTTCGTTGGTCCAACTGACTCGGGCAACGCCCAGAGTCAGCACCGCCAAATATCGCCATTAAAACCGCATCGCCGTGAACCCGCCATCGACGTAATACGCAGCACCGGTAATGTAACTGCCGGCAGATTTTGAGACCAATAGCAGCACCGCACCGATCAGTTCTTCTGGATCGCCAAACCGCGCCATCGGCGTTTGAGTCATGATGTTAGCAATCCGCGTGTCGTCCAGAATCTTGCGATTTTGCTCAGCCGGAAAGAAGCCAGGACAGATCGCATTCACGCGAATGTTATGCGGGGCCAACTCACGGGCTACATTCTGCGTCAGATTCAGCACGGCCGCCTTGGAAGCCGAATAGGCAAACACGCGCGACAACGGCTTATCGCAGGTCACACTGCCTATGTTGAGAATCGCCCCCCCACGACCACTCTCGGACATATGCTGGCCAAAGATCTGGCATCCCCAGTGCGTGGCCGTCAGGTTGATCTGCAGCACACGCGACCAGTCGTCGTCGGTGATTTCCAGATAGCCCGTCGCCGAATTGACTCCGGCACAGTTGACCAGGATATCCACCTGTCCACGCGCGGCAACGACAGAGGCCAGCAATTCTTCAATCGACTGACGACTCGTCACGTCCACGACTCGGCAGTCCGCCTGACCGCCGAGTTGCCTAATCTCAGCAACTCGGGCCTCCGCCCCTTCGCGACCGGCCACGATCACAAAAGCCCCGGCCTGAGCCAAACCTCTACAGATGGCCCCGCCAAGCACCCCAGTACCGCCGATGACGACGGCGGTTTGTCCGGCCAGTCCAAAGAGCTTTTCTAGATAACTGGCGGCCACGTCAACTCCGGTACAAACGATCTAAAGAATCCAGTCCTCTTCGTCATTCCCGCGAAGGCGGGAATCCAGTCGCAATAACACACATTTTCAATCCTGCGGTTGCTTACGTTGACGAATCCAATCGGTATGGAACACGCCCGGCTTGTCGACGCGCTGGTAAGTATGAGCGCCAAAATAGTCCCGCTGTGCTTGCAGCAGATTCGCAGGCAGACGTGCCTGACGGATGCCATCGTAGTAGGACAACGCGGCACTAAAGTTCGGCGTTGGAACACCCAGCTCGACCGCGGTAATGACCACATGTCGCCAGGCGTCCTGAGACTTTTCCACGGCGTCGGTAAAGTACGGCGCCAGCAGCAGGTTTTCCAGGTTCGGCGAAGCATCGAACGCTTCCTTGATTCGCTCCAAAAACCGTGCACGAATAATGCAGCCGCCGCGCCACAGCAGCGCGATATTGCCATAGTGAAGTGGCCAGTTGTGTTCTTTCGCGGCCGCCTGCAACTGGATATATCCCTGGGCATAGCTACAAATCTTCGAGGCATACAGCGCCTGGCGCACCTTTTCGATGAACGCCTTCTTGTCGCCGGTGTATTTCCCTTCGGGTCCTTTCAATACTTTGCTCGCACGAACGCGTGCTTCCTTCAGCGCCGATAAGCAGCGGGCATAAACGGCCTCGGTCACCAGTGTGCTTGGCACACCCAGATCCAGTGCCAACTGGCTCATCCACTTACCAGTTCCCTTGGCTCCGGCAGTGTCCAAAATCTGATCGACCATGTATTCACCGGTCTCGGGATCCTTCACACTAAAAATGTCGCGCGTGATCTCGATCAGATAGCTGTCCAGCTCCCCGCGATTCCATTCGGCAAACACGTCGTACAGTTCATCGTTGGTCAGGCCAAGTGCCTTTTTGAGAATGAAGTACGCTTCGCAGATGAGCTGCATATCGCCGTACTCAATGCCATTGTGAACCATCTTCACGTACTGCCCTGCCCCGCCGGGACCGACCCATTCGCAGCAAGGAATATCGTTGTTGGGTCCGACCTTGGCGGAAATGGCCTGAAAGATCGGTTTGACCAGTGGCCACGCTTTTTCACTGCCACCTGGCATGATGCTTGGCCCGAGCAATGCCCCCTCTTCGCCGCCGGAAACGCCGGTGCCGATGAATAGCAGACCCTTGCTCTCGAGATACTTCGTGCGGCGTTCGGTGTTCGTGTAGTGCTCGTTACCGCCGTCGATGATCACATCCCCTGGCGACAAGAGCGGGATCAGCTTTTCGATCAGGTCGTCCACCGGGGCACCCGCCTTGACCATGATCATCACCTTGCGTGGCGTGGCCAGATTGTCGACCAGTTCTTCCAACGAGTGACAGCCGACGAACTTCTTGCCGGCGGCCCGACCTTTGATCAGGTCGTCTACAACGCTGGTCGTGCGGTTAAAGACCGCAATTTTGTACCCACGGCTCTCAATATTGAGAGCCAAGTTTTCACCCATCACCGCCAGACCGATCAGACCAAAGTCGCATTTAGACATGTTGTGCAAAAGGTAAGAGTAAAAATGAAAGTTCAGGGAACGATCGCGGCAGGGCTTGTCGCGCGTGGATTTTACTATTTATCGCACCGGCCAGGGAGGCAGAGCTGGCAGGCACTTATCGAATTCCGCCAGCAATTTCTTCTGATAATCGCCGGCAAACGTGCCGTTCAAAAAGCGATCTATCCCCTCGTCCAGCAGATTCTTCCAACTGCTATCCTCGGAACCAGGATTGATCGGAAAGAACAACGCATCATTGGCCACAGCCGCTTTGTGGTCGCCAGGAGCATCCCCAATCATCAAAACGTGACCGGCTGGATACTTCTTGCCGACCTGCAAAATCTCTTTTTTGGTCCCTACTTCCTGCCCGCAAATCTCGCGAACAAAATGGTCGACCTTGTGTTCTTCCCATTCGCGTTTGAGCGCTTCGTTCGGCGTAGCCGAGCAGACGATCATGTCTGCCTTGCCATGCAGTTTGGAAAGTGCCTCACGAACATAAGGAAATGGTGGCACGCCACGAACGATTTTCTCCACGCTATCGTTTACGGCCACCGACCAGGCATAAGCCTGCTTCAGATCGGGGTCGCCAGATTTTTCAACCGCCGACTTTAGCGCCGGGTTGCCCAGCCGCGTCTCTTCCTTCAGCCACTTGACCAGCCCGGGCGGGATCTTGATTTCGATTCCGCGCGCCGCTACCTCAGGTCGTTTTTGCAGCCACTCCAAGGCCTCGATCAGCGCGGGAAAGCGGTTGATGCCGCGGCTCTTGCTGTACAAGTTCACAAACTCCGCCGCCTCACGGGCATACTTACTGATCCCTTGCAGTTCGTAGCTGTTGATGATGTTGGGAATAAAGCACTCCTTGTGCTTCACTTCCATCGTGTCAAAAACGCAGCCGTCGGAATCGATACCGACCAAAAAGTCGTGCTCAGGTGTCAAATCAAACATGCTTCGTATCTGGGCTAAAGGTGAAAAGTGAAAGGCGAAGCTCGTTCCGGTACTCGCGCTACTTGCGATCGGCCTGCGGAACGTACTTGGCCAACTTCTGGGCCGCATGGATTGGCTGCAAGCGCGTCATCAGTTGTCGACCATCAATCATTGGCAAGCTCAGCATCCCTTCGCCGAGCAGCGGCTTGGCGTAGCGGACAAAATCATCGGTCACGTCGTAACCGGACGGAGTGATCCATTTGGCCGGGAACTTTCGCTCGCTGTTGGCCACTTCGGCTAGCGGCGCTTTGTCATAGTAAACGCTGTAATTCGGCCCTTCGTTTCGCAAAATTGTGGCCATATAGCCGCTCTGCCCGGTGCTGGCCAGATGCGCCGCCATGCGGCCGGCTTGATAAGCCTCTTCCAGGTCGACGACCGAGGCGTATCCCATCGAATGCCGCTGGTCGGTCCCAGAGACATTGCCGCGCGCCGACCCTTTCGTCGCTAGGCCGGCCTTGTTCAGATAGTTCACCACTGTCTGTCCGACGGTCGTCTCGCTGGAACTGAACTGCACGTGTCCAAACGAATCGCGTCGTTCGCCAACGCTCCCAACATTGAACCCCTCGCTAATCACCACAATGCAGCGACCGTCCTTGCGCAACTGATCGTTCACATTGTCCGCCAGTTGCTCCAGCGAGCAGGGACTTTCGGCCAAATAAATCTGCAGCGGCATCTCGCGGTGCGGGTCGGCCAACCGTGCCGCCGCCGGTATATACCCGATCTTCCGCCCCATCGCCTGCATGACCAGCACCGGATCGGCTGGGCAAGAGCCGGCATTCTCTTCATTCGCGTATTGGACCATATGCATCCAGTATTTGGCCGTCGACGCATAGCCCGGCGTATGGTCGATCAGCTTGAATTCGCTATCCCCTACGTCATTATCAATCGTCTTTGGCCCGCCAATGCCAACCAGATCCAGCCCGCGCTCTTGGGCCAGCTTGGCGACCTTGTTGGCGGTATCCATCGAGTCATTGCCACCGATGTAGATAAAGT
>JAWXCH010000043.1:0-7995 GCA_034440595.1 Planctomycetota bacterium | reverse complement strand
TGCGTGGGGACATCTCAAAGTTGCGGATATCGCGCCGTCGCTTGTTCGGTTCACCCCCACATGCGTGGGGACATCAACAGTACCTTAGAGTTCACTCGCCCTACAAACGGTTCACCCCCACATGCGTGGGGACATCTGCCATCTGTGATCTGTGATCTGTGATCCGGTCGGTTCACCCCCACATGCGTGGGGACATCGAAGGTCAGACACCAATCCCCAGGCACACCGTCGGTTCACCCCCACATGCGTGGGGACATCTTTGAACACTTTGTAGCTGAGTCCGCGTCGATTCGGTTCACCCCCACATGCGTGGGGACATCACTGGCTTACGACTCCGAAATCATGGTTTTCGGCAGGATAAGCCCGTCCAAGTCTACAAAACTACGATCGGAATCGCCTCGAGTGAGGATCGTATAGCCCTGCTCATTGGCTGCCGGGTTGATGAGGATCGCGGAGCCACGATTCTCATCAACCTCATCACAGACAGTCTTCCATAGTTCTTCCCGCACACGACCCGACAGGTGTCCCACGTAAACACCTGTCTGCGGTTGAATGAGCCAGCGAGTCAACCGACCTCGTAGCCCGGGGCGCACGTTTCGGACAATCAGCACCATCATGCGACATCCTCTCCTTCTGGGCGCTGCGTTAATATCTGCCCGATCGGGGTATCCAAGGAGAACGACTTTGGCTGCCATAATTCAGCAGGACGCGCCTCGTCTCCTGCAAACTCATCCATCTCTTCTGCTTCAACATTCAGAAGCTTTCGCATATCAGGAATGATCCGCTTCATCAGGTGCATCTGATGAAATCGACGTCTCGCCTCGGTGCGAACATCCCTTTCCAGTTCCTTTGGCTGTCTTCCAGCGATCTCAAATGCCAGTGGGATCGTCAGCTCTGCCTTGTAAAGGTCCGCTATGTCATAGACGAACGAGAGTTGTTTGCCGGTGTGAATAAAGCCGATGGCGGGTGAATAGCCAGCGGAAAGAATCGCAGCGTGAACCAAGCCGTATAGACATGCATTGGCGGCGGATAGTGCACGGTTCACTGGATCTCCGGCGAACCAGTCCTTGCGGGCATATTTGCGGCCCAGCCACGGCACGCCGGTCGCCTTCGAAGCATCCGCGTAAGTCTGTCTCATGCGGATGCCTTCCTTGCCGCGAAGCTGCTGCAAGGTCAGGCCGGTATCGATCGTCTCATCGGTAAAGCGAGCGCAGTACATTCGGACGACTACTTGTAGGCGGGTACGTTCATCCAGTGCGAGCTTTGCCTGCCGTAAAAGATTCCGACTGTGCCGCGCACCGCCCATGCCGCAGGCGTAAAACCGAACCCCGAATTCGCCGGACCACACAAGCAGGCAGTTGTTGTCCGCCAGCGCCTTGATGGCTTCATGGGTGATACTGACGCCGGGGCCAAGCATCAGCAGTGAGAGCGACGCTACAGGCACTTCAGTCACGCCGTCCAGTTCATGGATCGCGATGCCATTGCCAGAGTGCTTGATGATGGCGCGATCGATGTAGAGGAAGGAAAGGCGATCATCGAAACGGCCGATTTCAAAAAGGCTGGTTTTCATGTCTACACCCCGGATGGTTCATTCTTCGGTCGCTAGGGCCATGAGTAATAAACCGAAGTTGATATTCACTTGTCAAAGATCGGCTATTGCAAGGTGTGACATTTGAGGGCATCACAATGTTCCGTTGCCCGTCAGTGCGACTGAAATCAGACCGAAGCCGAAAGCTTTGGCGGGGCCGATGCCGGCAATCAACGCTTTGCTAAACCGTTGCGGGTCGTTGATTTCGAGGATGCCCGCGAATCTCACACTGCGAAGACGATGTCCCTTGCCCGCCGTACTGGACTTATTGACATACACATACCCGGGCTGGATCAGTGACAAATTGCCAAGCCGAAAACCGTTGGCATCTGCCCGTTGTTGCAGCCAGGTCTGCAGCGCTTCATCGGTCGGCGGCACAGGAACACGCTTGCCATTGCGGCGTCGTCCGTCGGCGTCGCTCTTGGTATCGATCTTGCGTGTTGGATTGGCGACCAGTTGGAACCGTAATATCGCATCCATTCCAAACGACAACCGAACATGCCCTGTGATTGAAGGCGGGGCAGCGAGCAAATGTTGGGCGTTGTGGAAAGCGTAGTCCCAATCAGGTTGGATGGCTGATTTCACAAGGATCACAACACGTCCACCGGGCAGAGGGTCAACACGGAATAGGAAGTTGTGCGAGTCATCGCGCGGCTCATGCACAGGTCTGTTGCTCAAAGCATTAGGCTCTCCTGCATTCACTACGCTACTTGTGAAACCTCGGTCTGGCTGGGGATTGTGGAATGCGTCTGGCCGATAGGGCTTTAGAAATTCAGGATCGTTCGCCTTCGTATCAGGGAATGGGAACGCCATACAGAGACGTTGATGTACACGGTACATATTGCGCAGCCATTGCCGACCCGGGCGAACCCGATCGGGATTGATCCCCACATCAATGAGCAAGGTGGACATGTACATCGTTATTCGATCTCCTCAGCTTGTAGCTGACGACGGCGGTTTTCTAGTGAGCGAAACTGGATGATCTCCGTTCGCTTGGCGATGATCCGCTCGCGGTACTGAGAATCCTCGGGGTTGATCCGGTCCAAGCCCATGCCCAGTCCGTACTCGATCATTGTCACCGCATCGTGGCACAACCGGCAAAGCGAGCGGAGGTCTTCCTGCGTCTCATCGCCACCGGCGCGGCGGTAGGTGACGTGTTGCACGGTATTGGCGGGGGACTTGCAGAAGACACAAAGGCCGTGATCGCGATGTAGTCGCCGGGGTCTTGCGCCATAGGGTTCCCGCGTCACTTCGCCGGTTCGTTCATTCACAACATCCACGAGCCGTTCGCTGGTCCATTCAGAATTAGTGTAGTTAGCACGGGGGCGAGGCGGTGCTGAAGCATGCTGCTGAAGTGCTTTGCCGACCATGACCTCGACCGATTTACGGACAACGAGCCGTGGCTGATGGACCTGCGGGGTGAAGGCAACGGGAGCGTCGTACCAGACCTCGGCGGCGGCTGGCGCGATGGTTTGCAACTCCGTCGCGCACCATTCGATCAAGCATGGCAGATCAATCGTCTTGATCCTGTTGTGTCTCGCATCGTATGGGGCATCGGTGTCATAGCGAGGTGGCCACGGCACTGCCTCAAGCGCAGCTGTCAGGTTGCTGTGGATCCCGGGGTTCGTCCAAGACTCACCCTCACGCGGCCGTGCCAATATTGGTACGGCGGGTGAGCAGGACTTACGGCCGAGGTAGATTGGCCACATGGGTGATGAAAGTGCGAGAGCGACTTCGTTGATAATCGCGGCGTCGCCGCTGAGCGCGACTAGGAAACTTGCATCGGCGAGGTATTCGCGGCGGGTGACGAGAGTGCCCTGTGCCCCCATCTTTAGTTTGCCCGCTGCTGTAATCAGCCCAATGCCAGCCCCAACGGTGTGGTAGTCCCACCAGCGCGTTCCTGCCCGGTCGATACGCACGCCCATCGTAAGGCCGTTCAAATCCACCAATCGATCCCGTGCCGCCTGCCGCGACAATCCCATCGCGCAACAGATCAAACCCAGTACACCGGATTTCGTAGGCGCGTCCATGCTTCGACGGACGACAAACTTCGAAGTGTCGCCCCAAGCCTGAAGGGGGCCTTCGAGGCGTAGGAACACGGTATGGTGAATCATAATGCGGCTCCGGCGGTGGCAGCGTTGTCCATATTTACGGTGTTCATCACCTTCGTTACGAGTGTTTCAAACGAACTGAAACTCTCAGCACCGCCAACCACTGGCTTTTCCTGCTTTGCCACACTGGCTTCGTCGCGATCTAACCAAGTGAGCGGATACCGGTTTCCAGGTGAGAACCAATAGCGCGTCGCCATAATGCCGTAGCCTTCGGCGATCTCGTGGACGTGCTGGCCGAGACGAGCGATGCTTTCGCCGATCATGCCACGTGGGGACTTTGGCAGCACCGGGTCTGCAAAAGCGTTGGCATAGCTCACCGGTACGCACCGCTCCGTCTTGATTTCCACGAGCACGCCCTCAGGAGGATTGAATGCCGCGAAACTCTTCTGCTTGCCCGATGGCGTGGCCAGGGCCGCAGCATTGAGGAACTGCCGAACTGTGGTTGTCGCAAGCTCGACATCTCCGCCGAGATTGGTGACGAGTTGGTCCCAGTCGATGCAAAAATGTTTGTAGAAGCAGGCCGACGCAAACATGGCCTCGTTTACGTGCCCCGCGCCGGTTCCGGTGGCAAGGTCATCAACTGCTGTGAAGTAATCGACCTCGTTGATCACTTCGTGCGTTGAGATGGCATGGGCGGCGGACAGAGCCGCTTCGACGGTGAAGTTAAGGTTTGCGAAATGACCCTTCGCTTTGAACTCGGTCATACGGCCCGAGAGGGCAATGTCAGGGACGTGCGCGGCTTCGTTGAGGATTTTGGCAAATACATCCGCCATGTTGGGTTCGTTCGCATTAGCCGCCTCGGCCATCTGTTGGATCGCCGAATCGGGAACAAAGAATAGAATGTCGGTAGCGGTCGCGTCCCCGCCGGACTCGTTGACGCCAACGCCTCCATCTTCGAAAATCTTGCGGATTCGATTGAGCAGCGCATCCTGCGGTTCGCCATTGCCTTGTGCTCGGCGAGCGATCTCGCTGATGAGACCGCGGGTGCGGATGGCTCCGTGCTTTGCCACCGCTTGCTGAAAGTCGTCGCTACGCCGGATACTTCGCTTGAGGCACTGGCTGGAGATGCGGGCCCGGGTGACACCACCGAATAGACACGTCTTGGGTGCTCCTAGGTCGTCGCGGTTAAGGTTCGACGGGCTATGGTTCTGGATTATGTGTATCTCAATCAGCATTGCTGGCTCCTTGCAGTTGGTGTGTGTCGTTCAGATAGTCTTCCGCCCAGATATCGCGAATGTCACGGCCCCGGCGATGGTCCTCGCCCCGGTCCCAGATTGACAGATCATCGAGTAGTTGTGCCCAATTAATGCTAGTGACGCCCTTGGCCCACTGCACTCGCCCGGCGATCGCTTTGGAGATTTCGCCCAATGCCCAGCGCAGATGCGGCTCGATGGACGGCAATGGCGAACACAACAGGGCATCGAAGCGACTGCGGAAACGCGGGCCATTGTGATCATCATGCGGCTCACAGCGACGAAGCACCCGCGCTAGCAATTGTCGATTCTTCCCGTCTTCAAACGGAGTGTTCGGAATTGGAAAAGCCCCATAGAGCTTGGCGATCAACCAACTCGTCTCGCGACGCGGGGCGACAGGACTTTTCTGTCTCAGTGGCCACCACAGGCCGGTGAACAGGTCAAATCCAGCAACCGTGGTGTCCAGCGGCATGCCTGCGAGCCGGCGCAGACAGGCGTGCTCGCCCTCCTGCAACGCCTCAAGACGCTTGATGAAGGACTCGGACTGGCTCATTTATGGCTCTCCTTCGCATTGGGACCTTGGTGCTTGGGCGTAGAGCCGCCTGATGGCGGCAGCTTGTTTGAGTGCGACCCATACTTACGTAATGTTTCACTGAGAGCCTTTGCCGCGCGTTGCATCGCCTCACGTCGGCGAAGTGGTGAACCGACCGTTGTGGAGCGAACAACGTCATTGATGATGCAATAAAGTTTGCTTGCCAACTGCTCTGAGTAACTGTTCAGCGAAGCATCTGCATCCGGGGTTGCCATGATGGCAAGCCACTGTTCGACTTGCATGCGGAAATATGCTTCCAAGTCAGGTGACCGTGCATCCAGACATGCTTTTCTGTTGGGGTGTTGTCGGTCAGGGTTCAGTGTGCTTCTTCTGAGCACACTCATGAGTTGCTCTGTGGTACTAAAAAGCGAATTGATTGTTTCCCGAACTTCTTGACTGGCATTCGTAGGAACAGCCGGCAAATTCAACACGGTGGCATCCTGATAAAGCCCTTTGTTCGCTGCCGGGCCGACGACCATGGTTGTGTGTCCCGCTCGATTGTCATCTCCAGCGAGTATGGCTCGCCAGGCTCGGCGCCAGAATCGGTTATGAGCCGTGGCGCTTGATCCCGGAGAAGGAAACCCGAGCGTTGTTTGCTGCGTTGGCTTTGTACTTTTTCGTTTTTGTGAGGCACTGGAGTCAATTGAAGAAGAATCTGGATTTATGCCATCTTCGTCAAGACTACCGCTGTCATCCTCGTTGTCGCTGTTCGTCGACTTCGCCTCAAGGATCAAATGCGAATCCTTGTCCCAGAATTTTTTTTGCGTGCCAACAGTTGCGAACGGCGGCTTCCAGTTGCCAGTGAACACGTGTTGATAGATCAATCTTGCGACATCCCCGCAATAGCTACAGGGCTCCATGGTAGGCTGTTGATCGCCTAGCCAAATTTGACGCGATCTCCACGCAAAGGCATGAAGCGAATTGAGATTGTCCTTTGATGGTGCGTTGTTGGTCAGCCAAGGCGGCTTAGTCGCCTCAGTTGTGCCTGATGGCCAATTCATTGCAAGTGATTGAAGAAGCGTGGTGCCGTACGGAACCGCATAGGCTGGTGTAGGTCCATTGATTGCAGATGTGTATCGGCCGCCGCCATAAGCATTGGCCCAACCACAAAAGCGGATGATGCCGAGAGCACAGCAGGCCGGGCAAAATCCGTACTCTTTGTCTCGCACATGGCGAAAATGGACGCTCTTGGTTTCAGTTGGGAATTCGACTAGTAGATCACCGATGGGGCGGTAATCTTCATCAATCAGCGAAGTTGGTCGCTGGCTCTTACCTTTAGTTGCCTTCTTCCGTTCGCGCGCGTCCCATTGCCTCTGCCTCTCTTTCAACAGAACTTCGAGTAGTTGGCGGTCTTGAAAAAAACGTTCCTGATCCCCAAGCAGATTGAACGCCTCCGCAGGTTTCGCAGGCGTGCCAAGATTAGTTATCCACTCCTCCGGGATGCCCGTTCCGCCATTGAGTACCTTGCGGTCCTCATCGCTCATGCTCGGCTTGCACCACATTAATACGGCCAGCATGAACCTCAATAGTGTGATGTTGTCCATCGGGTTCGACGCGGCAGTCAGACGGATATCGCCCGCATTGATCAGGGCGTTCCTGATACCCACGCGATCCGGCGCGCCGTTGGTTCGGAGGATTGGGATCCATTGCTCTTCGATCAGATTAAAGCTCATCGCCTAGCCCTCCCAGTTACATCAAACGTGCCCACATCAGACTGTCCATATCCCAATCGGGTGCTGCCTCTAGGGTTGCACGGCCCAGCTTAGACTCGCCGTGAAGGGTGCCGACGATGCGCATCGGGGCGACGGCCTCGCCATGGTCCAGGTGTCACTTGATCTACACCCTGTCCAAAACTTGAATCCTGCCTAGCAGTGTGAACAGTTTAACGTACTTTTTGCCGAGGCATACTGGTCTATGATGGGTTCGTATAGCCCACCACAATAGCAATGATTAGGAAGACGCTCAATTCATGAATTGGCATCTGCTATATCAAATGGCTGCGTCATACAACAGAAAATTGCATAATCCCCGTATTCCAGCACTCAACCATCGCTGTGATTCAGGCTGATAACTTGACGATTGTTCAACTGATGGCGGACGAAATGAGTCAAGGCAGGTCACCTGTTCGACCACATCGAAGTTTTCTACAATCGCCAGCATCTGCATTCAGCACTGGGTTACAAGAGTCTAACGACCTGCGAACAGCAGCACTAGCTCCCTATGCACAACCCGTCAAGTTGTTAAATGCGAGAAAAAGTCGCGTGCGTTTTCGAGACTGGATTCTCAGGCGATGAACCGCCTCTCGACTCCTCGATGCTCATTCCCGATGTACGTGGTCCCGCCATCATTGCTCGCAACCGGCGGCACGAGCATGGCGAAATTCCTCTGTGCGGCCAGATCGCGACAGAGCCAGTCAGTCGGAATCTCCATGCGGCTCAGGATGTCGTAGGCACGGCGCAGGCCTTGAGGGCTGTACCAAGTGACCATCGAGCCCCAAGGTAGACGGATGAT
>JAWXCH010000042.1:0-12868 GCA_034440595.1 Planctomycetota bacterium | reverse complement strand
TCCTCGCGGCTTGGCAAGTTTCGCCATTATGTTAATTTGGCGACCACGGAAAACAAACTAACAAAACTCCTGGCGCGGTTTGCATTTGCGCCGATACGCGATGTCGTGGCGACCGTTGCCGCCTTAGCGCAGCAGCCGTTGCGTTGCCTTGCCAAATGACGTGGAAAATACGAGTGAACCATTTTTGATGAGCACGACATCAGACCAACAAGCTGCAGACGAGGTGATGAAAACGCCGCGGGTTCAAGCCACGAATGAATCCGCCGACGTTCCCATCACCATCATCAAGCCGCGTCCAGGTTGGAAAGCCTTCAACCTGCGGGAGCTGTTTGCCTACCGCGAGTTGCTGTACTTCCTCTCCTGGCGAGATGTGAAGATCCGCTACAAGCAGGCGCTGCTAGGTGCGTGCTGGGCGGTAGTTCAACCGATCATGTACATGGTCGTGTTCGCGTTTGTCTTCAAGGCGGCTGCGAATGTTCCGGACGACGGGCTCCCTTATCGGCTGTTCACATTCTCAGCGCTAGTTCCCTGGGTGTTTTTTGCAACGGCCGTGACCCAGGCCAGTAACAGCATCGTTACTTCTGGCCCGCTCATTACCAAAGTCTATTTCCCCCGACTGGCCATTCCGTTCGCCAGCGTGGGGGGGGCTTTGTTTGATTTTGTGATTAGCTTCGGCGTACTGGTGATCATGGTGGGCTACTACTACTTTTACCCACCCGACGGCCGAAATGTTATCGTTTTGGATGCCAGGCTCCTGATGGTGCCTCCCTTGGTGATCCTTGTGATGTTGGCGGCCCTGGCGGTGGGCACGATCCTTTCAGCGCTGACGGTGGCCTATCGCGATTTCAAGTACACCGTGCCGTTTCTCATTCAGCTCTGGATGTTTGCTACGCCCGCGATCTATATGGGAACGCATCATGGTGAGCCGGCACCGAAAGGCAAAACTGCGATTCCCATTCCGGCAAATTCCACCAGCGTCACAGACAGTGTTGCGGTGGCGGCCAAGGGCACATTGGAAAAGGGCACACTGAACAACGGCTTGCCCGTCGAGAACATGTCGGATCTTGTTGCAAACAACGCAGCCGAACGCGCCAATCCGGTGCTCGGGCCGACTATCGAAGCAGAATTGAGTAGCAAGTCTCCCCATCATGGCGATCAAAGAAAAAAGCAGGTCGGCGGAGGCGCCGTCCCAGATTGGATTCAAGATCTTTTGAAATATAATCCCATGAATGGGGTGATCCGCTCCTTTCGAGCTGCACTGCTCGGTCAGCCCATCCCCTGGGTCCATTTAGGCTATTCGACCGTTATCATTGTGACCTTCTTTGTCGTGGGCTGTTTCTATTTCCATCGGATGGAAGATCGATTTGCGGACATCATTTAGTTTGAACCTGCTCCCAGCGACGCGTTGCCGCTCGAATGCGCGGGAGCAATATCGTCGGTGCCAGGGTTTAATTTCGCGGACGCGCTGAACTATGTCGATTGCAATTGAGGTTGAGGATCTCGCAAAGAAGTTCCGCATCAATCACGCGGCATTCAACGGTCATTTGGGTAAGCGCACGCTAAGAGAGTCCGTTGCGGGCATCTTCCGTAATACCTGGGCCAACTTGCGCAGTGGCGCGGCCTTAGGGCACTCCGAGGACTTCTGGGCGCTACAGGACATCAATTTTAAGGTTCAGGAGGGAGAGGTCGTCGGCATCATTGGCCGAAATGGGGCCGGAAAATCGACTCTATTGAAGATCTTGACCCGGATCAGCGAGCCCACGCGGGGAACCGCGACGATCCGGGGGCGCGTAGGAAGCCTCTTGGAAGTCGGTACGGGTTTTCACCCGGAGCTGACGGGGCGCGAGAACGTGTTTCTCAATGGCTCCATTCTGGGTATGCGGCGCAGCGAAATTCGGCGGAAGTTTGACGAGATCGTGGATTTTTCCGGCGTGGAACAGTTCATTGACACCCCCGTCAAGCGCTATTCCAGTGGCATGAAGGTGCGGCTGGCCTTTTCGGTGGCGGCCCATTTAGATCTTGAAGTCCTGCTAGTGGATGAAGTGTTGGCCGTGGGGGATGCGGATTTTCAGCGAAAGTGCCTACAGCGATTGCGCGATGTGACGCACGGAGGAAAAACGGTCTTGTTTGTCAGCCATAACATGCCTGCGGTTGAATCGCTTTGTGACCGAGTTTTGCTATTGAGCAAGGGTGAGGTCGAAGTCATAGGAGATGTGGATTCGGTAATTCGGCATTACTATCAAATGAATCCAGCGCAAGAGTCATCCGAAAACCGACTTCAATACGTGGCCAATAGTAACGACGAGAGGAATATACTGCGACGGGCTTCGATTGTCGACAATGCGGGCGCCCCCACCGATCACATCCTCGTCGGACGGGAATTGCGGTTGCGGATGACCTATTACTCCGCACTTCGTCTACGGAATCCCATTTTTTGCATTGCAATTAACGACACCTTAAGTCAACGTGTCATGACTCTATTCAGCCCGTTATCTAGCGTTTGCGTAGATGGACTTGAAGGGCACATGCTAGTCGAATGCCGAATCCCTGATTGTCCTCTGGCACCAGGTGAATATACCTTGACTTTGGGCCTTCGGGCCGCGGGGACAGATGTCGAATCAATTGAGCAAGCGATTACATTTAGGGTCGAGAACGCGGAATTATTTGGAGAGGGCCGAGGATTCCATCGAGGCATTTGCGTTGCGCGCGCTCAATGGCACACAACGTTAAAAAAAGAAGATGTTGGCGAACTCAGTTCTCTCCCATAGAGGCGGCCAAACAACTGCCGTCGAAAGCGGGTAACACGATCAGTGATGTTCAGTTTGAATGCCCGCAGATGGTTCGTCTACCGTGATTCGACGCAGTAATATTGCCTCTTCATTCGCTCCAAAAGGTAGCCTGCTATGTTCGCGAAAGTCGTGCTTTTTTATCCAGTTTAGCGCAGTATCCACTGGAATCATCCACGTGGACTTCTTCGGCAGCAAGACAATCCACTCAGCTTCTGCTAATTGTCGCTCAAACTGCGAATGCGGCCCGGTGACAAATCGATAGTTTAGCCCAGGCGGCTTCAAATCGGCAAGAACATAAAGCCAAGTACCATTCAACACCAAAACATTGTCTTGCTGCGGAATTGTATTGCGAACGTCCGCTGCCAGTTGGATTTGATTCGGTGCAGTGGGCTTCCTGACAGATCGGATCGCGTCCGAAAAAGGACGTATTACGATAGCGCACATCGGCAACACCAACACCAAGGCCAAGATATGTTGCGCCGCTTTTTCTTTTGCAACCTTTCGCGCGAGCTCTCTCGAAAACTCGGCTACAATCAACACCCCCCACGGTATCGCAAGCTGAACGTAGTGGGGATAAGTGCGAATGCACAACATTGTCATCCAAGAGAAGTATCCCGCGACCAATTGTCCCGTCGACAGCCTTGGACGCAGGAGCAGGAGCCCGATGGCGAAAAAAGCCACTATTAAATCAGTAACGAGCGCCGGATGTCCCCCCGAAAGTGACCGTAGGGCTGCCTCGGCACCAACGGCGGGGTACTTCCCGCCACTAAATGTGGAAGCTGCCACAAAATTATTTATGGGGTCTTGCTGGGTCAGCAATACAAAAAGCAGCCAGGGTACACCCAGGCAGCCGAGAAATGCTAGCATTCGTGCAATCGACTTTGGTGGCCTTTTCTGTTCGCCGTTCTCATCAATGCTCCAGGGCATCCAACTGAACCACGCTATGACAGGAACTATGATTAGTGAATACTGTTTGACCATTAAGGCTGCCCCCAAAGAAATACCAGCCAGTGCTGCTCCGGTTCGGGTTGGCCAGCGAAAAAGTACCAAGAGACCCAACAGAATAAAAAAGTTTTGATAAGCCTCAAGAAGAAGTGCCGTCCCGTCAGCCGACAGTGTCCATGCTGCTGATAATGCCACCAGCAAACTACATATCGAAGAGGGATGACGCAAACGACGGAGCAATGCGTAGATTATTGCAGAGTTACAGATATAAATTATAAAGAAATAGACTTTTGCCAATCGTGGATTACTCACACCCTGCTCACCAAGCAACGCGAGAATATAAGACGCTCCCGGCGTGTAACCAGATGGCAGATCGCGATATGGAACTTTGCCGCGCAAAACATTGCGACTAAGTGACAAATAAAATGCACTGTCGTCTAGCAATCCTTCATACATAATGGCAACAACACAGTCGAATACAATTGTCGCCAAAACGACAATAGTTAGCCAAACTGCGATTCGCGACGCATCCGTTGGCCCCCATCGCCTAATCCACTCGATCCAATTCTGGCGCACTTTTGTGCCTTTATTTTTGCGTTTATCTGATTCTTGCATAATGTTTTTTCTGAATTCAAGCTGCCTGGGTACTGGCCGAAAATGTCGGCGTAACATTCAGAGAATCAAACGTACTTCAACCGTCGACAACTACGGCAACGACGCAACAAACCTCAGAGTACGAAAGAGTTAGCTGCGCGTCCAGCACTGCAAACGAGATTTTCCGAAGGCGGGGCCAGAAGGTCGATTTGATCGCCTTGAGTATCCTCAGGAAATGGTCCACCTACCACGCCTTATTTCATGCTGAGTATTCATACAAGTCAGCGGGGCAACGAAAGGATGGCAGCGATTGACAAAGGCTGAAGAAAAGTTGGCTCGTGGAAACCGTCTGTATCCTGCGCGCAGCAGCCGGATCTACTGGCATCTCACCTGTCTGCGGAAGCAGATGGAAAACGTCATTGCCTCCCACGTTCAGGATAAGTCGCACGAAATTCTCGTTGATTATGGGTCTGGCAATTCGCCATACCGCCAAATATTCGGTGACCACATCACCCAATATTTGCGATGTGACTTGCCAGGCAACGCGGACGCCGATATCGACCTGGGGCCTGAAGGACAAATACCATTGCCCAATGGCAGCGTTGATGTTGTACTTTCTAGTCAGGTTCTAGAGCATGTCTCTGAACCGTCGCGATACCTGCAGGAGGCGCGAAGAGTCTTGAAACCTGAGGGAATGCTGATTCTTTCAACTCACGGCATGTGGGTGTACCACCCCGACCCGTGCGACTTCTGGCGCTGGACTCGGGACGGGTTACGCAGGACCATTGAGTCAGAGGGCTTCGAGATTCTGGACTGGCGAGCTGTCATGGCACCCGCTTCCTACGCAGTGCAGCTTTGGCAGGATTCGGTATATCCGCGTTTGCCGCGGTGGACACGGCAGTGTTTCTTTTTCTCGATGCAGTATCTTGTACAGTGGTTTGATCAATGGAGTTACGAGGGCGCGCGGTCGCGCAATGGTTCTGTGTTTGTAGTTGTTGCCCGACCAAGTAATGGAAACACGGAATCAAATGGTTCTGTATGACGGTAACGAACGTCCGCCGGTTTGGTTCATCGCGCCACACTTCGGCGCCACGAGCGAAGTATGGATGTATCGTCAAGCAACCGGGATGAAGCGGCTAAGAGTTTTCGTATTGTCAGGTCAACAGCGCAATCCTGAAGTCTATCCGCCTAGTGGCTGCGAACTGTGCGTCGCGCCGCCTACATTGTATTTGCCTTTGGTGGCGAGAATCGACTGGCTACGTCGCATAGAGCGGTGGACGAGACCCATTCGCAATATGCAATACGGCTTCTTTGCCGGATCGACGACCGAGCGACGCTGGCTGGTTGACCGATTTCGCAGGGACAATCCTCAGGTAGCATTGTGCCATTACGGAACCACAGCCGTCCGTGTCTATCCTGTTTTGCGGCGACTCAAGATTCCGCTTGTGGTCCATATCAACGGTTTCGATCTATCCTTGATGCTCGGCCGCTCAGACTATGTGCGTCAACTCAAACAGGCTATTCCAAATATTGCGTGTTTCGTGGTGGTGGCGAAGTACATGTCAGACTGGCTCGTAGCTAACGGTGCCGATCCCCAGCGGATCCGCTACATTCCCTATGGTGTGCCGCTGGACGAATTCCTGCCGTCAACGCATGTAAACGCAATGCCGTGCAGATTCCTGGCAGCCGCAAACCTAGTATCCAAGAAATCTCCACTTACAACGCTCGCCGCTTTTGCGAAATGCCGCAAGGCTTGTCCGCAAGTTCGCCTGACAGTGCTAGGCGACGGGCCACTTCGTGCAGAGTGCGAATCGCTGATTGATCGCCTCCAGCTGCGAGCCTGCGTGGCTATGCTTGGCGCACAATCAACCTCGCGCGTGCGCGCAGAAATGGCACAAGCATCCGTTTTTCTTCAACATTCTGTTACGGATACGGACGGGAACAAGGAGGGATGGCCGGTGGCGATCGCCGAAGCGGCCGCCAGTGGCTTGCCCGTGGTGGCGACGCGCCACGCAAGCATCCCTGAGCAGGTTGTGGATGGCACCTCCGGAATTCTGGTTGACGAAGGCGATGTCGATGCCATGGCGGCAGCCATGGTAACATTGGCTGAGGATCCCGCCTTACGGTCGCGCATGGGCATAGCCGCGCGAAGTCATATTAGCCAATGGGATTCCTTAAGGCAAATTGCGCATCTTGAAAATGAATTGCTCACCGTCGCGAGCCTCCAACATTTGTCCTGACGCACGTCAAAATGATGCTGAAAACCTGTTCCGTTGCCAGATTGTCGCATCGAAATCGAAGTGGTAGCCTTAACCCCTTGCGAATTTGGCGCGGAGTTGTTGACGTCGTTTGCCCGTTGAGGGATCGATCCAAGACCGTCATTCTCAGCTCACAAATGCCAAGACGACTGTTAATTATTTCATATGCCTTTCCGCCGTACGGCGGCGGTGGCGTACAGCGCACTGTTCGATTTCTTCGCTACCTTGGTGAGTGCGGGTGGCAGGCGTCGGTCCTGGCGCCTCATTGGGGCGAAGAATCCAGCGAAGACCCTGAACTCCTTGCATCGATACCCTCCGAAGTCCGTGTCATTCGAGCCGGCAATGCCGGCGATCAACGAGGACGGTTTTGGCAGCTTCTCAAAAGAACGCCCTATTTTTGGAGATTTGAATCCTCACTTAAGGCTAATTACAACTTTCCAGATCACGCCGGCTGGTGGCGGCACATTGCCATTCGTACAGCCTCAAAGATGTTGCGCGAGTGGCCGTGTGACATAATTTACAGCACTTCGCCGCCTGTAACTGCGCATTGGGTTGCACAACGTCTGAAAAGCATTTTCGGATTGCCTTGGGTCGCTGATTTTCGCGACCCGTTTCTCAGTGACCTTGCGACCCAAACTCGTACATTGCGCGTTCGTCAGCGACAATTGGCCGATTTTAAACACAATGTTTATCGGGATGCCGACCTCGTCATTGCAAATACGCGACCAAACCGCGACATTCTTGTGTCCGAAGACGGGGTTCCGAACGAACGTACGATCGTAATACCTAACGGCTACGATGAAGCTGATTTTGCATCGGTTTCTGCCGCAGCGCCCAGCGATGTGTTTCGCGTTACTTTCTGCGGCTCGGCCTATGGGGCCTACAATCCGTCAACATTCTTTGACGCCCTATCAACGCTCATCGACGAGGATCCGGAACTGCGGCTGGAAGTCTGTTTGGCCGGACGAGTCTGCAAGTGGGCCGAAGATGCGATCCACGATCCTCGCGTTAAGGCGCGATTACGAATGTACGGATATTTGCCGCACGCCCAAATCCCGCCGCTGCTGGCTGCAAGCCATTTATTGCTTCAGGCCAATGCCGCGGGCCACCCCTATTCAGTATCTGGCAAGTTATTTGAATACCTGCGTAGTGGCACACCAATCTTGGCTATCGGAGAGAATCCATCGGAGGTGTCGCGGATTCTTGACGAGACAGGGCGCGGCAAATGCCTGCCGCGCGAGGACGTTTCAGGAATCGCGAGTCACGTTCGGATTTGCTATGACTCTTGGCGCCAAGGCAGCTGGCGGACAAACATGCCGTGCAATGACGCCATCCGATGTTACGACGCGCGAGTACACACTCAGCAACTCGCCACACATCTCACCCATTTGGTCGGTGGAAGCACTCATGGAACTAACCGTGGGGTGACGAAGCTGACGACTAACACTTGATTTTGCAGTCACCGCATCGCGTTGCTTGGTCCGAAAAAGCACTTAGGACCGACAAAAAGCGTTTTCTCAGGACCGGGACATGAAAGAGTTCATCAAGAGAATTCCCCTCGTTGGAACCCTATCCCGAAAACTCTATGGCAAATTGTGCCGTCCGAAGAAGGCATTTCCCGGCTCCGGGGAATACTGGCAGGAAAGATACCGTGCCGGAGGCAATTCCGGTTCGGGATCGTACAACCGTCTCGCGGAATTCAAAGCGGAGATCATCAACCGTTTTGTCAAGGAGAACGCAGTCCAGACGATCATCGAATACGGGTGCGGCGATGGAAATCAATTGAACCTTGCAGAGTATCCGTCGTATGTCGGCTTTGACGTCAGCCCCAAAGCAATCGAGCTTTGCCAAGACCTGTTTCGCCACGACTCAACCAAGACGTTCAAGCTGGTACAGGAGTATGCTGGCGAACGATCGCAGTTGACGCTTTCCCTGGATGTGATCTATCACCTGGTGGAAGATGCCGTATTTCGCGCTTACATGCACAGGCTGTTTGATTCGGCGGGACGATTCGTCATTATCTACTCTTCCGATTTTGATGAAGAGCCGCAACACCACGAAAAGCGGCGGCGCTTTACCCAGTGGGTCAGTTCTCATCAGCCGAATTGGCAACTTGTACAAGTGATACCGAATCGCTTTCCGTATAGCGATGCCCATAAGACAGACAGTTCACATTCCGACTTTTACATCTACGCACGAACGGTCAGCGACAACGCATGACGGGTTGCACCCAAGCAACGTCAATTGCGGCGGCGATGGGAGCCGATGACGTACTTTACTCCGGCAGTCGAGAAATATTCGCTGTGCAGAGTCAGACGCTACCTCTGATGCCTAGTTCGACGGTGCAAGAACAGCCATCCCGAGCATTGCGAGTATTGATGATTGGCAATGCCGAGTCCGCTCACATTCAACGCTGGGCCCAGAGCCTGTCCCAACGCAACATCGTAGTTTCTGTGCTTTCGAGTCGACCGCGCCCGATTGCCGGAGTAAAATCTTTGTCGGCCGTAGTTCCTGGCTGGCGACCGTGGCGCCCGTCGAGGTGGCACGGCCGATACCGACAACTTTTTCGCCGGGCAATTCAGCAGGAGCGGCCCGATATCGTTCACGTTCATTTTCTCGGTTCTGATTCAGTCGTCCTGCCCGAACTCGGCCCCGCAAAACTTTTCGTATCCACCTGGGGGAGCGACATTTTGGAGTTGGGGCAATCATCTCCCCCAGAGCGGTCTGGAAAAATTGCGATTCTGCGCGCGGCGACTCGAGTTCTCGCATCGTCCAATCGGCTGGCGGAGGCCACGTGCGAATATGCGGGATTGCCTCGTCACCAGGTGACGACCTTGTATTGGGGGGTGGATCTTGAAGCCTTTCATCCGAGCGCGAAGTCATGCGGTGCGCCCGTCATTGGCTTCATTAAACACCTGCTGCCAGTGTATGGGCCTGATACGCTGATCGATGCGTTTGCCCGTGTCCTGGCTGTCAGGCCGGATAGTCGATTGTGGATGGTCGGTGCCGGTCCCATGGAGTACGAACTCAAGCAGCGAGCATTGCGCCATGGGATTGCAGAGTCGATTCAGTGGCTCGGTGCCGTTCCGCACCAGGACATTCCAGCTTTGTTAGCACAAATGACCGTTACCGTAATGCCGTCTCGCAGCGAAGCATTTGGGATCGCTGCACTGGAATCGCAGGCAATGGAAGTGCCTGTTGTCGCCACCAATGTGGGTGGGATACCGGAAAGTGTGGCGGACGGTGAAACAGGTATTTTGACGCCACCCAATGACAGCGAAACATTGGGGTGTGCCATCCTGAAATTGCTCAACGATGAGGGGTTACGGCGTCAGCTTGGCGAAAATGGGCGCCGGAGAGTTGAGAGTTTGTTCAATTGGCGCGAAACGGTGGATCGTACGATCAGTTACTATCACGAGGCTTGTTCAGGGTAGTTAGTGATGGCAAGTTTACTTAGTCGGGCAATTCGAAAAATGCGCCGGCAGATCCTCGGTCATACGGCATCCTTACGCCACCCCCTCCGCGTGGCGGTGGTAGGCTACGGACGCATTGCCTGGACGCACGTACTGGCCTATGAAGAGACTGGCACGGCGCGGGTGGTCGCGATCAGCGACCTGTCCGCCGTCGCGTTGGCCAAGGCGCTGGAGCAGTGGCCCACCGTGTGCGGCTATAGTGATTATCGTCGAATGCTCGATGAAGTCCGGCCGGATATCGTCAGCGTTTGCACCTGGCCTCAACATCATGCCGAGGTTTGCCTGGAAGCGGCCCGCAAAGGAGTCAAGGCAATTCTCTGTGAAAAGCCGCTGGCCTTACAGATGTCGCAAATCGAGAATATGCGCCGCGCCTGCGCGCAATATGGCACAAAGCTGGCCGGCGGCCACCAGTATCGATTTCATCCGGTCTTTGTTCAGGCCGCACGGCACATTGCTTCTGGAAGCCTGGGGACCATCCGCCAGGTCAACGGTGTCATCCGCGGTTCGATGGCGAATAACGGACCGCACTTGATCGACACCGTGCGGTTCATACTGGGCGATCCCGCCGCGACTTCTGTTGGCGTGGATATGGACCTTAGCGGTCGCGAGCAGGAACGAGGAATGCCGTGCGAATCCGCCGCCACGGCCACGATCGATTTTGCTCCGGGATATCAAGCTGAATTAAGGACGGGACTGGCAGATGTAACAGCTTTCAAGATCGAAGTCATCGGTTCGCAGGGAAAACTCACGATCACACCAACATCGCTCGATTGCGACGGCAAGCTTACCCGTTTTTCTTCGGATCGGACGAAAATGCAGTGCGGCATCCGGCAGATGCGAGAACTCGTGCTGTGGGCCAAGGGAAAGCAGTCGCGGTACGCCGCCGATTTCGAGTCCTCTGCGGCCACAGCGGAGTTGGTGCTGGCGGTGTACGAATCCGCGCGAATCGGTACACAAGTGGCGTTGCCGTTGGCAAACCAGGGGGATGTAATAGCGGAACTTTTCAGTCCGCCAGTCGCGAATGCCGCGCTCCCTGACGAGCATTTGTCGCCAGTGGTCCCGCCGGCATGTGATGCTGTGCCTCAAGTACGGTCGTTCGTTGTGGACGGCCGAAAGCGCGCGGTGAAGCACTGGTTCTCAAGCAAGCCCCGCACGGGATGGGCCGAACTGCGGAACTTGCTGCCCGTCATTTTGTCAGGACAAATGAACCGGGTGGGTGGCACTACGGTCGAACGTCTGGAGGAGCGTTTTGCCTCTCTGTACGGCAGCGCAGGCGCCGTGGCTTCAACTTCCGGGACTGCCGCGCTCCACGCTGCGCTGGCCACGGTGAATCCCAATCCGTGCGAAGAGGTTATCACCACCCCCCTGACTGATATGGGTTCGGTGGTGCCTATCCTCGCCTGCAACTGTATCCCTGTCTTCGCGGATGTGGATCCGCGGACGGGCAACATGACGGCCGAGACAATCGAGCGCGCCATCACGCCCCGAACGCGCGCTGTGATACTGGTCCACTTGTTCGGCCGCCCCGCCGAGCTAGGTCCGATTGTCGAAATGCTCGGCCGCCGCGGGATTCCACTGATTGAAGATTGCGCACAGGCGCACATGGCCGAATATGATGGTCGAAAAGTGGGAACCTTCGGCGATTTCGGGTGTTTTAGTTTGCAACAGGCCAAACATATAACCTGCGGCGACGGAGGAATAACGCTGGTCAATCGGCCAGAGGACGTGCATCGGACGCAGATTTTTGTTGACAAGGGCTGGGACCGCGGCGCGCCGGCCCGGAGCCATCCCATTTTCGGCCTGAACTATCGCATGACCGAGCTCCAGGGTGCTGTGGCCCTGGCACAATTGGATAAGTTGCCTCGCATCATGGAACAGACACGGCGTACGGCAAACGAGTTGATTCGCCGGCTGTCCTCCATTGAGGGATTATCGTTGCCACCTCACGATCCACTTGGCGTGTCTTCCTACTGGAAGCTGTTGCTGGGCATCGACGAAAAGCAGGTTGGTTTCGAGCTGGATGCGTTTTATGAACACCTGCTCATCGAAGGAGTCAAGTTAACACGGGGTTACTTGCCGCGTCCGTTGTTTGAGGAAGAAGTGTTACGAGACCGACATACCTATGGAAATAGCCAATACCCTTTCAGCGCGGTGAACTATAGGGCGCCTCAGCGAGAAGAGTATCCTGGTTTGGATGAATTCAGTCGGCGCTGGCTGATCATGGGTTGGAACAGTCGGGCAACGCTGGCGCATGTCTCGGCAGTGGAACTGGCTGTGCGGCGAGGTCTTACTAGCTTGGCGAGCGGCCGCAAAACTGAAGCGAGTGAATCGAAGCGGCTAGTATCCGCCGTCGAGTGATCGCTGTTGCCGATGAGCAAACAGGTTCCGGGTTGAAAGGGAGTAATGGCCAGCCGGATTAAGCGATGGGCAGGACGCTTATTGCGACCCATGATGCAGTCGTGGCTGACACAAGCAAAGATGTCAGCCGACCTCGAGGCCATTGGCGTTCGGCAGGGTGGATATATGCTCGTTCACAGTTCCTTGTCGTCGCTTGGGTTTGTGCCGGGGAGCGCCACGGCCGTTGTCGCCGCTCTACGGGATTCGATGGGGTTAAACGGAACCTTGGTGTTGCCAAGTCACAGTTGGTTATGGATGAACAAGGGTGCTCGTGAGTTTGACGTGCGCAGGACTCCAACGTGCGTCGGCGCGTTGCCGGAGTTTTTTCGCAACCAGCCGAGTGTAGTGCGAAGCCTGCATCCCACGCATTCGGTCGCGGCAATTGGCCCTCAGGCGGAACCTTTAATTGAAG
>JAWXCH010000041.1:0-15294 GCA_034440595.1 Planctomycetota bacterium | reverse complement strand
GGTCATATGAATCTCACCACGACGCAAACGAACCGACGCGTCGTTCGGCTTCAACTTGATCGCCGTGTTAAAATCGCTCATCGCCTGTTTGTGATTTCCCGAGCGTGAATACGCAAAACCACGGCGGCTATAAAACTCTCCCTCATTGGGCGAAAGTCGCAAAGCCTCGGTGTAATCGGTCACCGCCTTGGCGTAATCCCGCTGGTCTGAACGGAGTTCACCGCGATTGAACCAGGTGTTGGCATAGGCCGGATTGATCTGTAACGCACGGGTAAAATCGGCCATCGCTTCGTTGATCTTGCCCAGTGTGGCGTGACTGACCCCGCGGTTGTGAATCGCACGCCAGTGGTTGCCATCGTACGAAATCGCAGCCGTAAAATCCTTCAGCGCTTCGGCTTCGTTGCCTAATTCGGAAAATCGTTCTCCGCGACGGTTATAGGACCAGGCACAGAGTCGCTGTGCGTAGGCCGTATTTTCTTTCGATGGCTTGTGCTTGAGGCCTTCTTCGCACATGGCGATGATCTCGCTGAAGTCCCCTTCGTCTTTGGCAGTGCTGCTTTTGGTCCAGGCATCTTTGATCAGGACATTGCCCGGGTTGGTCTCGCCGATGACACCGGGGGCGGCAGCACCAGGGGGCAATTCTACCGCGCCCTCCTCAGTAGCCACCTCAGCCGCGGCACGGTTGACGGGCGCGGCAGCGGCAGCCCGTAACGATGGCTGTGGAACCAGCGGCGGTGCCGGAAACAGATCGTTTGCGCCGATCGCTGCTGGTCGCACACCGGATTTGGCAGTGCCCGCTCGGGCGGCCCCTGCTCGAGATTGCTGCGCTACGACTGAAGATGCATCGGCCAGGATCGCCAGTGCCGCAGTTAATGCGAGAACGCCCGGCACCAATCCGTGAGTGAAACGAGCCACATGCCCCAACCGAATACGAAAAATCCCCATTTCACTCCTCCTTGAGTAAATACGATTGACGTCGTGTTTTTTGTTATAGGCACGGTCGAGCGTGCCGTTAAACTTTTCGAGCGCGGCTCACATCCTATTAACTGTATCCTCATCCCACATTTGAATATCGAGCTCAACTCGCCAAAAGCTACGGCATCGGGACGATGCCTGCTACGTTTCTACCCCTGCGGCTCGGTCATTCGCCACGGATCCAGCGCCTTGGAAAGCTCCGCTTCCGAAAGGATCTTTTGTTCCTGACAAAGCTGCCGAATCGTCTTGCCACTCTTAAACGCTTCCTTCGCCAGTGCGGCCGCCTTCTCATACCCGATGTACGGGTTCAAGCTGGTCACCATCGACAGGCTTTTTTCCACCGATGCTTCGCACGCTTCTTCGTTGGCTTCCATTTCCAGTGTGCAGAATTCAACAAACGCATTCGTTGCACTGGCCAACAGTGTGATGCTCTGCAATACGGCGTGTCCCATCACCGGCATCATGATGTTCAATTGAAACTGCCCACCGGTCGCTCCGCTGAAGGCCACGGTCGCATCGTTGCCGATGACCCAGGCGGCCACCTGCATCATGCTTTCGCTCATCACCGGGTTCACCTTGCCCGGCATGATCGAACTGCCGGGCTGGCGATCCGGCAACTGAATTTCATAGAACCCACAACGTGGGCCTGAGCCGAGCCAGCGCAGGTTATTGGCGACGTTAAATAGCGTGGTGGCAATGGTGCGGAGCTGCCCGCTGCATTCGACGAGCCCGTCGCGCTGTGCGTTGGCTTCAAAGTGATTCGCCGCCTCGACGAACGGAATCTTGGTTTTCTTGGCTAGTTCGGCGGCCACGCGGCGGCCAAACTCCGGGTGCGTATTGATGCCAGAACCAACCGCAGTACCACCTGCCGGCAATTCCAGTACCGACGACAGCGCACGCTTGGCGCGATCAACACTCAGTTCCAATTGGCGCGCAAAGCCGCCGATTTCTTGACCCAGCCGGAGCGGCGTGGCATCGGCCAGATGCGTTCGACCGATCTTGATGACCTTGTCCCACTGCCGAGCTTTATCGGCCAGCGACTCTTGGAGCCGCGATAGCGCCGGAATCAGACTATTCTGAATGGCCACCGCGACCGCAACATGGATCGCCGTGGGGAACATGTCGTTGGTCGACTGCCCCATGTTCACATGGTCGTTAGGGTGGACCGATTTTTTCTCGTCAAAGCGATCCCCCTTCAGCAACTCGACGGCGCGGTTGCTGATCACCTCGTTGGTGTTCATGTTGCTGGATGTGCCCGAGCCGGTTTGAAACACGTCGATCGGGAACTCCGCGTCCAGCTTGCCTTCTGATACTTCCAGGCAGGCTGCTAGCATGGCATCGACCTGCGCCGGATTCAGCGGATTCTTGCCGGTACCGGTCAGCTTGTTCAGATCGCCATTCGCCACACCGGCGGCATATTTCACCAGGCCGAGTGCATGAATCAGCTCGGCCATTAGCGGTTCGCCGGAGATCGGAAAATTCTCCACGGCGCGCTGCGTTTGCGCGCCATAGTACGCCTGTGCCGGGACGCGCACCGTCCCCATCGAATCGTGTTCAACGCGAAATTCAGTCATTGCAAACAGCTAGCTTGAAAAAGAAACAACTCGGGTGCCACTGCTGGCTTGCCCAGCAGTGTTTTGGCGTATGACGCCTTGCTACGCTGCGACTGCGCAGCGGCTGCCTGCGTGCATGATACTGGCAAATCGCCAATTGAGGAAAGGCGGGTTCTGCGGTAAAGAGCAGACGTTTTTGTGAGATTTTTCCCGGCGATTGTCCTTCAAGCAAGCACACCCAGTCGCTATTTCGGGCCATGCAAGCTGCACGTACCCCCTTCGTCACACTGATCCAGCTTTCCGTACTGATAGCGTCGGTTGGCAATCCAACGGTAGGCCCGCTGCCAGAGCGGCCTGCTGAACGGAAAATGCAATGCCGGGGCGGCCCACCATAGCCGCCGCAGTCGCCGGGTGAGGTAGCGAATCGCATCGGCGCCAGCATGGCGATTTCCGGACTGATCGACAACGTACATCTCCTTCATGAGCGCATCGTGCGTCAGGTCGGGGTAGCGCCGTTGCACCTCGGGATCGTGCAACGAGAGGTACGACAGCTTTTTCTGGCAGTCCCACCAAGGGAGCTTTCGGACCTGTGCGGTACAAATCCGGCAATGGCCGTCGTAGATAACGACATCGCTGTTTGTCCGCTCATCGGGGCCTGGGAGTCGCGCGGTCGAGTTGTTGGTTGCGGTGGACATGGCTATTGCTGCTATCACAGGATTGCCCGCTTATATCGCTCTATTCAATTATAGGGCGCTGAGCCAGGATAAGAACCGCAAAATGGCCAGCGGTTTAACCTGTCAATTCGACGCGTTTTGTAGGCCTGAATGGGGAATTTTATGGACCGATCCTTCGGAATCGCCTAAAAAGGGACTACGCATCACTGACTGCCATTCACCATTTACTCACTCGGGGAACAATCGTGTCAATACTCTTCCGCTCCCGCTATCTCTGTTTGCTCATGCTTGCCGCGATGGCACAGTTTGCGTCTGCTCAAGATGAGGATATTGTTTTGGAAGCAGTGGCCGAGCGAGAAACCTGGCCCGCCGAGGCCGAGCAGGCCGGTCACTTTGGTGGTAAGGACTTGCAACAACTCGAAAAGGCTTTGGAGACAGCCCGTGAGACGGTGAAGATCCTCAAGCACCAGACCACCGTGGCCGGGCCAGCACAGGCGCTTCGATCGATGAAGGGTCAACCGGGCTTTCGTGCCATCTATAGCATGAACCCAGACGGCAGCGACGTGCAGTATCTGGCCAGCGCGCCGGGGATGATCACCAGCGCCGACCCGCAAGTTTCCAGCGACGGCACCATGTTGGCGCTCAATGCTTTCCCAAGATTGGACGCGGTGGAAGCGAGCCGGCTGTTTGTCTATGCCCTGAGTGGCCCCTTCAAAGGTTCCATTCGCGACTTGGGATACGGCAATACACCGGCCTGGTCACCCGATGACAAGCAGCTCACCTACTCGGTGAATCATGGCTCTCCGATAGGTGCCAAAGCGGGCGTCTGGGTGATGAACTCCGACGGCAGCGACCGCCGCTGGCTGGCGCATGGTTATTTTCCTCGCTGGTCGCCGGACGGAAAGACGTTGATCATTCACGGCTACGAGGAAGGGGTCGGTCGATACAGCTTGATCGCAGCCAATGTAAAAACCGGCAAGACGCGTGATCTGCTGACAGCACCGGGCTGGGATCTCAAGCTGTACGGTGCCAACTGGTCTACCAAAGGGGATCGCATCGTGTTCGTGGGGCGACATCAGGGGCACGACCGACTGGCAACGATCAACGCCGACGGTGAAGATGACTCGATTCAAGTTCTGGCCACCGCCCCCGAGGGTCAAACGTGGTGTGGCCCGCCGGACTGGTCACCGGATGGAAAGCAGATCGTTTTCAGTGTGCAAGAAGATGGTGGCGAGATGCCTCGGCTGTGATGGAACACCCGTCTGTACAGTTTGGACGTCGGTGCCGAAGAGGCTCAGCCGACGCTGCTAGAAGAAAAGAAGGTCGGCAACATCAACCGCGGGATGGAGTTCACGCCCGATGGGAAGAGGATAGTGTTTTCGAGTGAGCGGTAGGTGTGGAGGGGTGCGTGCAACTTTCACCTCTCCCGCGCGCGGGAGAGGTCGACGCCCAAGCGGCGGGTGAGGGCAGCTTTGCGAGTAAGGCAGGTGAGCAGTCAACAAATGGCGACTAGCGGCTACTGCTTTGGTTTCGACTCAGTTGCGGCAGGTGCCGGTTTCTTGGTGTCCGATTTCTTTGCATCCGGCTTGACCGGTTCGGCGCTCAGTTCGATCCAACCATAGATCTGCTTCTTGTCGTCGCGTGGGACGATCTTCTCAACGCGGAAGAACTGCTTGGAGTCGTCGACGGGGATGAGGTCGCCAACTTTGACAGTAAGAATGGTATTCCACTTCTCTGGTGGCAATTCGGATTGTTCTTTGGCATGGACAATTTTGACCTTGGCAGTCTTAGCTTTGTCTTTGCCAGTATCTGAAATTTCTTGCACGCCAATCGAAGTTCCGAACAGACCACAACCGCTTGGTCCATCGTCGCGGCTGAGAGGAGCAACAATGTGACTCTTCGGCCATAGAGATTCCAGTTTACCTTCTTTCTTCAACCGCTCACAAAAAACACCGAAATCATCACTCGCCTCTTTCACTCGGTAAATGTCTCCCATGAGAGGGATCACATCGCCAACACGAATTGCGGCGAGCCCGAACCCATATTGAAACGACTTTTTCGGACCACGTTCTGTCGAGCCCGAAATTGACAACTTTCCATTTACATTTGTCTTTGATGAAGTTGTTGTGGCAAAGTAACCCAGTTGCGGCATTGGTGGAATGCCGTCCTCCACAACTCCAAAATGCACTGACTGCGGATTAATGGTGTCGGTCGCGAATTCTGGCATCTGCGCGCCTGTTAAGTTGCTCATGTTGCACGCATTGCAAAGGAGAACACAAGATATAACGGCACTACGGAGGATCAAGTACATAAATTCCGTCCACTCCTTGACTGATCTTGTTGTAAGGCAACTGTACATTTTCTTTTCCCCAAGGATTGAGCAGCTTCAACGAATTTGACTGACCTTGCTCCGTGACAATACCATCAAAAACATATGTATGATTGCCGTACAGTTTCGGCGTGTTTGGTGCTGGAATGCTTGAATTCAAAACGAGTTCGTTGGTTTGCGTCGATGCAAATTTCTCATACGTAGTAACTGCCACATATTTTCCCGCCGATACGGCGTTGTTGATCATCGTTACGATTTCGGCATCGGTCTTCCCTACAGTGGAATAATGTGTGGCTGGTTTGTTAGTTAAACTAGTCCAAGCTTCACCAGCAGTACCTCCTACGATTGCTCCATAACCCTCGTTCATGTTTGCATACGCTTGCTCCAACATCTGCGGCCATATCTCAACTTTCCCGTCCTCGGTGTCGCGTGACAGCAATGCCATGTTGTAACCCTGCGTCAATTCCACGTCGATCGGTACAAGCGTTTCTTGCCGCTGACCTTCGACCAATTTATACAATTCTACAGCGGGCGATCCTGTTTCAGGGTCAGTCTGAAATTTATCTTTAATCAACTGCCAATGTCCTTTATGCACCAGTGTTAGAACCGCCGCCAGAAAGTAGCAATCTCCCAACCCGCCTTGCCTAACGTCGGTCTCGTGAATCCCAGGGTTTGTAGGGGTAGGAATAACTCCATATAGGCCGGCGTCATCGGATCCCACTACAAAGTATTGAACATCATCGAGTATATAGAACTCCAGTGCCCTATATGCGCCAACTTCTTCTTTCTTCTTGCCGTCGTCTATTTTCTTGTTTGTAATTCCATAGCCTGTACCTGTCGCAACCGCGACACTGAATGCCTCAATTCCCTCATGTGGATTTGTCGTGTCGACAACTCCATGAAGGACGATTGGTGCCGACTGAATTTCGCCGGCAGGGATTGTTGCTGAGAGGCTAAGAAGTTGTGCGCGGCCTTCATCGCTCTTAAGATCACTCTGCGATGCTGCCGAGAATGGGATCGGATCAACACTAGACCAGTTAACAGTAAAGTTCACTGTGAGTGATGTGGAAACATCCACGTTCTGTCGAACAAAATAAAATGAAATCTTGTCGTTCGTTCCATTGGTTATGGCCGTCGCATCTGCTTCGACAGTGTGCGTGTCACCTGCAATGCCCACCAACGGAAGCTGCTTCGTTGAAAATATCAGGTCGTCAAAATCGGGTGTAGTCTCCGAGTAACCGCGAGCGTTCGCAACGCTTGAGGAGCCACTTAAATCCTCAACATTGTAAGTGGTAACGCCATTTGAAATCGTCGCAACAAAGTGGACATACTCGTCATCCTTGTTGGCGTCTGCGATTGAGAACCATAGATTGCCTTCATGATCGTCGTCCTGAATCAGGAAGTAAGCAATATGCTGTCCTCCAGCAATTCGAATGTCGACGGTTTTGCCGGCAGGATCTGACTTGTCGAAGATTTTGACCGCGTCTGCATACGCGGTTCCAATGTATCCAGTTTGCCCGGGCGAAAACCCATTCACCTTGCCGTCTGCATCCGTCTTGTAATAATATAGCGAATTTTGGTACGACGCTTCGCGCGAGACGATCTTGAACTGAATCAAAACCTCCTTATCGTCTGATGTACCCCAAGATGCATAGGTATATCCATCTGGTTCAGTCGCTGCCATCGCCTCTGCGTCACCCGGCATCCTGATTACACCACTCGCAATCTCCGGCGATTCCGTTTCCAGCGGTTGTACCCAGCCGCGAGTGCTCTCATAGAACTGCATCGGCGCATTTGCTTTATGGCCTGTCTGTGGCGTCAAGGCAGGGATTCGGTCCTGTGGTCCACCGACGGTTTGCTGCACTGGTCCCAGTTTTGGCGTAGTTCCAGAGAAGCCGCGCTCCCAATGCATCAAGTCGGCAGCGGATATTGTGCCATCCTTGTCCAGGTCCGTATCGAGTGAATAGCGGTCGTCACCAAAGATTGCTCCATGTGTCATGCGGATGGCATCGCCGTCCGTTTGATCGACCTGACGACTGCCATTTACGTCCCCGACCATTCCAACGCTGACGCGGTACACGCCGGAAGTGGCGTTTTCTCGAACGACGTGTAGCTTGTACTCGCCGGCGGAGAGTTGCGCCAGCGTCAGGCTGCCCCTCCCTCCCAGCACGTTGTCGTTGGAGACGGCAGGCGCTATGGTTCTACCTTTTGAATCGGTAATCGTAATCGCGCGCGGATCGAGCGCAGAACCGGGTGCCGGTTCCACCGCAAAGCTCAGGTAGGCCGTCTGGTTCAGGGATAGTTGCTCGGGGGAAACCGTGATCGGAATCACGTCGTACACGTTGCCATCGCCCAACGTCCCTTGAAATTGCGAGAAGATACTGTCGCCTGCCAGCATTTGACGCGGTTCGAGACTCTCGAAACGCGACAGACGACCTTTATCGATACGACGGCCCGGTTTGCGATTGCGCGTCTTGGTATTGCGACCGAGTAGAGTCTCGAAGAATCCCATGTTTACTTGCCCTTAATTTGAAGCTGCTCCCGATGGATGCCCAAAATCGTGGCGTCCAATAGAACTGCCCCGAGTTATTTATCTAAGCAGTAAAACCGATGCCGTTGGCAAAGTCAACCAATAGAAATGCCATTTCCAGAAAAATTCTCAAAATGGCTACCATGCAGTTGGACAGCGGATTCCCGTGATTTGCAGCGTTTATGTGCGGTTTTCAATAAAAATCGAGACCTATTTGTCTTCGCCTGCTGTGGGATCCTTGGCAGGCTCACCTTCGTCAGATTCCTTCACTGGCTCTGTCTTCTCTTTCTCAGTAGATTCTTTCTCCGAATCATCTTTCGCCGGATCATCCTTCGCCGGTTCGTCCTTCTTGTCAGCCCCATCCTTCACTGGGCCAGGATCTGCGGTGTCAGGATCAGAAGTGCCTGCAGTATCACCGACTTTCTTGGCCACATCGGTTGGGTCGCTGGCTGGAGCATCGTCCTTTGACTTATCTGCATCCTTCGATTTTCTGGGTGCGTCTTTCTCTTCCTGCAATTCGCGCCACGGTTTTTTGGCCTCGTAGCTGGCCAGTTCCCCTTCGATCTGTTTGCGGTTGGCCGCGTCGGTCATCTCGACCGCTTTTTTCGACCATTTGACCGCCTCGTCCCAGTTGCCCGCTTCGGCATAGGCAGCGGCCAGCGTACTCAATATATGAGCCTGCTTGTATTCGGTTTTCTTGCACGCCTCGGTGGCCAGTTCAATCGCACGTTTGCCATCGCGGACCTTATCGTTTGGCGAAGTGGAAAGCACCCAGGCCAAGTTATTCAGCACGCCCGCATCCTCTGGCTTTAACTTCAAGGCGACTTCGTAGTCGGCTACGGCCTCGGGATGTTTGCCCACCGCCAGATAAGCGTCCGCTCGACTGCGCAAGGCGGGAAAGTTTTCTTTGTCGATAGCCAGAGCGGCAGTAAAGCGATCAATGGCGGCGTTCGGGCGTTTGTCGGCAGCATGCAAAATGCCAATTTGCATTTGCAGCTCGGCGCTGTTGGGAGTAATCTGCGCCAAGTCTTCAAAATCGGCCAGGGCCTGATCCAAATCACCACTGGTCGCCGCCAAAATCGCTCGCAGCTCCAGCGCCGCAGTCATGCCGGGTCGATTCTTCAGCGCCGCGTCAACGTCCTCACGTGCCGCCTTGGTGTCCTTGTTCAACTGATGCGCTCGGGCACGCAGCAATAGCGCCGAGAGGTTGTCTGGATCTCGCTTCAGCGACTGCGTAAATGCCTCAATCGCCTCCGGCAACTTTTTCTGCTCGGCCAGAATCCGACCACGGTGCATGTGCGGCAACGACGATTCAGGAACCAGCTCGATTACCTTATCCAGATCGGCCAGGGCCGGGTCATACTTCTTTTGCATCAGCAGAGCCAGCCCACGCGCTTCGTAGGCGCTGGCCTCTTTGGGGGCCAGTTTGATCGCCTCGTCCAGATCCGTAACCGCCTCGGCCGGTTTGCCTTGCAGTAGCAGAAACAGCCCGCGCGAGCGGCGCGCCTCGGGGTCGTCTTCGGCCAGCTTGACCGCTTCGTCGTAGTCGGCCTGTCGCTCCTTAACGTCGGTTCCCAAATTGGCTCGCAGAACCAGAGACCGCGCATGCGCATTACGATCGGGCTTGGTCAGTTCGACCGCTTTGGCAGCCGCCTTGCGGGCACGATCGCGATCTCCGCCGGGGAGCGTATGCAGCCGGCCAATCAGGTAGTGCGCGTCCCCTTGTTCATCGTTCAGCTTGACGGCGCGTTCGAGATCCTGCAACGCCTGGGCTCGGATTTGCGGCCAGCGTGGATCAGGCCGCTCTTGATCCAGAATGACCGAAGTCAGAATCATGCCGCGCCGTGCCAGCGTGCCACACAGCAGGCTGTTGGCAAATTTTGTATTGCCTTCGTCCAGGCCCTCTTTGATGGCCTTGTCGCACAGTGCGATCACATCGCTAAGATCTTGCAGGTTGTTCGCGTCAAGAGTCTTCTCGGATGCCTCGTTGAGAGACTGCTGGCCTTCGTTTTCGGCCCGTACGAGAGAAGTGCTGGCTAGTAGCGTCACCATGACGCCTACGCTCATCCATGTGCGAATCATTATTGCCTCGGTCCTTTGAATGAAGTGAATCTGCCCACACAGTCGGATGCAGTTTTGCCTTGCAAAGTGCAGTCGCCTGTTCAACAAAACGCATGTTGCCCTGAATGCGGTCGCAGCAGCGTGCGGGCATTCCATCTGCCGCCGGTGCGATGTCATCCTACACAAGCGCGATGGGAACACCGTACTGATTATGACGCGCGTCGGTGCCGAACGCTATGGGATTTTTGAAGCCAAAGTGATCCTCAAAACGGCTAAAGCTGTCAATTTATTCAGCAATATCCTAGCGATTGAACAAGAACGAAGGGCTGTTGATTAAGGCCCAGACCAAGTCCTGCGCACCGGCCAGTCGCTGATTGACTTGCAGTTTTTGAGCGGTCACTACGGCATTTTTCAGACGCGCTAGCTCGGTATCCTGCTGATGGTAGTACGCCGTCAGAGCGGCCTGTTGCTCGGGCGTGCGATTGGCCGCAGGGATCGCCACAATCTCAGTGATTGCGTCCGGGATTCCATGTAGTTGCAGCGGCGGCTTGGCCTGCGTGGCGCTCAGGCGGAACCGGCCGACCTGATGATGCTCATCAATGAATCGCTGATCCAACTGAATCGTCAGCGCGGTTCCGTTGTTGAACTGTTGCGGTTGCTTGACTTCAAACGTAGCAGTGTGCGCTTCACCGGTACGCGGGCCGATAGCCCAGCCGGTACTCGGCTTGCCATCTATGACGTTGGCAATGTTGAAGCCGGTCTGGCTGAAGGTCGCGACGGGATTCTGAAGTTCAATTCGTTGCGGCTGGTCGGCTGCGCCTCGTTCGGTGGTGGTAACTGCCAACTCGGATATTACAAGGTTGCCATTGTTTGCTCGGCCAGGGCCATTTTTCGGCAAGCTGGGATCGGTCAGCAATTCCAGCCGAATGCCGGTGACGTGCTGGATTTCTGAGTTACCAACCAGCGTGAAGGTGTCTTGCGTCAGTGGACCACTCACCAGAATGCTGCCATCCGGCTGTGGTTCCAATTTGGCACCGTATGTGGACTGCAGCGACACCACGGAAAGCGGTTGCCAGGATCTCTTTGCGAGCTGTTGTTCCCAGGCGGATCGCTGCTCGGCGGATTTCTTTTCAAGTTCTGCCAGCGCGCGTTGCGCCTTTTCCAGGACAATGTCTTCGGCGCGCAATGCGGCGATACCTTGCTGAACCTCAGCGTCGGTAGGAGTGCGCGAGATCACGCGCAAGAACAATTCCTCAATCAGTTTCTTGTCGTCCGGTTGCGAGGCAACCAGTTTGGTCATTTCGTTGGCCGGGTCGCCGATCGCCTGAGCCACGGTCGGACCGTTGACCAGATTCAATGTCTGACCGAGCATCACACCACCAACGCGCTCGCATTCGCAAGCGCTTTCACGCGCCGGTCGGCCGAACAGGTTCAAAAATCCATCGGAGACGTTGATGTCTGAGTCGCGTTGCTGTGCGGCACGTGAGCCGACCGGCATGCCAGGCAAGCGACGGATACTGCCTGTCACCTGATGGACGGCGTCGAACAACACTTCGGCAGGTAAACGCCGCGCCAAAGCGTGTGAGTAGTTGACTAAATCGTCTTCATTCCAACGATTCGTGCCGATGGAGTGCTGATAGACTCGCGATTTGCAGATCAATCGCAGCATGTGCTGCATGTCAAATTGCTGATCGATAAACTCCTTGGTCAGCCGATCCAAAAGTTCCGGATTGGTCGGCGGATTGCCGGCGCGAATGTCATCGACCGGCTCAATGAATCCGACACCAAGCAAGTAGCTCCACAGTCGGTTGACATAGCTCTTGGCAAAATACTCGTTCTTCGGCGATGTGGCCCAGTGGGCAAATTGCTGCCGCGGCGAGGTCTGTTCGGCCGTCGGCATATCGGTGTGCTTGTAAGGGAAGGTGGCCGTCAATACGGCATTGGTATTCGGATGCTTGACCGTGCCAGTCTTGCCGTCGTAGATAATCTCGACCAGAGCCGTTGGAACATCCACAGCGCTACCGCCGACCTTTTGATCGGCGAACTGCGGATCTTCTTTACGGGCCACCTTGGCAAAGAACGCCGCTAACTGCCAATGCTGGTCTTGTGTCCAACGTTCAAACGGATGATCGTGGCACTTGTTGCAACTGAAGCGAACACCCAAGAATAGCTGGGTGGTGTTTTCCATCACCAGATCCGGCTCACGTAGAATCTTGTAGTACGAAACCGGTGGGTTTTCCAAATTGGAACCGCTGGCGGTCAAAACCGATCGAACGAATTCGTCGTACGGCATATTGGTCGCCACGGCCTGACGAATCCAGTTGCGCAGCGCCCAAGAACCTTGCTCGCCGAGAAACTTCTTGTTGACTTGCAGGAGGTCGGCCCACTTGTTGGTCCAATGCTCGACATACTCTCGCGATCCAACCAGTTGATCGACCAGTTCGTCGCGCTTCGTTTGCGTATCGCGAGTGTCGGCCAGAAAATCGCGGACCTGCTTCACGGTCGGCGGCAAGCCTGTCAGGTCGAGATACAATCGGCGAATAAATTCGGCGTCGGTACAAATGTCGCTAGGCAGTGTTTTGACCTTTTTCAGTTTCTGATAAACCAACTCGTCGATATATCCTTTGGTCGGCGGATCTTTCCAGACAAAACCGGTGCGATCTCCCATCACGGTGATGGTGGTCGCTGCATAAGCGCCTTCGTAGCGAACCAGTACGGGTGCCTCTCCGCGGCGCAGCGCAGTGATGACACCATCGCGGTTGGCTTCGGTCACTTCGATGTTGCCACTCTCGACAAAGGCCTCGGCCGTGACATCGCGAACCTTGCCGTCGGAGTACGTTGCCTGCACCACGATTTGTTGCTTCATGCCCGGCAGCGGGATCACGGGGTTCTCTGGCAGCACTGCGATTTTGGTCACGCGAGCAGTTTTGGCGTCGTAGGCAGAGCCTTGCGTGATCCACAGTCTCAGTAGTTCGTACGATGGCTCGCCGGGCTTCATGAGCGCGCCACCGACGTGGGGCACCTCACCGCTCGGCTTGAGCAGCATCAGGCTTTGATCGGGAGCGGCACGGTTAAATCGCCGCCCGGCCAGATCGTCGGTCAATGCACGATAGTCAAACAGCGAATCGTAACCGCGCAAACTGAGTTTGAAGCCATTCTTTCCTGCAGCGGCACCGTGACACGTTCCTTGATTGCAACCCAGTTTGGAGAGGACCGGATTAACGTCGCGAATGAAGTTGGTGGTGAACTCGTTGGCGACGCCACTCACTTGAACCGGGACATCGACCGATTGTGTACCAACGGTGAACCGGAGTACACCGCTACCGTCTGCAACAGGGCGCACCAGTCCATTTGCCGAAACCTTGGCGACAGCTTTCTCGCTCTGCGGATCGAGTTTGGCAATGCGCGTCACATCGTAGCGGTCGCCGTCGGAGGTATACGCCGTCAGTAACACCTGCCGATAATCAAACTCATGCTGCAAATCAATCTTGGCCGGAGAGACTTCAACCTTGGAAATCTTCACGCCATCTGGCAGCGACTCCTTCTTGACTGGAGCCGGCGGTGGATCGCTCGTCTCGGCCTGTGCGGTTAGTGGCAATAGCATCAGCGCCGTCAGCGCTAGCGGCATAAATGCCAGTGCGCAACAACAACGTGCCAGAAAGTTTGAATTCGCGCTAGCCTGATTGACCTGCATGATGATCTTCCTTGTCATTCGACTTTGCTACTTGCTACTAAGTAGTACGGAGTGATGTTCGACTGTGACTTACTTGGTTGATGGAAACGTTTTTTACTTTGCCGGTGCCTCGGCATCCGTCGTCGCTGCGGATGTTGTAGCTGCCGCTGCAGTCGTTTTTGACACGGCCGTATCTTGCAACGGAACGGGGGACAGCTCGCGCACCAGTTGGCCATTCTCGGCGTTGATCAACAACAGCTTGCCTTGGAACCCACCGGCGGCAACCGTCTTGCCGTCAGGGCTAAATGCCGCTGCGTAAATCGCTCCTGGCTCACCGGCGTACTGCGCCAGTTGTTTTCCGTCGTCGACCTGAAAGATGCGAATCTGGCCGGTGCCATCCTGGCTGCTGCCAGCGACAATCCGCGAGCCGTCGCGACTGTACTCGACCGTGGCAACACGCCCCGGCATCGCTGCAAAATTGCGAATCAAATTAAAATCGTCGCCGATCTTGCGGTCCTTGCCCGCTTCGCGAAAAATGCGGTAAATCTTCGGCACTCCATCGGAACCACCGACGACAACCTCGTCGCGCGTCGGATGTCGATCGACGGCGGCCAATCCACCCTTCAGCGCGCCCGGCGTAATGCTGGTGATATTGTCAATAAACCGTTGTGAGTCGAATTCACTGAGTTTCATTGACATATCACGACTGACCGATACCAGGTGCGACGCGTCCTTTGAAAAGACGGTGTCCAGTACCCAGCCGCTATGAGCACCCTGCTGAAAAACTTGCTTTCCCGTCTTGGCGTCAATCGCCCGGACAGTATTGTCTCCACAACCGTACGCGACTTTCGTCCCTCCCCCTGACCAGCTAACTCCATAAACTGTGTCATAGGTGGTCGGCACCGAGAGCCGTAGCTTGCGAGAGTCAACGTCCCAGATCTGGATCTCTCCCATCTGCGAAGGTGAACCACCTGCCACCGCCAGCGATTTTCCGTCTGGCGAAAATGCAAGTGATTCGATTCGCTGGCTCAGTCCAACGAGGCGTGCGACAATCTCCGAACCGTCCGCTTTGTGCAGCAGGACTTCATGAAAACCGGATACCGCTAGCAGCGTCCCATCGGGTGAATAGGCCACGGCGGTAATTACGGGCGCACCGCGGTAGGTCGGCGGATGATCGGCGTCGTAAGCCTGAGCAGACGACGCGGGCGTATCATCCATTGCACCTTGCTCAATCCAGCGCGTGATCTGCTCGATCGCTCCGGCGGCCAGGGCCGGTTTGCCCTTGGGCATTTCTGCCTTGCCATCGTCACCCGGCGTAATGAGCGTCAGCAAGTTGCTATCGGCCGATTTCTTGGCAACCACCGCCGCACCATTCTCTCCGCCGCGCACCATATCGGCAAACGAGGTCATCACATAATCACCGCCGCGCTTGGCCGGTTGATGACACCCGTGGCAGTGCTCCTGAAGGATCGGGCGGATATCGCGATAGTAACTAACGG
>JAWXCH010000040.1:0-12393 GCA_034440595.1 Planctomycetota bacterium | reverse complement strand
GCGATGAGCAGCGGCGTCGATGCCACGTGCCAGACCGCTGACAATGGTCACGCCCGCACGCGCAAGTGCCCCGGCCAGTCGTTCGGCTTGCACCAGCCCGTAGTGGCTGGCGTGTCGCGAGCCGACAACCGCGATCGAAACGGCATCGCGCGGCAGCAGTGAGCCCTGGACAAACAGAATCCCTGGCGGATCGGGTAGCTCGCGCAGCAATCGAGGGTAATGCTCTAGCTGCTCATGCAGGATATGCACATCGTTTTCATGGCAATATTCCAGTAGAGCCGTGGTATCAATTTCGAGCCGTGCCGCTTGTATGGCGCGAGCGATTTTGGGATCGACGCCTGGAACATCGCGCAGATCGCTGGGTGCGGCATTCAGCACGGCAGCCGCCGAGCCAAATCGACCAAGCAACAATTGCCGGGTGCGTGGCCCGACCCCGCTGGTCAGGCAGAGCGTCAGCGCCGCGTTTAGATCGCTAGGATCGGCACTACGGTCAGTCTGCTCAATTTCAGAGTCGTTCATTGAGAATTGCCCCAACGATTGTCTTGGTGCCGAAATAATTTGCCGATCGCATGCTACGCGTCGGCCTCGCCGCAAGACAAATGTATAATCGATGGGACAGGGAAGAAATCCCCTGGCAGAAAATTTCTAATAAAACCTGGCGTTGACCAGAAAAAAGGGGGATCCGCCGGCCGTTCCACTATACTGGACCGGTGCATCTGTTCATGGATCGTTTCTGCGCGCAGCTTGGCAGATAGACGATCCAATATTCTCAGTGAATGAACAGAAGCAGCAGTCCCGGCGGCTTAGCGGCCAGGCGGATCTTATGAGCGTAGCGAGAGGACTAGCCGTACCAATTCCGCCAGTGAGTCCGCATGCATTTTCTTCATAATGGTTGCGCGGCGTAGTTCAACGGTTCGTAGCCCGAGATCAAGCTCCGAAGCGATCGCCTTGTTCGGCATGCCTTGCATCAATTGATCCAGAACCAGCAGTTCGGCAGGTGTCAAACTGGCGTAATTCTGTTCAATCTGGTCGCGCTGCTGGCGCAGTTCGTTGGCGCGTGCTTCTTGATCCAGCGCCAGATGGATCGCATCCGAAATGGCTTGTTCGCCAGAGGGCTTTTCCAAAAAGGTCACCGCACCACTCCGCATGGCACGGACAGCCATTGGAACATCGGCAAATCCAGTAATGACAATCACCGGCAAGTTGGCATGCTGCTTGGCCAGTTGCTCCTGCAGGTCCAAACCGCTCATCCCTTTCATACGCACATCGACAATCAAGCACCCCCGTTGCGATGAATCGTACTTCGCCAGAAAATCTTCGGCGGAAGCAAACGGCATCACGGCCAGATCCTGCGATTGAATCAACGCGGCAATCGACTCTCGCGCGGCCGGATCATCATCAATAATGTAAACCACCGGCTCTGTGTTCATTTTTCATGTCCTCTCAGTCGTGGGTAAAACAAGTCTGAATGTCAGCCCGCGATCAGGATTGCGATGCGCTTCCAAGTGTCCGCCATGCGCATCGGCAATTGATCGGCTAATAGCTAGCCCCATCCCCATTCCTACTGACTTGGTGGTGAAGAACGCATCGAACAAATGTGCAAACGCCTCGTCTGTTGCTCCTGGACCACAATCCTGTACGGAAACGGTGACTTCTTCGCTTGTTGTCTGGCGCGTCTGAATGGTCACCTCGCGATGTTCCGTCGTTTGCGATCGCATGGCATCAATCGCGTTGCTCACCAGATTGACCAGAACCTGTTGAATCTGCACCGGATCGGCTAGCACCGACGGTAGGTTTTCTCCCAAATCCAACGTCAGCGGTATACCGGTTGCTCGCAAATTGACCTGCATCAGCTGCGCACATTCGCGGGCCAGTTGGTTGACGTGAACCGCCGTCGCATGGCTGGGAGACTTGCGTACAAAGCCGCTGACACGGCGGATAATATCCCCCGCGCGATGCGACTGCGCAGTGATCTGCGCCAGCCAGTCGCGCAGGTTGTCGGCTCCTTTGAACTCCGTCTTCCGTGAGACGTTCAAGCACGCCTCACTGAAATTCGAAATCGCGTAAAGGGGCTGATTCAGTTCATGGGCCAACTCCGAAACCAATTCTCCCATTGTGGCCAGGCGATCGGCGTGCGCCGAATCGGCCAGACGCTGCTTTGCCTCCTGTTCGCGCCGGACACGCTCTGTCAGATCCATTACAACCGCAAACATCTGACCAGACTCGTCACACTCGACACACCCGCGTGCCGAGAGCCAGTGCTCGCTGGCATCAGGCCAGGAGACACGAAAATCCACCGTGTAGGTGCTTTCCGGTTCGGTTTTTCGAGTCATGAGACGTGCCACCAGCGAACGATCATGCGGATGCACTGCGTCGAGGAATGAATCGATGCACTTGAAAAATTCCCCGGAGGGCATTCCAAACAACGGCCCCAATTCACGTGTGAAACCGATCTTACCTGTCCGCGGATCCCATTCCCAAATCCCCAGTTGAGCTGCTTCCAGCGCCAGTCGTAGCCTTTGCTCGCTGTCCAGCAAGCGATCCTCGGCCAATCGCTTAGCCTGGCGAAGTGAACGCTCTTCCAGTGCATTTTTAACTGCCGCCGGCAGCCGTGCCAGGCGATCTTTCCATAAATAGTCGGATGCTCCCTGCTTAATGCACTCAACCGCGACCTCCTCGCTGATACTCCCTGTCACCACAATCAGCGGAATGTCCAACTCCTGCTCACGCAGGATTCTCAGGGCCTGCAAGGCGTCAAACTGAAACAACCCAAAGTCCGACAATATAATATCCGGATTCAGAGCCAGTTCCGAACGAAATTCCTCGGAATTTTTGGCAGTTCGGCAATCAAAGTGAAATCCGGACTCCCCAAGAAGCCGAACGATCCGTTCGGTGTCGCTGGCACGATCCTCCAAAATGAGTACGCGAAAAGGGGTTGCTGAATCCATTTGCAATAGTTCGATCGGACAAATCTGACTGACCCACGCCGTAGCAGACCAATAATGGCAATATCTACGGCCACTTTGCTGATTCCATACGGCTCGATGCTTCCTTGCTGCCACATATTCGCTCAGCTTGCTGTTGCGAATTCAAAGCTAGCCGCACTTTCACCTTAACGCATTCTGAAGCGACTTGCGAGGGAAGAATCCCTATGTCCTTTTGTACATTAAATAGACGTAAGGAATGCAACTTCTGGGGTGCGGCAACGCCACCTACCCGGGCGGTGACCGCGTGAGACTCCTGTATGCCATTGCAATTAGGCTAATTTAGATCTGACCGCTTTAATCGCTGCAACCAGCGAGGTCACCTAGCCCATCGGCATTGCCGCGCGAACGTCGTCGACGGACACGTCCGGCACCAGCTCAACATGTCCCAGTCGAGTCGGTAATACGAACCGCAGCCGGCCATGCTCGACCTTTTTGTCGTGTTGCATTGCCGCCAAGAGCGCGTCGTGATCGACTCCAGATAATGTGACCGGTAGACCCAGCGCCACCAGTAGACGGTGCTGGCGACGGACAAATTCGCTGTCGACCATCCCCAGTCTTTGTGCCAGCCGAGCGGCACACTCCATGCCAATGGCGACCCCTTCGCCGTGCAGGATTTCTCCATAGCCAAGCACCGCCTCAATGGCGTGGCCAAAAGTATGACCGTAGTTCAGGATGGCGCGCAGCCCGGTCTCTTCGCGTTCGTCCTGCTGTACGACTTGGGCCTTCAGTTCGCACGAGCGAGCGATGACTCGTTCCAATACCGCATGTCGCCGCGCGATCAGGCCGGCGGTTTCTTTCTCCAGGTAGGCAAAAAACTCTGGATCCAGAATGACCCCGTACTTGACGACTTCGGCCAAGCCAGAGCGATAGTCGCGATCGCGTTGGGTCTTGAGTACCTGCGTATCGATCAGCACGCCACGCGGTTGCCAAAAGACGCCGACCATGTTTTTGGCACCCGGCAGATTGACCCCTGTCTTGCCGCCGACCGAGCTATCGACCTGCGCCAGGAGTGTCGTCGGAACTTGAAAGAAGGGTAGCCCGCGGGCAAATGTTGCGGCAACAAACCCTGCCAGATCTCCGACGACGCCACCTCCCACGGCGACGATCACGCTCTTGCGATCGGTCCCCAGGTCGAGCAGCTTTTCCCATAATGCGGAGGCAACGTCGATACTCTTGCTCTGCTCGCCCTCTTCGATGACCAGTGCGTCGACCTCGGCACCGGTCGCGTCCAGACTTTGAATCGCCGCTTCACCGTGCGGCGATTCGACGCGTGAGTCGGTGATGACCACGGCATGCGTCAACCGACAACAGGCGGCGACTTGTGCACCCAGGGACGGCAAATTGCCACTTCCAATGGAAATGTCGTAGCTCCGCTCGGCCAATGCCACATGTACTGTTTTCGACTTTTCGGAGATCGGACTGTCTGGTGGCACACTCATCTAGGGGAACTCGATTGGTAACGTGTTAATTTTATAGAACTGCAAATTTGCTATCAGCTTTTACGTATCACAGTCAAACTTTGTGCCTCTGCCTCTGCCTCTGCCTCTGCGCGGCGCGATGTTTCAATGGAGTACGCGATTGTGTGGCGTTGAACTGTCAATTCGCGAAATTGCCAAGTACGCCGAAGGCGTTCCATTCCAAAGCCTAGGGTTCGCTGCGCAGCAGCGTACCCAAGGTATAAGTTTCCAAAGAACAGTTACCGCGAAGCGGTTACACAAGCGGCTAAAATGAGATTTCACGACATGACCGGCAGGAATGTAACCACTTCGTGGTAACCGGTTAGATGGGGACATTAACCCCAGGTGCGCTGCGCGACCTGGGGCTATGGTATGTAACGCCTTCGGCGTATTACGTGCAAGTCGCATTTTTCAATTTCTAGTTGCTTTGCAACCTACAATGGATCCGTCGATACTCTTGGGCAGCGCCAGTGGCACACCGGCCGTCAATGCATTAAACCACTACGACATACCAATTCGAGATAGGTCATCATCGGTCACGGTGATCTTGCGAGCAAACCCAGTATGCTGGCGGACGTATTCCAACATTTCGGCAGCTTGTGGGTCAGCATGCAGGCGCGCTTCGGCTTCCAGGCGCTTCACAGAGTCCCAATCGTCAAAGGACTCGGGCCAGTCAGTTAGTTGCTCAATTACTAGTGCTTCGCGATAAGGGTCGAATTCGTTCACCATGGTCGACGGCATATAGAAGGTCAGGCAGGGATATAACAGTCCTCAACTGGCTGATGGCAGCCAACGGGCAGCTCGCAGAAACTATCAGCGGCAAAAATCGAGTTGGTCTGCCCTGAAACGACAGGCTTTATACCGAACCGTGTTAGTTTGCATTTCCCGCGAGCCACAGTCTCAGTATACTGACCTGACTTGGTGGGGGAAGTACAGCTCACCAGGCAAACCAGATGCGGTTAGGTGTTCCAGGCTATTTTGCATCTGGAACGGCGAATACACCCCTCGGCGGCGGGCAGGGAGGTGCCAGAATCTCAAGGGGAAGTGGGCAAATGAACCGCGGAAAGTCGATCATACTGCTGATGTTTGTGGCGGCCGTTCTAGCTGCGGTCGGGGCAATCTGGTACCAGTACCACACCACTCGCCGCCCGTTGGAATTCTGGGGAGCGCGCACCGCCAGAATCATCAATTTGGCCCCGCAGGTTAAGCTGAAGAAGATGTCGGAGTCGGGCCGCGGCCTGGCCGGTGCCGAGTCCGAAATTGCCAACGGTGCGAATTACCGCGACATATCGCAGGCTCGAGGGCTGGTTCATTTTCGTCGCAGCCTGATCGAGCATGACAGTTTCTTGTGGGACGACGAGTCGCTTCCAACACCGCGCTGGCAGTATATGGTTGAATTTTCTGGCAATCAGGGTCAGGCACTGGTCCTGGTTGACCTGGAGAACCGCCTGATCGGCCAGTTCGGAACGCAAAAAGTCTGCCGGCTGGCGCAATTCACCGCCGACGGCTTAGGAGTATTCTTTGCTGAGCAATTTGCGTCGCCGCCAGGCGATGCCAATAACCCTGCTCCTGTGGCACCCCCGGCCACATCTGAACGACCTGCCACTGGCGAAAAAACAGGTCGCTAAATCACGCTGCTTCTCACGCTGGCCACGCTAGCGGTGCTAGCACGGCGGAAACTCACCTTGAGTGGTCTGATCGATTGCAATACTATTGCCCGCCGCGCGGAGTTTGCGCGCGCCGACGAACCACCCCTTGGCGCGGCTGCGCGTATTTAGGGAGCACGGACAGAAGTGATGTTAATGGACTACGACATTCAACGAGGGACCCGTCACTGCGCCGTCTCGCAACGTGAGTTGAAGCCGGGCGAAGTATTTTACTCCGTCCTCCGTTCATCCGGTTCGCAGATCGTGCGCGAGGATTTTAGTGGCGAAGTCTGGCAAGGCCCCCCGGCAGACACAGTTGGCTGGTGGAAGTCGCAAGTTCCCACCAGCGATGCCAAAAAATTTCATTGGGCACCCAACGATGTGATGCTGCAATTGTTTGAGGATCTGGAGAATGAGCCGGAACAATCGGACCTGCGTTACGTATTGACGCTGCTGTTGATACGGCGGCGAGTGCTGCGACTGGAAGATACAGAACCGGCCGAACCGGCGGGTGAGACGATGGTGTTGTATTGCCCGCGTAAAGAGACCGATTATCGCGTTCGTGTGGTGACACCAGACGAAGTGCGAATTCAAGAGATCCAGCAAGAACTAGCGCGGCTGTTATTTGCCGATGCGTCGTAAACAAATCACGCAGCAGCATTTTCACCTCTCCCGCGCAGCGGGAGAGGTCGTCGCCCCAGCGACGGGTGAGGGTAATGTGCGATGCAGTAATTTCGACAGTGTGCCACTGGCTTTGCCAGTGCAAATGAAGTGCAAGGGTTGATCGCGCGGAAAGTTTTGAAGTGCCATAGGGCAAGAAGTTTCACCTCTCCCTCTGGGAGAGGTCGTCGCCCCAGCGACGGGTGAGGGTAGTTTGCGATGCAGTAATGTCGACTGTGTGCCACTGGCTCTGCCAGTGTGAATTTAGATCGAATCAATCTTAATCTTTAACCGCAACCGGCTATGCATCGCAAACCGCTCCTCTCGCTGGCGTTATTAGTGTTGCTGGTCAGTGCCGGTGGAGCACAGTGTCCTTGGATGTTGCGGTCGGCAGGGCCGCCGATTCCGGTGATCTTGCCACAAGCGGCGACACTCGATCAGGTCGTGCGTGCGGTAAAAGACAACAGCGATCGCGTTCAAAACGCACGAGCTACTCAGGCGAGTATCAGCTTTCCTGGTGCGCCGCCGTTTCAGTCGGAAATTGCCTTTGAACGACAGCGGCGATTTCGACTTCGCGCACGAGCGATGATGTTGGGCGATCAGGTCGATATCGGCAGCAACGATGAAATATTCTGGGTTTGGATCGCCAAGGCAGAACCAAAAGCCACCTACGTCTGCCGCCACGATCAGTTTGCGGGTAGTGCAGTTCGATCCATCATGCCGGTGGATGCCGATTGGCTAATCGATGCATTTGGAATTCCGACCTTTGGCCCGAACGAAAGAATCGAAGGGCATGCACCGATCGGCAAAGGGCGGATCGAAATCAAATCGCGCATCCAGACCACCGGTGGCGAATTGGTCAAGACGACCATCGTCGACGAGTCGAAGGCCTTGGTCCTGCAACAGAACCTCTACAACGCGCGTGGCGATCGGCTGGCCACGGCAACCACTTCGGACCACATTCGCGATGGCCTGTCGGGCGTGAATCTGCCGCGCAAAATCGAAATCGATTGGCCGATGACCAATATGCGGTTTACGATCACTGTTGCTTCATGGCTGATCAACTCGTTGCCGGCAGAGCAGAACAACCTGTGGGTCAAGCCAGAGATTCCTGGCTTCCCCGATGTCGATCTGGCCGATCCAAACCTGCAGTTCAACGTGCCCGGACAACCGCCCGGAAGTCCACCACCGGTCGGCATGACTGCCCCTGGCACGGGTTACACGCCCGAGCCAACTTACGGGCCAGCATCGTACGGTCAGCCGGCCACGAATCCGGCTGCTGGCTACCCAACGCCCGGTTATCCGCCCCCGAATAACACAGCTCCGCAAGGCAATTTTCAAAACAATCCCTATCCAAACAGCAGTTATCCAAGCAATGGGGTAGCACCTGCGGTACCTGCGAATCAGTACTACGGGCCACCTAATAGCTATCCAGGCAGCACGACCGATCCGGCGGTAGGTAGTTACAACACGCAGAGCAGTTGGAACATGCCCGACCAGTCTCCGTCGAATGTGACACCGGCCGGCCATTACGAGCCGAGCAGTTCAAGCATTCAGCCAGGGCAGTACTCGCCGACTTCCCCATATGGTCAGAATCCCACCCCGCCAGCCCAACCAGCAGCCGCGACAGCGCAACCATCTTATGAGACAGTTCAGCCTCCTCCGCAGCGTCGCGGGTTTTTTGGCCGACTGCGCGCCCCTGCAAACAATGCTGCACCTCCTGTACAATCTTCAGGCGGCTCGTCCAATGATTCATTGATGCTGCCAGAAGTCGATATAGAAATCTAAATTCGGCTTCGAGGCGGGATTTTCACCTCTCCCACCGGGAGAGGTCGTCGCCCCAGCGACGGGTGAGGGCAATGTGCGTTGCGACGGGTTATGTGCGTATCCTGCTCATCCTGTCCATCCTTGTTTAATAATTTAAATGAAAAGAGGCAGAAGGAACACGGATGAACGGTATGAACTGGATAGGAGCAAGTTTCTTCTCTGCGTTCTGCTCCGTGCCCTCTGCGGTAAAGAATTTAAATCGTAGAATCAGACTTACTCAGGCACGGCATGTCCACGCGATTGCATATTGTTCACCCTGATTGGCAAGCGGCGCTACAAGACGAATTGGCAGCGGAGTTTCCCGGCTCGCAACATTCCGCAGTTCGCCCTGGCTGGATCACCAGTAAACTATCTGCCAGCGATGCCGAGTTGCCCCCGTCCGTCGTGTTCTGCAACCAAACTGTCCCCGATCCGGTTGCAGTGCAGGCAGAATCGGTCAAGCAGTGGGGACAGCTTGTCGCCATTTGGTTGATTGAGAAATTAGCCGAGCATCAATCCCCCTGGCGGCTGCACATTTACGGACTATTTGATACCGACGACGCCCCCTCACGCGGTCGTTGCGAGCTGATTCGCGGTGCAGTTCTTGAAATCTTAAAAAAGAAGCAGCGCCGCCTGCTTCGCTCTCTGGTTACCGACGATGCGGCGCGTTGGCAAACCGATGAAGCACTGATCCAGGTCGCACTGACAACGCCGGTTGCAGGATATATTTCATTGGCCGGTGCGGAAACGCGCTGGCAACTGCGGCGGTCGATGTCGCGATTCGCGGGTGGAGAAATTCTGATCCCGGCAAACGAACAGGCGCCAGCTCGGGCCTTTGCCAAACTGGCCGAAGCGTGGCAACTCTACGGTCAGTCGGTTCAACCGGGTGAAACGTGTGTTGACCTTGGCGCTTGTCCCGGCAGTTGGACCTGGCTAGCTGTGCAATCAGGTGCTGCAGTCACTGCGATTGACCGCAGTGAACTGCGTGCCGATTTGATGAATAACCCACAGGTCGAGTTTCTACAGGCGGACGCATTTCGCTATCAGCCACCCGCCACTGTGGACTGGCTGCTGAGCGATATCATTGCCTTTCCGCAGCGGATTATGGAGCTGCTGCAAAACTGGTTACAGCATGGTTGGTGCCGACAGTACTGCGTGACAATTAAGTTTCGCGGAGCCGACGATTACCAGATTCTGCAGCCGCTAAAGGTCTTGTTGGATACTTACAGTGAAGACTTTCTGCTGCGACGTTTGGGGAGCAATAAGAACGAAGTGACCGCAATCGGAATCCGCCGTATCGATCTACCATAGCATCGCGCTATGCGATTCTCTCCGCTCAGGGTTTTGGCGTGAGAAATCGGCTACTTCGTATCTCCACGCTGGCTTCCGAAATTACTGGACAATGTTCCAGTCCAGTGGTCACAATAGGATCCACGATTCGACCTTTTAACGGACAGTTTCCATGTTTGACTTTTTCCGCCAGTTGTTTGATACGACCGATTTTCCGCCCCGTTGGAAATGTGGAACCTGGACCGATGGACATGGCTACCTACACATCATTTCAGACCTCGGCGTGTGGAGTGCCTACGTCGCCATTCCAATGGTGCTGATTTGGTTTGCGGTCGTAAAACGCAACTTGCCGTTTCGCAGTGTCTTTTGGTTATTCGGCGCGTTTATTCTCGCCTGTGGCACCACACACTTGATGGAGGCGCTGATCTTTTGGTGGCCCGCGTATCGACTGGCCGGGCTGATCAAGTTGATTACCGCGATCGTCTCCTGGGCCACAGTGATCGCCCTGATTCCGATAATTCCACAAGTGTTGTCGCTCAAGGATCCGCTGGAACTGGAACGTGAAATTGCCGAACGCAATCGCGCCGAAGAAGAACTGCGACTTGCACATGAGAGCCTGGAGCAGCGGATTGAATCGCGTACTGCGGACCTGTATCGGGTGAACGAATCGCTGCAGAACGAGATTCGCGAACGGCAAGCCGCCAATCGTATGAAAGACGAATTCCTCTCCAACCTCTCTCACGAGTTGCGGACACCGTTGACTTCAATTCTCGGCTGGGCACAATTGTTGCGAGTGAATTCGGGCAATGCAGAAAACTTGGAAAAAGGTCTCGAGACGATCGAGCGCAATGCGGTAATGCAAACGCGGATCATCGAAGACTTGCTGGATATTTCGCGCATCATCTCCGGGAAGCTGCGACTGGAAATCGTTCCTTGCCAGCTATCTGGCGTGATTGCTGCGTCACTGGAAGCGGCGGCTCCGGCAATCGAAGCCAAACAGATCGTCGTAAAGCAAGCGATTGACCCTGTGGTCGGCGAGATCATGGCCGACCCCGCACGTCTGCAACAGATCGTCTGGAATCTGCTATCAAACTCGGTGAAGTTTACCCCTACCAAAGGAACGATTGCGATCGCATTGACGCAGGACGAGTCTCATATAGAGATTCGCGTGTCTGACAATGGCAAGGGAATCGCACCGGAATTTGTGCCGTACGTGTTCGACCGTTTTCGACAGGAAGATCAAACCTCCAAGCGCCATGTGGGTGGTCTAGGGCTTGGGTTATCCATTGTTCGCCAACTGACGGAGATGCATGGTGGCAGCGTGCATTGCACGAGTGATGGGCCGGGGCAGGGGGCCACTTTCATTGTTCGCCTGCCGCGCAAGTCGGCGACTATTGAGCGGCCGAGCGAATCGGCAGCCCAGCAAGCCGCCGCTGGACAAGCGCTGTCGCTGGATCTTCTCAAATCGCAATCGCTGGCTGGAAAACAGATTCTAGTAGTTGACGACGAAGCTGACGCACGCGAAATTATTCGGCAACTGCTGCAACAGGCCGGTGCAACGGTGGTCGTTGCCGCCTCGGCCGCCGAAGCGCTGTCACAGCTCGAACAACTTTTCGACCTGATCATTTCGGACATTGGCATGCCCGTTCAGGATGGGTATGAAATGATTCGCGAGATCCGCTTGCGCTGGGACGCGACCAAGATGCCGGCGATTGCGCTCACGGCGTTTGCCAGAGCCGAAGATATGCAGCGATCGCTGGAGGCCGGATTTCAGACCCACCTATGTAAGCCGATTGACCCGCAGAAATTGCTGCACGCTGTCGCCAGTTTAATTGCACCTGTGTCAGACAATGCTGTATCTGCGTCAGATTAAGACTCCATCTGGCAGACCAGGATGGCTACAATGCGCAGGCATAACCTTTAAGCAGAAGCTGACAAGGCTTCCGACGAAATCCTGCTTCTGGAGTCCATCCCGTGCGACTAGTCAGCATTCAAACCGAACTCGGCACCCGCGTGGCCGCCGTGCGCGATGGCCAATACATCGACCTGCACGCTACCGATAGCAGCCTGCCAACAGGCATGAACGAGCTACTTGCCGGTGGCCAGGAACTACTCCAGCGTGCTGAGCAAGCAGCGAAAACAGGCAAAGGCATCGATCCCGGCACGGTCAAACTGCTTGCACCGGTCCCAAATCCTCCCAAGGTCATCTGCATCGGGCTGAACTACGCCGACCATGCCCGGGAGACTGGCAAGCAGCCACCTCCTGAGCCGGTTGTGTTCAACAAATTCACCACGGCTGTTAGTGCACATGGCGATCCAATTGTGCTGCCGAAGCTAAGTAAAGAGGTAGATTTCGAGGCCGAACTTGTCGCCGTCATTGGCCGGTGTGGCAGGCATATTCCGGTCGAGTCGGCGCTGGAGTACGTCGCGGGCTACACCTGCGGGCACGATGTCTCGGCACGCGACTGGCAGCAGCGCAAGCCCGGCGGGCAGTGGTTGCTCGGCAAATCGTTTGACGGCTTTGCACCCTTCGGCCCAGAGCTGGTC
>JAWXCH010000039.1:0-6015 GCA_034440595.1 Planctomycetota bacterium | reverse complement strand
GGCGGCGGAGAATGTGCGGCGGCTGGCGGCGGGGGAGCCGTTGATGAATCGGGTGGCTTAGAGGACGTTATTAGAAATTCGGCGGGTCATTTCCCGCGCAGATCGTCGAGGAACTCCGAAGCCGGTTCGACGCTGCTCACCATCAGTTGGTCCCGCGCGCGGGTGCAGGCCACGTAGAGCAAATGCCGCTCGGTGTTGTAGACCTCCTCCAGGTCGGAGTCCTCCGTCGCTGTCTCGATGCGTTCTTGCGCCGTTCGCAGGATCAGCGCCGAAGCACCTCAGCGTGCTGAGCAATCAGAGCTGCCCGCTCTTTTTGTGCCGCCTTCGTCATGTCAGGATCGGCTTGTGACGACGGCCAGTTCACAATGTTCGCGTGTCGAGGTGGAGGTTCCTGAGCGACGGCATCCAACAGAACCGATCTGACATGCTTCGCCTTGACAATGGCGGCTCCATGCAGGGTCCGAGCGGCACCCACGTGATCATTCGCGATCTGCCAAAGCGACGCAGGCGGATGGCTTCCGTGCCGGAACACGGATGTTTCGCCATTCTTGGCATTGGGTAGAAATGCGGCGGGTTTGGCGCCGGCGGCATTGAAATGACCGGACGACGTGAGGAATCTTGCGAGATCTTCCTCGTTATCGACCGTGTCAGCGAGGCCCGACGCCAGCATCTTTGCCTTTCATGATTCCTTCGATACCCGAAAGGATTCTGGTCGGAACGCGCACCCCGTCAAACCGCGCCACGGCGTGACCCTTGTCGGCTCCATCGAGCCATGCATACGCCAGCCGATCGTTCGTACCTACACTCATTGAGAAAAGGCGATTGCGCGACACAATCCAGTCGAGGGATATCGAACCGTCAGGCTCGGGAGCGAACTCCGGCAATGGCAAATCGTCAGGCAATGCACGTATGAAGGCGGTGGCTTTGAAAACGGCCAGTCGATGTATTGGATATGCGCCATTGCCATCCCAATCGGGTTCGGCATGGTCATTCGCCAAAGCCCAAATTTGAGAGATGGCAGCACCCTTGCCGCCGAACAACGCTTCGGAACGCTCCACGCGATCCACCACATCGCTGGCAGCCTGTCGAAGTGTTTGCGCTTCAGTCGAGACGGCACTTCCTTCGCGCGCAAGCGAATGCAGGGCGGCGAATCCCGGTGCGCTCTCTATTGAAAAAGCTTCAAGCATTTGTCAGTAAGAGTCCTCTCGAAAACCAGGTTCTTCAATTCCCGCAACGATTGAATTTTTGAGTTAACAAGCGACCAGTCACTCGGCTCGCCATCCACAGATTTCAAAGTTTCAATATCGAAGATGACCGGAAGACTAGCACCTTCCGGTGGCTGAGCCGCGAGAACGATATTCACCCGATTCCCAGTGCCTGCTTCCACTGCGGAGTGTTGATTCAGGAACCCCGCGAAGGTCAGTCTGTCTTCGTCCGGAAGCCGGGGACCGAGATTCAGGTAGTCGTCTAAATCGACCCGCCCCTCTGACAACGGAAGCAGGATGCGATTGATGTAACGCAATCGAATAAGCCGGATTTGAACCGGCGCAGCGAAGCCGGCAAATAAGCGCCATGTACGCTCCATTTCAGGCAAGTAGTCGTCCAGGCTTACATACGGAGCAAGTCGATTGAATGAGAAACCCTGCGCGCGCACTTGCACGAGTTGCTTTTCGTCATTTTGAAGGAACTGGAGCGCCTGAATCCCTTGCTTGCTCGTCATCTTCGGCGCGCCGTCGATCGGCGCCACAACCCGGTGTTCCTGAATGAACTGTTTTCGCAATTTTGGATAACGGTGACGCAGAGCGTCGTGCGCGGAGGGCTCCAATGCCACCAGATCGAAGGCGGGGGGCATATCGCAATCAATATCGAGCACCGCCTCCACGATCGGCGGAACCCTTATTTGTTGAAGTCGATAGTTCATATACTGGAAGAATGCTACACCTTGAAAACCTTCATCACCTCATCCCCCATGTGATTGATCACCTTCCCTGCAGTCCGCCCCGACATCGGCTCGTCGACCATTTCGTATTTATCTCGTCAGGCATCCATTTGTTCTGACGGATCGGCCTCCAGATCGCCCTTTAAGTCTGCGTCGCCACCACATCCAGACTGCGTCGGTCGCTGGATGGCGGCAACAAGGGCCCGGTTGCCTTTCAACACATTCCAACTTGCGGCGCTTCGCCCAGTCATACGCTTTGTCGTGGTGATCAACGTAGCAGAGCAGCATGCTGCCTGACGTCTTGTGCACGATCAGTCGGATATCCGATCCGACGCGGACTGACCAGAAATTCCTGTCCTTGGATTCTTCGATGTTGTGCAACTGCATGCCCGGGTTGACCGGATTGAACGGATTGAGCTGAAGATCCAAGGCAGTGGTCTTGGCGGCCTTCTGCTCATCGCCGGTTAGTCGCGCGAGGCCGTCGGTGAAGGAGTCGGCGATGCGAAAGTGCACTGAACAACCCATTGGAAACACATTGCAATTACTTCCTTTTCAGCCCCATTGCCAATCGAAGGTCCAATTTCCACCCGCTCGGGGTCTTCGTGACAAGTCCTTGCTGCTGCAATCTGATCGGATCGCGAATATAAAAAATGGAAGGTGAGGTTCTAGCGTTTATCACTCGAACAACATAGTACTGGCCACCTAGCCTTTTGGCGGCATTCCATTCGCCTTGTGAAATGTCAACTGTATAGCCTCGTCCGCTGGTCGCTTTGACCTCTAAATATCTCTTAGTGATTCCATCGTCTTCAAACGACAAAATATCGTAACCCTCGCCGATAGATTTAAGGCTAACGCGCTCTACCTTTTTCGCCTTGTCATAAAACCCAAGCTTAGTGAGCCGTTTTCTCTCTCGAACGAGTACTGCCTGCTCTCCCAATGCTCCGATCTCATCGCAAGCGATAAGTATTTTCTTTAGTTGCTCCGGAGAAATCTTCCGCCTTGTGAGCCTCGTGAAATCTCGCTGTTCAACTGCTGAAATTAATCTGGAATCAAACGACTGCTTTGGAGATCGTTCGGTCGAAGAGAAAACAAACGCATCACCGCGAGCCGGATGCCTCCTCCTTATTGCACTGATCGCACCGCGCGTACCAATTTTCGGACCACCAAAAGATCCACCAAAAGCGTACAAGCCTGAGTGAATCTCTTTCTGATTAAACAAATACTCAGCGAGTCGCGTGCGATCAAAGAACGCATGCAGTTCAATCCCGCCAGGAAAAAGACGTTTCGTCGCCAACCGCGGGTTTATCAGGAGATTACCGCCTGAAACCGACAATCCTTCTAGGTCAAAAAAACTCGAAGCATTGTGAGTCATGCCTCCCCATTTCAAGCGCTTGCTATCAATGCCGACATACTTCCCGGACGCATCATCTATACCCAGCACTACATCCCTGAAATATTCTTCTGCTCTCAAGCCACTGCTATACGTAGTCGTAATTTCTACTCGTCGTTCATGCGGTTTGTTTCTACCCGAGCTGGTAATTTTGTAGGCGAACACACGTATCTTTGCCTCTGCGTTTCCACCAGCCAATACCAACTTGATCCCGTTTCTCGGGACCTGACCATCCTCCGGAATGCAGTTTATCGTCCATCCGGATTTAAGTAGGTCCTCCACCAACTTATTCAGATGGCCTCGGGCATTGGGCTTGATGACATTTTCTGCCATTCGTTTACTCGTTGTTGTTGGTCACGACATCAGAATTAGCGTGATTCAAGAAAGCTTAAATACCTTCATCACTTCGTCGCCGAGATGATTGATGATTTTGACTGCGATCCTGCCCGACTTAGGCTTAACGAACGCTCTGGAGGTATCGCTGTGCAACGTTTGCCAGGCTTCTTCGGTAATCTCTGCTTTGAGAGTGGTCTTGAGTGAGCTATAGGGGTCGTTCGCGCCAAGGAAGTATGCGTGGCGAACGAAGAAACTCTCCTCGTTGTAGTCGGTGTCGATAAACCAGCACGCGATGCCTTCTGGTCCATCGCTGCGCACCTCTCCTGTCTGCGGATGGAATACGTCCACACCGTTTACCCTGACGCGTACTAGGTCGTTCTTCTCCGATAAGACGGTGATATCGGGCTCTCCGAATATCACGAACAAGTTTCCCTTCCCTGTATTCTTTAGATCGTTTGCCATATGTAGATCGGCATTCATACGAGCTTTTAGCACGGGGATACGGCCAAGTTTGCTGAATTCGGTCGCATGCGCCTCATAGTTAAAAGCACAGGCGATCAAGACATCGAAATCGGCATCCCCAGCTTCTCGCGCGGCGGCAACGAGGTCGGGTCGCGTGACGGTGCCGAATTCAGGTCCGATGAAAATTGCCGCTCGCTTTTCTGTTCCAGTATGTCCATTCCCCTCAATAAAACGCCCTTCGGCACACACCAGATTGCCAGGCCATGGCGAAAGGCTCGTGAATGCAATGCGGTCCTCCTTGTGGGCTTGCTGCACCCCAGCAACCCTAAGATTTTCCAGAATCATCTGCGGGAATGTTTGCTTGGCAACGTAATCGGCACCGGGCTGAGCAGCTGTATCGATCAATTCGTCGTTCTCGTCCACACCCAGTACTCGGTGTGGGGAAAGACTTTCCACTGTGAAAGGACCAGCTACTCGAATTTTCTTCTTGTCGTCATATGGTCTGTCGTAGAGATATTCAAAGTCGGCCTTGGCAGCGATTGAGGCATCAATCTCCTGCTGTCGCGACATACGGGATTCCCACCACTGTCGATGTAACTTCTTCACCGCATCAGGCCATTTTGCTTCGGCCCCGCGTGGAACTTCCCATTCTGACCAACTTGTCTTTAGCGCGACATTTAGCTCCACACGCAGCTTTTCCAGACTGACCTGCCACTTTTGCCAAATAACATCAATTTCAGCGCTACTTGCGATGGACTTGAGCGTGATGTGTGGAACGCGCTCGTAGACAAAGCCATGGCGGATGTCTTCGCGAACTGGCTGTGAGGAAGGCGCGGTTCGTGTTATTTCCGCCTCCATGAGACGGCCATCACGCGAATCGGCCAGCAGGTAATATGGATATCGCGCTCCCATAATTCGAGCTCGAGCAAGGGCCAGCGCTACACGAGAAGTATCAATCGTTATCCAGCGCCGACCCCATTGCTCCGCCACAGTGGCAGTAGTGCCTGAGCCGCACGTCGGATCCAGCACGAGGTCACCGGGGTCTGTAGTCATCAGCAAACAGCGCCTGACTATTTCTACATTGGTTTGTACAACATAGACAGGATCGCTTTGTCCTAGGAAACCCTCCCACAAGTTTCCCAAAGCAACCGCGGACGACTCATCGAGAAACCGCAACTGACGGAGGGCATTCCCAAATCTTTCGACGCGACCGGTCTTTAGGGCACGCGAGAGCGACTCAGGCGTCATTCCCCACCACCGCTTACCGGAGTCAAACGTTTTTCCCTCATATTGGATTTCAAACTTTCTACCAGGTCCCGGCTTTGTAAGCGAGACGTCTTGAAATACTCGGGCGCCTTGAGGAATAGCTACCTCTACCGCTTTTTCACTCGGAGTAAGTCTTCGTATTTCGCCACTTACTAGGCGAATCCAGTTAAAACTCATGTCAATTCCAGAAGTACGCAACGTATAGAGCTGATGGAATTTGTGCGAATTCTGTCCTTTCGAGTACCACACGATGTAGTCCAGCCTTGCCGGCATCCTATCGGAGGAGCCAAGACCCGTAGCTCCTTTGGTGAAAGCTATTAGGGATACAAATCTTTCCTCCCCAAAAACTTCATCCATCACCGCCCGAACCCGATGCACATTCTCATCACCAATTTGCACAAAAATCGACCCAGACTCCGTCAACAAATCCCGCGCGACCGTCAACCGATCCCGCAAGTACGTCAGATACGAGTGAATCCCATCCCGCCAAGTATCCCGAAACGCCTTAACCTGCTCCGGCTCCCGCGTGATGTGCCCCGCATTCCCGTCCTTCACATCCCGGCTGGTAGTCGACCACTGAAAATTCGAATTGAATTTGATCCCATAAGGCGGATCGAAATAG
>JAWXCH010000038.1:0-3420 GCA_034440595.1 Planctomycetota bacterium | reverse complement strand
GGGCGTAGAAGGTGTGAGCGCGGGTGAAGTCGGAGGCGCCTATGTAGATGTGGGAGAACATGGGGAGGTGCTCCTGGTTTGGCGGCTAGTGTTGCTGTAAGCGGCGAGCAACTGTGCCTGACTTCTCTGTGGGTCGTTCCCAAGCCTCGACGCCGCCGTGGCGAACGCGGAACACCGAGTGGCACTTGGGTGCGGATTCGTGGCGCCATTTTTCGTAGAGAGCGGGATTGCGACCGGATAGCTTGCGCATCAGATGTCCCATAGGCGACCTGGCCGGTCGCGACGGGGTCCTACTCGTACGCCGTTCGAGAACCCAATTCTGCCCCTCTAGGTCCGATTGCGCTTGGCCACGATATCCATTGCTTGCTCCTGCGTTAGGCCGGACTTATATGCAGTAAACCCACCGCTTCCGCCGTCGATGCTGAAGCCGAGCTTTCTCACTGCATCGTAGGCGATTCCGGTCTCCAATGCTAATTCTTGGTACATGTAGACCCGAATGGGTTCAGATTGATTTTGTAGCTTCTTGTTGATGTGCGCCTCAAGACTACTCGCCAGCTGATTTGTGGCTTGCGCCTTCGCGCGCTTCTTAGGATTTGAGCCTCGATAGCTATCTCGAGAAACGTGAATCGGATAGGTAACCATGGTCTATCTGTCCCGTCGGCGTGAAGCCTTTTGCGGTCGCACCGTGACGGACCTAACTAGGTGCTGCTCCACCATTGCAAAGCGACCAAATGCAGGTCGCGCCTTGCATATGCGGACCGGCGCAACTACTTGGCCAAGGAGGCCCACCACCTTCTTAGTTGTCCATGAACATCGATGGCCAATAACTACGGCGCGCAGCTCCAATTGCGGTCCAAAGTCGGTGAAGTAGAGCCCATTCTTAGGATCGGGTTTCTCGAGTCTCGCAAGCACTCGTCGCTCCTTTTCTGACGCCCAGGCAGTGCTCTTCGTGAGTAGGATTTTTTTGAGCAATTCGGCAGATAGTCCGTGATTCGGAAGGTGCGTGCCGAACTCAACATCGATCTTCCTGTCGGTGTATTCCACAGCACTGACCAACTTGTCCTCAACCTCAAAGCCGATGCAAACACCATAGTGCTTATCGGCGTAGTGTGCCCACATCATGGGACTAACCCAATCCTCGCCGAAACAGATCATTCCTGTGCAATTGTTGTGATACTTCTCGATCATCTCGACAATTTCGCGCCGCTTTTGATCCCGACTGTCAATCAAGTTTAGTTCGAATGGGTCGTTCGCCTCGAAGAAGCGCGAGAGCTTCAGCCGGCGCTCCCTCAAGATAACCTCCGCCCATTTTGCGGTCGTCATATAGTACAGCCGCATTTGTCTACTCTGGTAATAGCCCGTTGAACTGAAATTCGTGGAATGTCGAAACGATTATCAGCCGTCGCAATATGCCGGAATTCTGACGTCGGCAGACCATAGACGGTATTGAACACAGGCAAACTGTTCTTGATGATCATAAAAAATCTTCAATGGTCAGCCGCTTAAGGCATCTCATGTTTCGTCGTAGTAGCCTTCCCACCACGAACTTGTGTCTACGCAAAGCGTGTTTTCCACAACCGCCACGTCATCAGGAGTATCCACGTGACAAAGTAGGTCACAAGTAAACGGAAACGAATCGTTACCGACAGCTCCGCCGCCGCGGCGCACATCGCTATTGGAGCCCCATTGAAGCTCTACCCCGATAGTGCCTGATGCCTGAATGTGAATGTATTCACTATCGACCTTGGTAATGCTCACTTCCTCAACATCGATATTCTCAACGCAATGGTGCGATGCCAATCCGTCAATCGAATCGACCATTTCGCTGATGGCGAGCTCTACTACTTCATTTTGAATTGTTTCCTGTAGTGCGCTGGCCAACTCCGAGCGGCATTGATTCGCAAGCGTCAGGACATTCCCCAACGCCCTCGTAGCACGTTCCGCCTTTTCAGACGCGTCTGCGACGTCTGTATCGAATGTCGATGCATTTACGTGTGTATATTTGTTGAGTAGATTCACTGCAGCGATGAGAGCCCGTCTTTCATCGGACACGTCGAGCTTCAAGACATCGGCAACGTACTTATGCGGCAGTCCGCCTTGGATAACGTAAGTCATCGCGTGAGCGCGGGTAATACCTGACTTTGAGGATTTGTCTGGTTCATACCAAGCGCAAGCTTTGATCTCTGCATCAGGGGCCAGGTCGCTCAGTACGTGTCGAATAAGCTCGCGAAAGCCCGCGCAGAAATTGTTGAACGCAAGTGGATTTAAAGTTTCTTCCAGACTTCTTAATGACGCCCTTAGCAGCTTCTTGTGGAAATCAGCAATCAATAGAGCCTCTAGATCGTCAATCGCGGCGTCGAACACGGTGCCCTTTCATGTGAAATTCTTTTGGTTCGCCGCCGACACAAGCTGGCGAAGCCAGCATTAGAAATCTGGGATATGTGCCACAGTGAAACGATGGCTAGCAATATTTGAACGCACCCACTCGCGAAGCCAAATGATGCCATCTTCAAGTTCTAGACAGTCGATCGTAGTCAGCCGATCGACTGCGGACGCATATTGGCCATGAGTCAGGGGCTGGAGCGAATATGAAGCGCGAAGTTCATTTGCTCTCGTGAATTCTTCCGCTTCAGGAATTTTATTGTCGCTATTTTTGTTCTTCCAAAATGCAAGAATCACAATCGCTTCGATGTCGCTGAACACTTCCGTGCTACTGCGCGAGACCTTGCTCCAGATGTAGAGTCCCGCCAGAACAATCGACCACCCAGGCGCAACCGGTAGGGTCGCGGCGCCAAGGCCCGCGAGCGAGACATCGGGAACAATATCAATCAACTTTCGCCAGTTCAAAAGCACGTTGCCGGGCTTTCGAGATTGAGCTTGGGGCGAGGTGTAAAGCGAACTGATGGTGACTAGTCCGATCGTGAGTTCGGGCTCTTGTGGTGGAGTAACTTGAGCAAACGCCTCGAGTACATCATTGATAATTCCTGTAGAAAGCGTACTGACTGAGCGCCGGGCCTTCATAGCCGCCTCACGCATTTGACTCGATTTGGTCTCTGCAGCGGATTGATCGAACTTCATAGTTGCGCCTGTGGTATGGAGACCGGACTTGAGGCGCCTAACAATTTGTAGTTGGCGAACCTAAGCGGGATTAAAGTTTTCCGTTGAGTCAACGATTCCCACAGCACAACAGCGGCACTCCAAATCGCGCTATTGGGGCATCACCTTACGCACGGTTGCCCGATGCCGCAATATATCCAACACCCCAAAGATTGGGAGTTCCTTCGGCGAGGCTACAAGCGAACGTCCGCCAGCACCAGATCCGCCCCCTTCTCCGCAATCGCGATCGTCGCCGCATTCGTGTTGCCCGACACCACCGACGGCATGATCGAAGCATCGATCACCCGCAGCCCCGCAATCCCG
>JAWXCH010000037.1:0-9714 GCA_034440595.1 Planctomycetota bacterium | reverse complement strand
GATATCCAGCGGCTCCTTTTTTCGCACGCGACGATAGAGCGGCCAGGCGACGAGCGCCAGCACTACGATCATCGCGGCATCCGAGTGGATCCGTTCAGGACTGGCGGGGTCCGGGTTTCCAACCGAATTCAACATGCTGCCGGAAATGAACTCGTAGGTTGAAACGCCCGAAAAGAGATGCCCGAGATGCTTTGTAAATAGGCCGAACTGCGCGGCATCGTGCGTTCGCTCGATCAGCGGTGCCAATCGACCTCCTAATGCCATTAGGGCAGCGGTTAGAAGTATCAGCGAGACGATTCCCTTTTTCTGCCAGGTCGGCAAGATTTGCTGGATGCGGTCGCGCCAGGCGTACACAAGCATCACAAGCAGCCAGGGGGCGATCAGTAGATTCGTCGGATGAACCACAATCGCCGCGGCAAAAGATACGATCGTCCAGACTGTGAAAGATACGCGGCGCGCTGGCTGCAACATCGCCAGCAGCGATAAATAGATCGGCGGCAATGTGAACAATAGACTTTGACTGGTGTCCCAGCCAAACCGACTATAGGCGATGTTGATAGGCAGGATGGCCAGGATCAATGTCGATACGACCGCCGATTTTCGGCCAAATGTCTTGTTGCATAGCCAGTAGTTCACCAGCAGCGCCGCCAATCCACTAACCAATGCCACGACTCGCAACAGAGTAAACGATGGCTCAAACACGCTATGCAGCGCCAGTAGCGGCAAAAAATAGAACGGGTTGGCAAGGTTACCGGTCGGCGTGGTGAAGCTGAAAGCTTCGCCATGTAGAATTTGCATGACCTGAACGCCGTACCAGGCTTCGTCGCCATTGATGCCGGGAATCGTGCCAAGCTCCCAACATCGCAGCACTATTGCCGCGAGCAGAAGGGCCAGGCAGTTGATCCGTAGGATCCAGCTCCAGCAAATAGGCAACCAGGTGCGCAGACTTACCGCAGGCCGAGCGACATTTTCGTCGTCGTGCGATCCTTTCAGCGGCAATTCGTCGAGCACGGTGCTCATGGCTGCGATTGGAATGAGAACAATTCGATTGAGTTATCTGCCCGAGGTAAGAGTATCTTCTTCTGCCGGTTGTTTGCGCCGTCATCATAAAAATCCCGCGTTATCTATCCTGCTACGACAGTTGTAATGATTACAGCGATTTCAAGCGGGCCGGTCTTCCCTCGAAAATAGCTCCCTGTGGCGTAGATTTTTGCTGACGGATAACCTGCCAGCAATCATCGCCCGACGCCATGTCCATCGCCGAACTGAATGCCGAACCATCGACTGAAACTTCTGGCACAATTGTGCGCGAGACTGTTCACGATTCCATATGTTATGGTCCATCGAGATTTGGCACGGTCTTACTCAGTACGCTAACCGGCTGGATCGCCATAGCGGTTGCTCTATCCCTATTTCTGGCGATGGCGCTACCAGCAATAAGCGGTTCCGTTTACACCGCGGATGATCTCGGTGCCTTTCATCTGCCGCTGCGCTCGTTTTACGCAGAGAGCTTGAACAGTGGAGCAGCATTCGATTGGTGTCCAGATTTGTACTGCGGCTTCTACCTGACGGGCGAAGGGCAAGTCGGCGCCTACCACCCGGTGCATCTGCTGCTATACCGATCTCTGCCCCTCTCGGTCGCCTGGAATCTAGAGTGCTTGTTGAGCTACCTGTTTCTATTCTGCGGCCTGGTGGTGCTGCTACGTCGCTGCACACTGTCGAATGCTGCGGCACTGTTCGGAGCGACAGCCTTCACCTTTGGCGGCTTTATGCTGCTGCGGTTTGTGCATGTCAACGCGGTGGCCGTGCTGACACACCTGCCCTGGCTGCTCTACTTTTGCGACCGTCTGCTGCGCGATCGGAGTTGGTCAACGACCGGTTTGAACATTTGCGCGATTGCACTGCTGACCGGATCGCAGTTGCTGCTCGGCTATCCGCAGTATGTTTGCTACTCGCTACTAGCCCAATGCGTCTGGATCGTTGCAAGTCGCGCCGACACTGATATAGCTTCAACTATTCGCAGCAAGTTGAAGTTGCTAGCCATGTGGTCGGTTGCCGTACTGTTGGGATTTACGCTGGCGGCAATTCAATTGCTGCCGACCTATGACGCGCTACAGCACTCCGCACGTGCCGAGGTCAACGCCGAATTTTCAGCTAGCGGATCGCTACACCCATTGAACTTCTTGCAGCCAATCGCTCCCTACCTGTTTGAGTCTCGCGTTGTCGGTCAGAACACACACGAACTGACGCTCTATTTTGGCGCGGTGCCGCTACTGCTGGCCATATTTGCGTTGCAGCGGCGGAAGTATCTCGATGACCGTATGCAGAATCTGCTCCGGTTTGCCTTGATTGTGGTGGGAGTAGCGACACTGCTTGCCATTGGGCAATATGGACCGATACAGCGATTTCTTTCTGCCCTGCCGGTGCTTGGGCATATGCGTTTTCCTTGCCGCGCGATCAGTTTGATTCATCTGGCTGTGGCTATGCTAGCCGGAATCGGCCTGGCCGTACTATTGCAAGAGTTGAGGCAGAAAGACTCCTCACCCCGCGAGTTCGTCTCCCACCGCGCGCTAGCGCGATTGGTCACGTTTAGCTGGCTCGTGGCACTGACGGCGGTACTTTTGTGGCCAAAGAATGTAGGTAGCTGGCCCGCAATCCTAGCAGGGCCGCTGCTCCTCACGATTGCCGCGGCGATATTGACGATGACCGGCAGATTCCCCAGGGCCGCGATCGCTGGATTGATCGCGTTGACCGGAATCGATCTCGGCCTCTACGGGCTAAGCTACGGCGTCTACCGCGGTGCGCAGCCGCTGGAGAACTTCATTGCGGCAACAGACGTTCCGCCGAGCAATTCTCGCGGGCGTGTCCTGCTAGAAGGACACTGTGAAGCGCTACGCCAAGGGGACCGGATTCTGCTGCGCGGGTGGCAGCGTGTCGACGGCTATGCCGGACTAGAACCAGCCCGCCAGCTCGATTACCGCACCCTGCCTGCCCAGCGATTGGCAGGGGCGAAGTGGGAGCGAGTTCCTCCAAGCCTCTCCACCAGCAACGATGTTGAACGAACTGCGGCTGCAAACGACAAAAATGCACCTAACTGGCGGCGACTTATCCCGCCCTTGGGCCGCGCAAGAAACGTACACCAACTGGTGGTTTCAGATTCTCCCGCCTCGGCAGTACTGACTATGGACCTGTCGCGCGAAGCAATCATTTCGCCCACGGATGCCATTTCACCAGAATTGGCCGCACTGGTGCTTTCTGAAGCGGAACGACAAATGGAACGTCAGAAAGCCCGCAAGGAACAGGCACAAAAAGGCAGTACTGAAACGAATGTAGAACTGGCCGAGTCAGTGGTAATCCGGCGCGAAGGCCCCGGCATGTATCAACTGCTGGTCGACTCCCGCAGTCCGGGCCTGGTGGTTGTGAGCGAGAGCTTCCATCCCGGCTGGCAGGCAACAGTTGAGGGGGCCAGTACGCAGGTTTTTCGTGTAAACGGCGACTTTATCGGCATTCCAGTCCCTGTCGGACAGCATTCCGTGAGCCTGACGTTTCAGCCGGATAGCCTGCAAAATGGCCGCATAGTCTCATTTTGTGGACTAGGCTTGTGGACGACGTTGATACTTTCTTGCGTTCTGGGGCGGATAGCACACCCACGAGCCAGCGGATTATGAAAATTGAGGACTGCGGATACTCTTTAGAGCAGAACGGGCGTCCGCCACTTTCCGACTCATTGATCACAGTTGTCCTGCCGGTCTACAACGAGGCCGCCGTGCTCGAGACGTTGCACGAGCAGGTGCAGGAAGCGATCGTTGATTGCGGCACGAATGCCGAAATCGTGTTCGTCAACGACGGCTCGACCGACGCCAGTGCGCGGATCTTGGATTGCCTGGCAGACCAGCATCACAACATTCGCGTAGTGCACTTTTCCAGAAACTTTGGCCATCAGGCGGCCGTGCAGGCTGGCCTGGAGCAAGCGCGTGGCGACGCAGTGGTCCTGATGGACGCCGACTTGCAAGACGCACCACAAGCCATTGGACAGTTTCTAGAACAGTGGCAGGCTGGCTACGATGTGGTGTATGCAATTCGCGTGGATCGCAAAGAGAGTATCTACAAACGAGCGCTGTTCGCTGGATTCCATAAACTGCTGGCCAGTGTGGCTACGACACCAATTCCGGCCGACGCCGGAAACTTCGGACTACTCGACGCACGCGTTGTGAAAGAAATCGTGGCCCTGGGCGAAAAGGACCGCTACCTACCGGGCCTGCGATCCTGGGTTGGATTTCGCCAGACTGGTGTACCGGTTGAACGCAACGCTCGATACGACGATTGTCCTCGCGTTTCGTTACGGGGATTATGGCGACTGGCAAAGACGGCAATCTTTTCGTTTTCGACGTTGCCACTTTCGATCTTTTACATTATCGGCTACATCGCACTAGCAGTGTTTTTGGCCTTGTCGGGCTTCGCCGTGTACTGCCGGCTGTTCACCGACCTGGCGATTCCAGGCTGGACATCCTTTATGATCGTCGGTTCATTTTTTGGTGCGATCAACGCACTAGGGATCAGCATGCTCGGCGAGTACGTCATTCGCATATACGATCAGGTGCGTGCTCGGCCTTTGTATCTGGTTGATCGAATGGTCGAACATAGCCGAGTGCCAGTTGATGCAAGTGCGATGCACGAACATGAAGATTGGGACGACCACTATCAGAATCTGCTGGACGAATCGAGCGAACTGCTGGATATGGCACGCGGACGAACCACCGAGCGACAAGAAGCGTACTCGTTGGGAAAAGAGGATGATTCGGTCGAACTGTCTGGCCGTTCCAGTAGATACAATCGCACTGAAGATGATTGTGACGAGCTGCCAAGAGTCGTGCAGTTCGTGCTTCCCGGCATGCAAGATCCGCAATAGCAGACGGTTTCGACTTCGCTATTTGCGAGACTCTAAATACTGCAACAAGTCAGCCGCCTGTTGTGCGGTCAAGTTGCGTAGCAACCCCTCCGGCATGATCGACTGCGTTTGCGGCATCGACTCATCGATTTCCGAGGTCGCTATTTTTACTTCTTTCCCCTGTGCATCTCGCAAGACAACCGTCTGTTTGTCCTGAGAAATAATCACGCCCGTGTACTGTTGACCGCTATCCGTGGTGATCAGGTGCGTTGCGTATTTGGGATCGATCGCCTTCGATGGTTCCAAAATGCTTTCCAGAAGCTGCGCTCGGTTCAGCTTTTTACCGATTGCCGATAGATCAGGCCCAATCGTTTCGCCCGTCTTGTCGATGCGGTGGCACGATTTGCAATTGGCCACCGTTCCAGCTTGAAAGAGAGCATCTCCTCTGGCAATATCCCCCACCGTTGCCAGTAGCTGCGGCACGTCAATTTGCTCGCCAAGCCGTTTTACGCGCAGCTCCGGCGGGGCAAAGCGTTCAAACAAATCCCGGACAGACGGCTCGGAGTGCTGCATTGCAGTCTCTACAATTTGCTGCTGAGTCGCTTTGGAGAATCGGCCATCGGCCAATCCCCGCGATAATGCCAGAGCCGTCGATGTCGATCCGAGCAATCTGGAGATTTCAGCTCGCTGTTTGTCAGTCTGCGCTGAACCGAGCGTACCCGTCGAGTCGGTCGCCCCTACCAACGTCAGCAATTCTTTTAGCTCAGTTGGTAGTGAGTCTTTCTGAGTGACGGTCGTCTTATCTAGCGAACGGATGAACTCTTCAATCAACCGTGTTCCTTGTTCATCCACCATCTCCGAACCAAGGTGTGGCATTCGACCACTGCCGATTTTTGCCAAACGATAGAGCAGCGTAGATTGATAAGGTCGGCCCGGTGCAATGATCCGCGCATCGGCGATGCCAAAGCTCCCTTGCAATGGTCTTTCATCCAATAGCTTGCAATCCGGCAGATTGCGGTTATTAATCAGCTCCAGCGTGGCGCTACCCCCACCGCCAAAACGGTGACAGTGCCCGCAGTTGACGTGCAGGTAGGATCGTGCCCGTGCGGTCAAGTCGGCCTTCTGGTCGAAAGGATCGACCAGCGGCATCGACCAATCTTTCGGCTCGATGATAAATTCTCGTTGCCCATCCGCGAGGCGCAGCACTTGCATTTTCTGCAAACGCTTTAGTTGCGCCATGCCATGCTTTCCGCCGGGAATGTTTAGCTGAGGAATTGTAAAGCCAAGCGTTGTGTAGGCCCAGGGATTGTGGCACTGAATGCACTGGTCACGGCTGGCGAATTTCCAAGTTCGAGTTTCAGCTTTACCGGTTGCTGGTTCAAACTGTTCGACGGTGCGTTCGGCACCACCAGCGGCAACTAAATTCGCATCCGTTCCTTCTGCATTCCAAGAATAGGTATACGCATTCCACACGCTCCCATCAAACAGCAGAAGCTGCGTTTCAATCGGGCGCAGTTTGGACTGAGCTTCTGTCGGCAGCGACAGCGTCTTGCCAAGGACCGTCCCTGCCGGAAAATCCATCAGACGGTGGAACGAAGTCCCCGTGTTGTGCTTGGGGCTATTCAGTGCGACGACTTGCTCGCTGCCTGGTACCGCGATAAACCGACTGCCCATCGCACCATCCGACCATTGTGGAACCAGCACGTCGAACCTGACAACGCCCGCAGCCAGTTCTTGCTTGGAGGTATCCGCATAGAGTCCCGTTTCGCTAAGTTTAACTGGAAACTTGCCGGCGGCAGTCTGTTTCTCCTGCGGCATAAGTGCATGAACGGTGCCGTGGTCAAAATCCAATAGGTACAACTCCCCGGCGTTGTCCTCGCCAAACGAAATCAGCCGCACCGCCGGTGGAGCCAGATCGCGACGCTCGCCCAGTCGAATATTCGGCCTCTCGGGCGTACCGCTCCGTTCGACTTTAGCGGACCAGAGCCGGCGCGTCTCCCAGTCACCATAGATATAGTGCCCCTGCAAGCTAGGATGTTTTTTGCCGCGATAGACATAGCCACCGGTGATCGACGCGGCGATGCTGTGCGGCAGCGAATCGAGCGGGGCGATGATCGGAGATGGGCCTTGTTGGATATCCTGCCGGACTTTCTGTGGTCCTTCGACAATACTCCAGCCATAATTGCCCCCTCGGTCGACGCGATAGATCATCTCCCACGTTTCCCAACCGACGTCCCCAACCCACAGGTCGCCAGTCTCGCGGTCAAAGCTCATCTTCCACGGGTTGCGAAATCCGTAGGCCCAAATTTCTCCCCGCGCATTTGGCGTGCTGGCAAAAGGATTGTCCTTAGGAATGGCATAATTCTTCCCGGCATCACACTTGTCGACATCGATCCGCAGGATGCAGGACATCAGGTCGTCGAGATTCTGCCCGGTCGAGAGCGGATCGGCTGGCGTGGGTGCTCCGGCATCGCCGCTTGAGATATACAACATGCCGTCGGGACCAAACGCCAGGCAGCCGCCGTTGTGTCCCCCTTCTTGCCAAGAGAGGAGTATTTCCTCACTGTCGGGGTCGATTCGTGGTGGCGACGTATTACTCACCTTGAAACGCGAGACGCGCGTACCATCGACTAGCGGCGTTCCATTGTCCGACCAGAGCGTATAGCAGATGAAACACTCACGATTCTTTTGAAACTGCGGATGGAAGGCAAGGCCATAGGTGTCTTTCACATCGCGTGCATGCGGTGTTTTTTGAATCGACTTCAGGTCGCGTTTTAGTTCAATGGCCAGTTCGGCCGTCGCGGCGTTGTTGTTGCCATCAAAGGAAAAGATCTTCCCCCCTTGTTCCACGACGAAGAACCGCGATTCTCCGGGGACGGCAGCCATTGCGACGGGATGATCATACTTCACACCCGGGAAAACATGCTCGGTCCGAAACGGAGGGGGCGGCTCGGGCGAGCCTTGCAATCGTGAGGTAGTCCACGCCGGTCGCGGCAGAATTCGACCTGACCTTGCACTAGGGCGAACAGTTGTGTCCGGTGATGCCTTATCTTTTGGTTCCGCCGCTTGATGTGAAGTTGACGCGAAGAACATCATCAGAATTAGCGGTGCAGCCAACCAGCAGCCGAGCCGCGCGCGCGCAGGTGACATCCGTGTTAGATATGCAAAACGACGCAAACGGGATCTCAACATCGCAAACATGCCGCCAGATGATCGGTGCCGACAGAAACTCTGTGCCGATATCAATTATCGCTACGACCGATCAACGACACAACGCCCGACTGGCGGGCCAATCGGGCGTTGTGTATCAATTTAAATGGTAGAATCCGACCCTTGACGGCCTAATTATTCATCCGAGAAGGCCGCGTCAAACTGCACATTACTCGGCGTAAAGTCCAGATTTTTGACAAATTCTGCCGACTCACGGGCACCGTGATCGCGGTCCATGCCGCAGTCTTCCCATTCAACGGAAAGTGGACCCTGGTACTTGATCTGGTTCAACGCGCGAATAATCTCTTCAAAATTGACCTCGCCACGACCAGGAGAGCGGAAATCCCAACCGCGTCGCGGATCGCCAAAGTTGAGGTGGCTGGCTAGGATACCCGATCGGCCATTCAAGCTGACGATGGCATCTTTGATATGGCAGTGGTAAATCTGATCAGGAAACTCGCGGATGAATTCGACCGGGTCGATTCCCTGCCAGATCAAATGGCTAGGATCGAAATTGAAGCCGAACTCCTCGCGGCGATCCAGCGCCTTCAGCGCACGCTGCGCCGTGTAGATATCAAAAGCGATTTCAGTCGGATGGACCTCCAGCGCAAACTTGACACCGCATTCGGCAAAGACATCCAGAATCGGATTCCAACGATCGGCGAACTGCTTAAAGCCGTCCTCGATCATCTTTTCAGAAACTGGTGGAAAAGAGTACAGCAGGTGCCAGATGCTTGAGCCGGTGAACCCATTAACGACTTCGACCCCCATCTTTTGTGCGGCGCGTGCAGTATTCTTCATTTCCTCGGCGGCACGCTTATTCACACCAGCCGGGTTGCCGTCTCCCCAAACATGCGGCGGCAGGATCAGCTTGTGACGTTCGTCGATAATGTCGCACACCGCCTGACCGGCTAGATGGTTGCTGATTGCATAGCAGCCCAGATTGTGGCGCTCGAGCAATTCGCGCTTGGCGGCGCAATAGCTGTCATCTTCCAGTGCCTGCTGCACATTGAAGTGATCTCCCCAACAGGCCAGCTCAATACCATTAAAGCCAAACTCGCTCGTCTTGCGAGCCAAATCCTCAATCTTCAGATCGGCCCATTGGCCGGTAAACAGTGTTACAGGTCGTGCCATGCATCGCTCCTTAGCTGATATGTCCTTAACTCGTGCTTGCTACCGATGATCGCCTATTGGAAATCGGTCGTCTGCTTGTAAGCGACCAGTGGTGCGGCGAACAGCACCGTATTGTGCCAGATTCTGCCGCGATAGCAACCAACTGTCACCTAACGAGTAGCGACCCTCGGCTGCGACCCGCCTGGCTCCTCGCTCTCTCAGATATAAGCGGCAATGCATATTCTGGTGGAGCCTCGTACTCGATATGTGAAATGGGCCACAGCAGGTCGACCAGTGTTAAAATAGACTGTTTTGGCAGTTGAAAGCCATCCGACTTGGAACATGGCCCATTGAGGCGCAACCACAGGGGTCAAAAACGCCGAAATCCGTCCCCTGACAGCCATGGGTGTAGCCTGCACTTTGTGATTTTAGGCAGCGGTATTGTACTGTCGTACAGGCTGGAGTTGGTTTCGGCGGTCTTTCCAGAACCGGACGAGTCGGTT
>JAWXCH010000036.1:0-3935 GCA_034440595.1 Planctomycetota bacterium | reverse complement strand
GGCTATTACAGATTCCGCTGTCGCGTGGACCATATCGAGCTGCTAGCCGGCTGCATGGAAGTGTGGCTGCTGCGGAGAATCTGGCAGCGGCGGCGGATTATTTTGCTCCTGAGCTGGCATCGCCGCACCAATCGCCAGACTCTTTGACCGATATTTACGCGCTCGGCTGCTTGATGTACCGCCTACTCAGCGGTCGAGTCCCCTACCCTGGCGGTGATGCGGCCAGCAAATTGCAACGTCACGCAGTCGAGCCGGCACCGTCGCTTGTGCAGTTGGGAGTGCCAGAATCCCTAGCGCAGGTGGTCGGTTATGCAATGGCCAAGAACCGTCATCAACGCTACCTGTCGGCCACGCAGTTCGGCGAGGCATTGGCTTACTTCTTGGAACCGTCGCGGCTGAATGTCTTTGCTGCGCCGGCAGCACTCTCTGGCACCGCATACAGTGCGTGGCAACGCGCGCATGATTTGGTTCCGTCCAATGGAAGCCTGTTCAGCCATGTTGGTCCCCCGTTGCCGCCGGCGGTGTATGGTGTGAGGATCGGTGGCATTCCTTTCGCTGCACCACTGACCGCACTTGACGAACTCGCGGCCGTTGCGACTGTGCAACAGGGAGCCTCGTACGATGAGAATCCCTTTGCTGAAGGTGCCACGGATGCTGGCATGCCACTACTGCAGCAAGCCAATGCAGAAGGTCAGGCCGTCAGCACGCTGATTTTTACGGTACCTGCCGAGGCGGCTGCATTGCCAGAGACCGATAGCGAGGAAGAGAGCGACGGCGAAGAAGCAACGTTCGCCGGCAAGGTGCGACGTATCGCACGGCAGTGTCGGAATCTACGCACCGGGGCCTTGATTGCCGCCACGGCCACTTTGGTAGCGATTGTGACGGGCGCAATTGCCTTCATGCTGCTGCGGCAGCCGGAGCCTGTGGCCGTTCAGGGGACGGCGAACACTAATAGAGCGACAAGCAATCCATTGCCAGGCAACGGCATCGACACAACGGTCGATGGCGGAGGTAAAAACGGCGGCAACGGTAAGGCAAACAGCAAAACAACTGTACCCTTAGTCGCGAAGGGGGCGGGTGGTGTTCCTGACGACGGCAAGACGTTGTGGACTGCGCCGACGGCAGGGTCGGCGCTATCGATCAGCTATTTGCCGAACGATTCGCAAGTGATTCTCGCCGTGCGTGCGGCGGAACTTTTGCGACATGCGGAGGGAGAGAAGCTACTGGCGGCGCTTGGCCCCGCTGGCCAGGAGGCGCTGCAAAAGCTGGAAACGCGGTGCGGGCTGAAGCTCTCTCAAATCGACCATCTATTGGTTGGATGGACCGACCAGGCCGGCACGCTGTCGCCTACTTTGGTCGTCCAGCCAAACGCAAAATTGACTCGCAATGATTTGATTCGCCGTTGGCGCGATCCGGTTGAGGGAGCACATGGTGGTGCGACAATGTATGTGGCGTCGAATGATGCGTATTACTTTCCAAAGAAGGAATCGACACTGTTTGTTGTCGGCACGGTTGACGCAGTACAACAGTCGATTACGGCTGGAGAGGCTACGCCTTTTTTGAGTCGCGAACTGGTGAAGTTGATCGCGACGAGCGACTCCAAACGGACGCTGACCGTTTTGTTTCCACCGTCACTGTTTGAGAACGCCAACTCGGAGCTTTCTGGTGGACCGCTGGGTAATCTGTCCTCCCCTACGCGGCAGTTTTTTGGCGAGTCGATCCATGCCTCGGCCATTAGTATGAATCTTTCTGAAGATGTTTTTCTGGAACTGCGACTGATTGGCGACCTGGACCGCTCTGCGTATAGTTACGAGCAGCAGTTCGCCACGCGCGTTGCCGAATGGGGAGGCGAAGCCAAGAACTTCGTTAGCGCGTCGCGCTTGCCAAAGCACAGCGAGCAAGTGTTGTCGCGATTTCCACAGATGGTCCAGTTACTGGCCGATTACACACGGACGGGCGTCGACGAAGGACAGGTTGTGCTCAACTGTTATTTGCCCGCGACCGCCGCACACAATCTGCTGATGAGCGCCGAGTTGGCGTTGAATTTGCCGCGTGAGCTGAGCGGACCAGCTCGTGCCACTGGGTCGGTGCCAACTCCAACAATGAGCGTGGCCGAACGGCTGAAAAAGAAGATCACGATCACTTTTCCCAAGGAAACACTGGAAAAGGCGATGCAAATTCTGTCCGAAGAAATTGGGGTCCCGGTCGAAATTCTCGGCGGTGACCTGCAATTGGACGGAATTACGAAAAATCAGTCGCTGGCCATCGACGAAAAAGACCAACCAGCCGACCAGATCCTGCAAAAAATCATGTTACGGGCCAATCCAGACGGTAAACTAGTATATGTGATTAAGCTGAACCCCTCTTCCGGGGATATGGCTATTTTTATCACCACACGTGCCGCCGTTGGCAAGCGTGGTGACACTCTGCCACCTGAACTGGTGCAGCCGCCAAAAAAAATAAATGGCGTGAAGAAATAGTGCGTAGAAACTTTCGAGTGGTCCCAACGAATCACTAATGGATTTATCGTGATACCATTCACCACCAATTGCACGACTTGCAAAGCACCGCTGCGGGTAACCAGCGCGGCGGCGATTGGACAGATTCTGGCCTGTCCGAAATGCAACAGCATGGTCTGCATCGAGCTGCCCGCGCCGGAGGTGCCTGAAGTTCCCAGCGAGCCGGTACGCAGGTCGCGGTTATTCAGAAAGTCAGACTCGACGACTGCTAGTAAGTCTCCCATAGAAATGGATGCGGCATCATCTTCGTCGGGGAGTATCTCGCGCTCTTCTCAAAAAGCGGCGACAGGCAAGAACCTGGGTGCGTTTGAAGAGCTAATTGAACTTGCGGCCACAATGCTTCCAGGTGGGGCAGCACCGGGTAGTGAAGTAGCGGCCAGCGAGAACCCAACAGCAGCCTCTGCCGACGTCAAGAAGTCCAAGCTGCCGGTCGCGAAGTCACTGGACAAGTCCGACATAAAAAAGGCCGCAGCGATTGCCGCTTCGGCAGCGGTAGTGGCGACATTGTCTAAAGAGACTACGGCTTCGCCAGCACAAACTGCTGCCAAGGTACCACCCGCATGCACACCTGGAATCACTTCGGCAGTGCCACATGCTGGTGCGGCCTCCGTAACAACGCATGCGCCGGCGCTAGCGGCGAAAGTGACCGCCCTCCCCCCTCCCCTGCCGAATACACCATTGGTTGCGTCGACGGCTTCCGCGGAAACCGTATCGCGGGCGTTGCTTACACAAAGCTGGGTCGGCATCACAGCGGCCTCGGTCGCGGTGCTTTCGATTGCCATTGGTGGTTGGCTGCTCTGGTCGTATAGCGGTTCCGAAACGGAGCCGACCGTGGCGGTCACCGATCAGCAGGCGCAAGATAATGCGAGTAAGCAGCCCGATGGAGCGCCGGAAGATAAAGCGGACGCTGCAGCACGACAAGAGAAGAATGGAACCGCTGGTCAGCTTGCTGGGACTGGTAAAGTCGACATTGCAGCAGCAGCCAAAACCAATCAACCAATCACACCGGGCACAGAAAATAGTGTGGCACCCGCTGGCAGTACGCCCCCGGCTGCCCCAGAGGCCGCCGTGAATGGAGCAGCGCCTGCTGCACAGCCAACGGTCGCTTCGTCGGCAACCGAAATTGCCCAGGCCGCCGGAGCTCCTCCTCCGGCCGCCAAATTGCGTTTGGAGCCGGTCGAAAACGCCGCAGCGGGCAGGCCCGCTAATGGACTTCCATTGGTGCCAGACAATGAAAAGGTACCGGAGGCAGTTAGTACAACTCCGGTGACGGACGGAACAGGGGGCGACGCAACGGGGGCAGATCCAGATAAGGACGCTGCCGTTGGAGCGGCTGGTGAGTCCGACCAAACAGCCGAAGATGTGCCAGTTGCCGTACTAGCGCGGCGCATCGAGCCACGTCAGGTGGTCGTGGGG
>JAWXCH010000035.1:0-3368 GCA_034440595.1 Planctomycetota bacterium | reverse complement strand
TAGCCAAAATGTTAGGTACCTGGGTCTCGATAAAACTGACCCATTGCTCAGGTGAACCGATATGCATCATGCGTACTCCCCTGGAGTACGCATCAGGATCGTCCCGGCGATCTCGTCGGCATCGTTCATCGCTGCCGATTGAGTCCAGAACCGCTGACCGATAGGTTTGACCACGAACAGCCGTCTCTTATCGAAAACCATTACTCCACGAACGACATCCAAAGTCACATGTTTCTTTGGGATGGCCTTCCGGACCTTATCCAGTACGCGGATCATATCCTGTCCGCTCTGATCCATCGGCTCCGATTGCTTCGCTTTATCGATCCTTTCGAGAATAACGATTCCAATGCCGAGGGATTCGGAACGCATTACCTCGCCACGAACATGAGAGCCGCTGCCCTTGCCCCACCCATTGAGCATGCTCCGTACTTGGTTCAGGTATGCTCCGCATTGTATGTCCGATGCGGGCTTCACTGTTTCGACAGGCATTCTGGTTTGCGTAGGCTGTATACTTGGCTCAACGATATTGAGCGTGTCGTTGATTAACGCGGCTTCCATCGGAAGTACGTCGAAGTATTCATGGATCAATGGCTCAATGGCCCTGGTCGCATTCTGAAGTTGATTGTCGCGATCAAGAAAATGTGCCTTCGTGGCCCTAGCACTTTCGGAAATTGTCTGAGCAACGGCTCGGACGATTTCCCAGCTCCGCTGCGGGTGAGCTTGTTGATCTGGCAGAAGGAATGGAATACGCAACACTTCGTCAACATGCACTTCCGGTCGATAGATTCCCCAATTGGAAGAAGTGTGAAACAAGAAATACCGGGCCAGAGAACTCCGCAGGTAGGCTGCCAAAAACGCCAGCAAGTCGCTATCGGATGTCGGTCCGCTAATCCCGCGAAGGGCGTGCCTGAATGACACGTCGAAATCTGCAAAGGCGATACTGGTGAATCCCTTTGCCACAAGGACGTGTGGGGCCTTGAAAATACCTGGGCTGCTATGAAGTCTTCGCACATCAATGGTGGTCGATGCTAGGTTCTCGCAATCATCGGGGAGGATGAATAAGTCGAGAGCGGACGACCGGGCGGGGATGAACCGTCGATTCGGCAAAGTGAGTTGCTTTCGGGATTCTTCCGGGTCATTCTTCCCAAATGGCTGGAACCCCTCGGCCATGAGCCAGCGCTTTGGTGACGCAGCATCACGGGGTTGGCGAACAATATCGCGCAGTCGTGGGAGCGACATCAAACGGTCGAGCAGCCTCCAGTCTCGGTGCGTCGCCCAGTGGCGGTTTTTCCAAATCTGCGGGGCATCCGGGGACGCTAAGTCCTTCAGCAATTCCCCAACAGTGATGAACGTCCGATCCTGCGGCGCAATCGTAATGACTTCGGCCTGGGTGACGGTCCAGTCCGCTTTGGGTGTCCAATACTCTATTGCGTGCGAGGCATTGCGTGGCGCGTATTGTCGGTAGCTGACGACTATGGCCGGATGGATGGCCTTCTCGAAAAGCAGAAAGCGAAGATCCGCCAAGTTAATCACGCGCTCGATCTCATGCGCCTTTACCCAGGCGGTTTGGAAGGAAATGGCCGTTGTCCCGTGATTGAAGAGAATTCCATGTGGAAGCAGGAGGCATACTTTGCCGGCCGCGGTAATGTGCCCCGCTGCCTTCCAAGCAAATGCGGCGGCGATCTGCTTGTCGGGAATCGGTCGCGAGTGCGAATCGCACCACTTTCCAGCGGGAGTGTCTTTGGTCGCGATGCTACCCCAGGGCGGGTTTCCGATGACAAGCGATATGTCTGCCGGGCAGTGGGCCGTATCTGTGAAGAAATCCGCGCAAACAATATTGCCGCCGTGCGCAGCTGGTGACGACTTGTCGTCGGTGGCCACCAGTTGCGGCAATGCTTTCCCTTTCTTTTGAAGTGCCTGGATGTCCGGCGGCGAGAGCTGGTCCAGATAGGCAAGGTACAAACTGAAGGCGGTGATTCGGCACGCCGTGCGGCTGATGTCCACTCCAAACAGACTCTCTCGGAGCAGTTGCATCAACTCAGTTGCTCTGCGGTCGTTGCGTGCGTTGGGGTTCGATTGCTTCCATTCTTCCGCGATTCGATTGAACAGCCCGACAAGAAAGATGCCAGACCCGCAGGCCGGGTCGAAGAAGCGTTTGCCGATCAACGAGCCGATGCCGTCTAAAGCCGTGTCGAGAACAACTTCGGCCAGAAAACGGGGTGTATAAAATGCTCCTTTTTGCTCATCGGCCGATTTCAGGAATCGCTCGTAGATGGCACTGATCGTTTCGATTGGGATGAATTCAAAGTCGTAAGGCCAAAAGAGCGCACCTTGTCCGGTGACGACATTCGTCCCCTGGAAGAAGTCGTTCAGCGTCTTGATATGCTCGTCCTGTATAAGCTTCTTTTCGGCTGATAGGTCATTGCTGAACAAGTCGCCATTGAAATCATGCCTTAGTTTCTCAAACAGCTTGTAAAGGCTTTCCCTTGCCTTCGGGCGAGAAGAAATATTGAGTAAGCCCCGCAAGTCAGCGACATTACGAATACCGAGTTCCTGGAGGTAACTCTCGCCGATCACTTTGCGGTCGAACAAATAGCAGGTGAACACCAAGCGGCAGAGCAGTGCGTCGAGTACGTCGGTGGGAATGCGTTTTTGCGTTGCTCCGTCAAGCTTGGTCCGTGTGTTTTGAAGGTTGTCGAGCAGGTCACGGTCAACTCTCTGAGCGGGGTCGAACGACCGCTGATACTTGTGGAAGAACTCCCCGGACTCGACGGCGATCACGAACTCTTTGAGGGCATCAGCAACACGTTCGATGCTCTTTACGAGACTCGGGAGTTCGGCCGGCATATCGCCGACCGGAGTTGGCCGTGTCATCCCTGAATAGACTTGCACGCGGTCGTCAGTTACGAGCACGAGCAGTGACGCACCGCTATGATTCCAGAACTGCCGATGCATTTCGTAAACAGCGGCGGGAGTGACGCGCTTAACGAGCTTGAAGTACGCCAGCGGCGAGTGGTCTACACAGAGAATTCCGTCAACCTTCAACACATCGAACGCACGGCGCAGAAGGTGAGCCTGCGGGGTTGAAGGACTGATCTGGCTCTTGCTGGTAAAGAGATTGGGCGGTTGACGTGCATCAAGCCCGAACTCTTCCGTCCAGTTTGTGGGGGTGGCGGCTGCGGTCATTGACTCGAAGCCTCCTTCCCACTTGAAGCCTTCGATGGTTCCGTGAGAAGGTGGTAAGCCCATCCACCGGAATGCTTCTGGGACCGGATCGAGTAGCCGCTGTTCTTCAGATGGTCGATGTCGCGGTAAATCGTTTGCTCAGAGACACCCAGCTTTTCGGCAAGTGCAGGCGTGGAGTATTC
>JAWXCH010000034.1:0-2607 GCA_034440595.1 Planctomycetota bacterium | reverse complement strand
CCTACAGGGGCAGGCCTGTGCATGGCCGTTCTGGCGAGTACGCGCAATTGCGGTCAAAAATCGTTAAGCGTCGTCGGCTTTTTCGATAATTGCACTGCACGTGGGGCAGGTTTTATACATTGTGCAGTATTCCGCACTAAAAATCATTGGAATTCATTCCACATTGCGATATTTTAGTACTTTACCTACCCGACGTTTTCCGCTGCGTTCATACCCCTCGCCAGTCAAACGTCGAAAAACGCTACCACCGCCTGATCTTTCCACCCGCCTAGAGGAATTCGATGCGATTGACCATTCAACTGAGAATTACCGTGGCATTGCTATGCATGGCCGTTTGGAATGTGGCCGCGTGGAGTATTGCCGCCGAGATCGACTTAAGGCAACCGGCGGTTCCTCCTGCCGATTCGATCAAGCAGTTCACCGTGCCCGCGGGCTTGGAGATTTCGCTCTTTGCTTCCGAAAGCGATGTGCAACAGCCGCTCTCAATCAGCTTTGACGACCGTGGCCGAATGTGGGTTGTTCAATATATACAGTATCCAAACCCGGCTGGCCTGAAAGCAATTGAAGTCGATCAGTATTTACGAACCAAGTACGACCGCGTGCCCGAGCCGCCTCCGCGCGGTCCAAAAGGTGCCGACCGCATCACCATCTATGAAGACACCAACGGGGACGGCAAGCCCGACAAGATCAAAGACTTTCTCTCCGACTTGAATCTCTGCTCAGGCGTGGAAGTCGGCTATGGCGGAGTGTTTGTCATCCAAGCTCCCTATCTGTTGTTCTATGCCGATCGGAATCAAGACGACATTCCCGATGGCGATCCAGAAGTCCTGCTGAGCGGCTTTGGCATGAACGATGCGCATGCAGTCGCGAATTCACTCACCTGGGGGCCAGATGGCTGGCTCTACGGTGCTCAAGGAAGCACCGTGACGGCGAATGTTCGCGGCATCGAGTTTCAACAAGGGATCTGGCGTTACCATCCGGTGACGAAACAGTTCGAGCTGTTTGCCGAAGGTGGCGGCAATACCTGGGGAATCGATTTCGATCGTTTTGGCAATCTCTTCGCGGGCGGTAACACGGTCCAACCGCTCTGCCATCATGTGCCAGGAGGCTACTACGTCAAAGGCTTTGGCAAACATGGCCCGTTGCATAACCCGTTCACGTATGGTTATTTCAATGCTGTGCAACATTTTGGATACAAGGGAAACGGTCTGACCGGTGGCTTTATTTTTTACTATGGCGGTGCATTTCCAAAAGAACTGGACGGAGCCGTTTTGTATCCCAACATTCGTCAGAGCTGCGCGCGCTGGGCACGCCTCGAAGAACTGGGAACCACATTCGCCACCCGTTATGGCGGCGATTTCATCCAATCCAAGGATATCGGGTTTCGTCCGGTCGATATGGCTGTCGGGCCAGACGGTGCCACGTATGTCGCCGACTGGTACGACTTCCACATTGCGCATCGCGATCCGCACGATAGCCGCAAGTACTATCCTCCGCGCAACAAAGATGGCCGCGTTTGGAAAGTCAGCCCCACAGGCACCGCAACACAGCCCCTATTCACCGGCAAGCCGCTGCGCAAGCGCACTAGCGCCGAACTCGTCAACCTACTATCTAACAAGAATGCCTGGTACAGCAGGCAAGCGCGCTTGATTCTGGCCGAACGTCGCGACAAGTCGATCTTACCGCAACTAAACGAGTTGATGTTTCAGACCAATAGCCAAGAACTAGCCCTGCAAGGACTCTGGGCACACTATGTCACTGCCGATATTGATGACGATCTGGCCGCGCGGCTGCTCAACAATTCTGGCCCCTATGTGCGATCTTGGACGATCCGTCTCTTGGGAGATAAAAACTCCGTATCGCCCAGCATAGCGGCAAAGTTCGTGACACTCGCCAAGAGCGATCCCAGCCCGATCGTGCGGAGCCAGTTGGCCAGCACTGCCAAACGACTCCCCGGAGCCGTGGCCCTGCCGATTCTCGCGCAACTCCTTGTGCATGATGCAGACATGCAAGATACAAATCTCCCTCTGCTCATCTGGTGGGCGATTGAAAACAAAGCGATCTCCGATCGAAAAGCGGTGCTCGATATCGTCACAGCCGCCGGCAATCGGCAACATCCGCTCGTGCAAACGACCGTAGGTCCTCGGCTGGCGCGCCGCTATCTGGCCGAGAACAACGATGCCGGATTTAAAAGCGTGGCGACGCTGCTCGCTGCCGCGGCAGACAAGGTCGCAGAAAAGGCATTGATCGTTGCCTTGGACGAGGAACTGGCAGGGCGTGCGCTGGTGAAAGTTCCCGCCCCGTTGCAGCCCTGGCTCGATAATTTACTGCAATCGTCGACGCTAGAGAATGTCAGCTTACGTCTGGCGCTGCGATTGGGACACCCGGCAGCACGTGACCTGGCACTGAAAATCGTCAACGACCCCAAGGCGGCCGAAGAGGACCGATTGCAGCTCATTCGCGCACTGAGTGAAACGAACCATACCGATGCAATTATTGCGATCTTGCAACTGCTCGGCAGCAATCAGGACGATCAGATCAAAAGCGCCATCCTGGCAGCGGTCGAACGATCCGATCAACCGCAGATCGCGGGCGTGATTTTGCAAT